>JBQTHS010000131.1:0-18116 GCA_052389635.1 Bacteroidota bacterium | reverse complement strand
TATCAAACCGCAGAAGAACAAACAGGTGATACAGCAACTGCTGGAAGAATTTGGCAAATGCTTTATCGCTGATAAAGACCTTTACAAACAAAAGGAGTTGATTGAACTTGTTAAGCTGCTTGACTTCTGACTAAGAACTACCGGTTCAGCAACTCACCATTCTAATTTCCATCCGTTCCTGTACTCTCTCCGCACAAATTGGTTGGCTTCATCAAAATTTGTCACTTTCATATTCTGCGCATCCCACAGCAGTCTTTTACGGCCCGGATATTTATCAGCCCATCCTGTTGATTTGGGGTTCTTCATCATCCAGCTTCTTATCGCAAGGTTCCCCATTAAAATACTTTCGGTCATTGGACCTGCAAATTCAAAAGGAGAACTGGTTCCGGCGTTTCCATACCCGGCTATGCAGGCATTTACCCATTGCAGGTAGTGTCCTTCCGGCACTCTTTTGATCTTTTCTTTTGGCATTTTCTTTTCCTGCATCAGCCGGGTGGGCAGCAGCCTCGGGTTTTTGCCATAGCAGTCCAGTAGCAATTTTCCTTTTGTTCCGATAAATAACAAACCTCCGTCCCAACTGCCAAACGGTTCTTCCGGCAGCAGTTCTTCCGGCCTTTTGGGAAGCAGGCCGCCATCATACCAGGATACTTTTATTTGCTTTCCCTGTTTGCCGGGATAAGTGAGGTGAATTATGGATGCAGGCGGGCAGGCTTCTTCGTTTTGTGTGTCATTCCACATCTCTTTCCAGATGGTGGCCACACTGCATTCTGCTGAATCCGGATAATCAATTGGCAGAATCCTGTAAACAGGATCCATTATATGACAGGCCATATCGCCCAATGCCCCTGTGCCAAATGCCCACCAGCCTCTCCAGTTAAACGGATGATAAGCCGGATTGTAGTCAATGTGTTTGGCGGGGCCCAGCCACAGATCCCAGCTCAGCTCATTGGGGATATCAAATTTTCCGGTGGGTGATGGTACCCCCTGCGGCCATACGGGCCGGTTGGTCCATGCCTGGGCTTCATACACCCTGCCGATCATGCCGGCATCCACCATTTCTTTCGCTTTTCTCACATCATCGCCGGAAGCGCCCTGGTTGCCCATTTGTGTCACCACTTTATATTTCTTTGCTGCCTCTGTAAGTATTCTTGCCTCATAAATATTATGGGTGAGCGGTTTTTGTGTGTACACATGCTTGCCGAGCTGCATGGCCGCCAGTGTGGCCACGGCATGGGTATGATCAGGCGTTGAAATGCTGCAGGCATCTATATTGTTTTTTTCCTTTTCCATCATTTCCCTGAAATCCCTGTAGTAAGGGGCTTTCGGAAAATTCTGACGTGACTTCACCGCCTGCCTGTCATCAATGTCGCAAAGCGCAACGATATTGACCTGTGGGCTTTTGGCAAACTCTGTCAGGTCGCTGGTGCCTTTGCCACCCACACCGATGCCCGCAATATTCAGTTTATCACTTGGCGCTATAAAACCCCGGCCCAATACATGACGGGGAACAATAAAGTATGCACCGGTTACAAGAGCGGTATTTCGCAGGAAATTTTTTCTTGAAATAGTCCTTCCTTTTTTTACAGGTGTCATTGTGGCAAATTTTCACCAAGTTTACACTAAAATTTCAGGATGACCATCACTTGGAATGATTTTGAGAAGGTTGATATCCGGGTGGGCACCATCACGGAGGTCAGCGATTTTTTCAAAGCCCGCAAGCCGGCATATAAACTGTTGGTTGATTTTGGGGAAGAACTGGGCACTAAGCGTTCATCGGCCCGGATAACCGCTTATTACCGGAAAGAAGACCTGCTGAACCGGCAGGTGATTGCCGTAGTCAACTTTCCGCCCAAACAAATAGCAGACTTCACCAGCGAATGCCTCGTATTGGGTGTTTATGATGAGAACAATGATGTAATTTTATTGCAGCCCGGCAAGCAAACGAAAAACGGGCAGAAAATTGGCTGATACCTGTACCACATATTACCACTCTCCTGTGGGTTTATTGAAAATAACCGGCAGCAATGAATATATCAGCGAAGTGATCTTTCATGATACATCTCAAAAGCCGGAAGGAAAGAAAAAACATTTGCCACCGATGCTCATCAATTGTGTGGAGCAGCTGATCCAGTACTTCAATGGACAGCGCCGCCTTTTTGAACTTCCGCTGAACCAGCCTGGCACCCTTTTCCAACAGGAAATATGGGGCGAACTGCTGCAGATACCCTTTGCCAAAACGATCAGCTACCTCGAACTGGCCAAAAGAACAGGCGATACTAAAGCGACAAGGGCTGTGGCCAATGCAAACGGGAAAAACAATATCGCCATCATTGTGCCCTGCCACCGGGTGATTGGCAGCAACAGGGAATTAGTAGGCTATGCAGGCGGATTATGGAGAAAGAAATGGTTGCTCGAACATGAAGCGAAAGTGGCGTATGGGGTGCAGACGTTATTTTAGCTCACTTTTTGTGAACGCAAATGGCAGCAACAATCCGGCAGACTTAATGATATACACTTTTCCCTCCATGCCACCGAGAATGAGGCGGATGGGTTCTCTCAGTCTTGTTTCATATTCCAGCAATGCCTGGCGGCACATGCCGCAGGGCGAAATGGGGTGATCGCTTTTTACTTCATCACTGTTATAACTGATAGCAATACTCTTTACCTGCACATTGGGATGCAGGGTGGCCACCGATCCCAGTAGCACCCTCTCGGCACAAATACCGACCGGGTAAGCAGCATTCTCCTGGTTAGTGCCGGCCACCACTTCGCCGTTGGCCAGTATGGCTACCGCCCCCACATGAAAATTGGAATATGGGGCATAGGCCTGCTCCGTCACCGACCTCGCCTCGTTCAGCAGCCAGGCGTCTTCTTCGCTCAGTTCGCTGATGCTTTCGTACACTTCGTATTCAAACTCAATTTTCTTTGGCTTCATTGCAGTAAAATACTAAATAGTTCCAAAGGGACAAAATACACTACGGTGGGGCGAGGGCAGATGAGCATTGCTTATTGAGTGTTTAAGAAAATATTCAATATATCAACAATCAATATTCAATTTTCAAGTAATAAAACGGCAAAATGAAATAACAGGTCTGTCAACGTACTATTTTGAAAAACCGCTTCCACCTCGGCCCCCTATCCCAGCTGAACCAGATCATCCAGGCCTTGCCTACAATCCTGTCTTCGGGTACAAAACCCCAAAGACGGGAATCCTGTGATTTATGACGGTTATCACCCATCATCCAGTAGTAGTTCATTGTAAAAGTATAACTGCTGCTTTCCTTTCCGTTGATGAAGTATTTTCCATCCCTTTGCTCAAATGTATTATGCTCATAGAAGCCGATACATCTTTTATAAAGAGCCACATTCTGAGGTGTCAGTTGTATGGTCTTTCCTTTTTCGGGCACCCATAGCGGGCCGAAGAAATCAACAGACCATTTGTAATAGTTGGTGTCGTATGGAAACACATACCCGAGCCGGGCAGAGTCTATATCTTTTTGAATGGAATTGACAATCACCCCGTCCATCTTTTTCAGCTTATCCAGTTCCTTTAATGTCAGGTTGATCTTGTAAAGGTTCATCGTCTGCGGCACAAAATCATTGGATGATTCATCATCTTCCTTCTGGTTTAAAGAAATACCTGCATCTTTCAGATCATCCTCATCAATGATGCGGGTGCTGCTGAAATAATAATAAGTGACCGATGTTGGAGAAACAAATGCCGGTTCGTTGTTCACATACAATATCCCGTTCACCACTTTAACCGAATCGCCGGCAATAGCAACGCACCGTTTTATGTAATTGTCTGTTTTATCAGCAGGATGAACAGCGATGGGCCATTGATCGGGCTGACTCAGATAAAACTGCCGTTGCTGATCATCAAAAGTTCCGTCCAGTTTTCTTATGTGATTATAATAAGGCCTTGCGGACTGATAACCCGGCATATTAAAAACCGTATCTCCTTCGGGGAAATTGAACACCACACAATCATTTCTCTTTACCGGCGAAGCAAACCACCGGATATAAGGGATCTTAATGGCCTCTGAATATGATTTTCTTTTTGAACCAAAGGGCAGGTAATTATGAACGAATGGAACAGAAAGCGGGGTATTGGGAATTCTTGGACCGTAGCTCAGCTTGCTGACAAATAAGAAATCCCTCACCAGCAATGTCTTTTCCATAGAAGAACTCGGAATGGTATAAGCTTCGAAAACAAATGTGCGAATAAGCGTGGCGGCCACCACGGCAAAAATGGCGGCATCCACCCATTCTCTCCACCCCTTTTTCTTATGCTTTTTTACCCCATCAGCGCCAATGAATTTAGGGTTCTCCTTATAAGCGAGGCAAGGAAAATAAAATGGTGCAAATAAAGATGCCAGCGTATGCTGTCCCAGGGAAAATTTGCCGAATGCTTTTACAAATTCAATGAATATGCCTGGGGTGATGAACCAGCCCACTACAGGTATAAACTGCCAGAACACCCAGTGCCTGGGCCGCTGAACTGCCTTCTGCATTTCCCAGGTATTGTAAAAAGGTACATATGCTTTCCAGGCTTCGATGCCGGCTTTGGGAAAAAGCTTTGCTAATCCAAAACAAGGAAGAAAGACAAGCAGGGTGCCGATCAGGTAAACGATGAACAGGTGATAAAGGGGCATGAAACGGTTTTAAACGGACAAAAATATCATAAATATCTGCCCCTCAAAATTTTAATATTCAAAGTTTTGCTAAAGCCCCCTGCTGCTTTTACGACGAAATAATGATAATTTAGGATGCTTCATGAACCAGTTCAGCATCCGGGATATTGAACACCTCTGCGGCATCAAAGCCCATACCCTGCGCATCTGGGAACAGCGGTATAAGCTATTTGTGGCCAAACGGAAAGACAACAAACACCGCATTTATGATAACGACGACCTGAAAGAGCTGCTGTGCATTTCCTTTCTCTATCACAACGGCTATAAAGTTTCAAAACTGGCTGAACTGACTGCGGATCAAAGACAGGAAGCGCTGGTCCGTACCGTGGTAAAAGAAGACAATCATGAGCTGTTTATTTATCAGCTGATAGAAGCCAGCGTGGACTTTGATAAAGAAAGGTTTGATAAAATAATCAACAGTCTTGTCATCCGCTCAAGTCTGGAAAAAGCCATCTTTCAGATCTTCTACCCCTTCCTCCAGCGAATCGGGCTGCTGTGGATGACCAACAATGTAATCCCTGCGCAGGAACATTTTTCCAGCCATATCATCCGCAAGAAGATCATTTGCGCCATTGACGGTTTGGAGCTGAACTCTTTGGCAACGATCCGGGTGCTTCTTTTTGCCCCTGCAGGTGAACATCATGAGATACCGCTGCTGGCGGCCGATTACCTGCTGAAGAAAAATAATATCCGCACTGTTTATTTCGGCGTGAACATGCAACTGGAGCCACTGCAAATCTACCTCAGTCATCACCCGGTTGATTTTATTTACACCCATGTGACCAGTTGTCCGAAAAATACAGGTCTGGACAGTTATCCGGAGTCATTATGCAAAATATTTCCGGGGAAAAAAGTGCTGATGTCAGGGCCTGTCACTAAACTGATAAAGCGAAAACCCGGAGAAGTGATCATCGTTCACTCACCTGATGAACTTATTACATTTATCAGGGAAGCTGAAAAACAAAAAGCAGCCGCTGATTAGTAGTAAGACAAACTGAGAATATCATGCATAGTTCACGGAGAACGCAGAGAATATTTACTATCATCTCAGCGTACCCTGCGGTCTCTGCGTGAAACTCTTTTTCAGCCCCTACTTAGGCATCACATAACTGTTCACATCGTCATCGGTAATGGACTTGCCAGAAAGTATCACAAGCCGCTCCACCACATTGCGCAGTTCCCGTATATTGCCCGTCCAGTTGTATTGTTGCAGCAATTTAATGGCTCCCGGTTCAATGGCTTTTACAGCAATGCCATAATCCGAGCAAATATCTTTCAGGAACTGGTCCACCAGCATGGGAATATCATCCCGGCGGTCGTTCAGCGAGGGTACATGAATGATGATGACGCTTAACCGGTGGTAAAGGTCAAGACGGAAATTCCTGGCATCCACTTCTTTCAGCAGGTCTTTATTGGTGGCGGCAATCACCCGCACATCCACATTAATGTCTTTATCGGCCCCCACTCTTGTTATTTTGCCTTCCTGCAATGCCCGGAGTACTTTGGCTTGTGCATTGGCGCTCATGTCGCCTATTTCATCCAAAAACAAAGTGCCGCCGCTGGCAGATTCAAATTTGCCGATACGTTGCTTGATGGCTGAAGTAAAAGAACCTTTCTCATGCCCGAAGAGTTCACTTTCTATCAATTCTGTGGGGATGGCTGCGCAGTTCACTTCCACTATCGGACCAGCGGAACGGTTGCTCTTCTCATGCACCCAGCGGGCCACTAGTTCCTTGCCCACACCATTATCACCGGTAATCAGTATCCGGGCATCCGTTGGTGCTACTTTATCAATCGTTTCCTTAATTTTTTTAATGGGCGCTGATTCACCAATCATTTCCTGCACCCGGCTCACTTTCCTTTTCAGCACTTTGGTCTCTGTTACCAGGCTGCTCTTATCCATTGCATTGCGGATGGTGATAAGCAGCCGGTTCAGGTCAGGTGGTTTGGAGATATAATCAAAGGCCCCTTTCTTCACCGCCTCCACTGCCGTTTCAATATTCCCATGCCCTGAGATCATAATGATAGGGATATCGGGATTGGATTCCCCGGCTTTCTGTAAAAACTCAATGCCGTCCAATTTGGGCATTTTGATATCGCACAAAACGAGGTCATAGTTTTTTTCTTTGAATTTTTTCAGTCCCTCTTCCCCATCGGCGGCTTCTTCAATCTTATAGCCCTCAAAAGAAAGGATCTCCGTCAGTGTTTTGCGGATTGCCTTTTCATCATCAATGATCAGTATATCTGCCATACTATTTGTCTTGGGAAGCAAAAATAGCTGATTTGTGATGAAGCATTGCCGGGAAAGACCGGATTCGCTCCGCAACCAAAAAGAATTAACTTCCGTACATAATTCACCTTAAAATGGCAGCAGGCACCAATGATATGTTTTATTCCCGGTTGCCGGTAAACCAGCTTCCGCTGAGCGAACTGTTAGGAGAAGAACATCTTTTCTATAAGGTGCCGGACAACTGGCATGTGCTCATTACCGATGTAAAAAAATCAACCCAGGCGGTGGCTAACGGCCTGCATGAAACAGTGAACCTGGTAGCCACGGGCAGCATTGTGGCCGTACTTAATATTGCTTTCAAAGAAAACTTAACTGTTCCGTTTTTCTTTGGTGGAGATGGCGCCACATTTATCGTACCGCCTTCCATCCTTGAGCAGGTAACAAAAGCGTTACTGCTGCACCAGGAAAACACCCGTCAATCCTTCAGCCTTGAATTGCGGGTGGGCCATGTGCCGGTGAAGGATATTTACGACAATACTCAGCAGCTCAGCATCAGCAAGCTGAAAACATCTGAGCTTTTCTCCATTCCTGTACTACTGGGCACCGGGCTCTCCTATGCAGAAAGGGTGATAAAAGGCGAGGATTACATGCTGCAGCCACCTGTGATAGAAAACGATGAGCTTGACCTGAGCGGTATGCAATGCCGCTGGGATAAAATAAAGCCGCCGGAAAATTATGATGAAGTAGTGAGCCTGCTGGTTATTGCGCAGGAGGGAGTGAAACAAACCGAAGCATTTAAACTGGTGGTTGACCAGCTGGATACTATTTATGGCGGTTATGATCAGCGAAAACCTATCACCATTTCCAAACTCAAACTGAAGGCAACACTGAAGAAAATAGGTACAGAGGCTAAAGCCAAGTTCAGGGGCTTCAGGCCCTGGTATCTTTTCGGCAACTGGTTCAAAACCCTGCTGGGTACACTTTACTTTAAAACAAAGCGGGGCAAAACCTACCTGATGCAGTTGGTTGATCTGTCAGACACACTAGTGCTGGACGGAAGGATCAACACTGTTATTTCCGGCACTGCAAAGCAGAGGGAGCAGTTAGAGACGGCGCTGAATGAACTGGAACAAAAAGGCTATATCCGCTATGGCCTGTATGTGAGTAAAGAATCCGTAATGTCATGCTATGTACGGAGCATGGATGAGAGCCATGTTCATTTTGTGGACGGCTCCGACGGCGGCTATACCATGGCGGCCGGTGTGCTGAAGAAGAAACTGGCTGTAAGCCAGTCGTAGTTTTTATCCCCTTTTTTGCTCATCCCCTGTTTCCTGTGCAAATTGTATTTTAGCACACCCAAACACCAACCCTGAAGTATGAAACTGAAAAACCTTCTCTTTTCTGCCTGTATCATCTTCTTGATGTCATGCAATAATTCCCAAAAAGAAGAAACGGTTGCGGATCAACCCGAAGTAGAGAATGTGGATGCCCCCGAAGAAAAAACAGCGAAGGCCAAGAAGATGACCGACCGGGATTACAGCATCACAAAAGAAAATGCATATAACGATATTTTCCTGGACAGCCTTGCAATGGAACGCTATATCAGCAGCCGGAGCCTGGCAGATAAAAGGATTGCCACCCGCATCCGCAGTTTTTACAATGCCCGGAATTACCAGTACGGATGGTTCTCGTCTGCAGGGCTTACCGAGCAGGCCCGTTTCTTCTGGAACCAGTATGACTATGCCGTTACCCATCTGAAAGACACCACGCTGGTCAACAGCCTCTTTTACAAAAAAGCAGAGAGTTACCTGAACCAGGAAAAACTTTCGGTGAGCACCCGGGATACGAATCTGCTGAACACGGAGTTTGGCTTTACTGAGCATTTCATCCGCTTTATCAACAGCACTTATGAGAAGGGTTATGTAAAAAGAAAAGAACAGGAAAAATTCATCCCCATCAAAAAAACGGACCCCCTGGTTATGGCCGACTCCCTGCTTAACAAAAAACATAAAGATGAAAAATACTATGAGGATGTCAATGCAATGTATGCGGCCTTGAAAAAGCAACTGGCCGTTTACTATCCCATTGCCAAAGCAGGAGGATGGCCCGTCATTCCTGCTGTAAAAGGCGCTTTAAAGAAAGAGGCGGCAGATACAGCCATCCCTGTTATCAAAAAAAGGCTGCAACTGACACTGGAAATGCCCGGCGTAGATACCAGCAATGTTTTCACTGATACACTGGAGATTGCCGTGAAGAAGTTTCAGCGAAGCCTCGGTTATAAAGAAACCGGTATCATCAATGCCGGCCTGGTAAAAGACATGAATGTAACTGCTGAAAAAAGATTAGAGCAGATATTGCTGAACATGGACAGGATGCGGTGGCTTCCGCAACAGCCGCAGGGCAACCTGATCATCGTTAACATACCGGAGTTTATGCTGCATGTGTATGACGGTAACAAAACAGTATTTGACATGGTGGTGGTGGTGGGAAAAGTGGGCAACAACACCATGATGTTTAATGGCGATCTGAACCAGGTGATCTTCAGCCCTTACTGGAATGTGCCTGCCAGCATCATCAAAAGTGAAATACTGCCTGCCATTGCCAGGAACCCAAATTACCTGGAAAGAAAGAATATGGAACGGACCGGCAACGGCATACGGCAGCGCCCCGGTCCCGGCAATGCACTGGGCAAAGTGAAGTTCATATTTCCCAACAGTTTCAACATGTATTTTCATGACACCCCTTCTAAAAGCCTGTTCAATGAAGACAAAAGGGCTTTCAGTCACGGATGCATCAGGCTGAGCCAGCCACAGAAAATGGCTGAGTGGTTGCTTCGCAACGACCCGGATTGGAACACAGAGAAAATCGTTGCGGCCATGAACAAAACCACCGAGCGGGCAGTGAAACTGAAGGATCCGGTGCCGGTGTTCATTATCTATTATACGGCATGGGTGGACAATGAGGGAAGGCTCAACTTCAGGGATGATGTGTACGGACATGATGCAGAATTAGTGAAGAAAATGTTTGTACCAGCGCCGGCAGCCACCACGAAAGTGGTAAAGGTTGACAACTTAACAGTGATCCCCCAGTAAAGCCCCGTTGCCGTTCATCCAAAAAAAATATTGCCGCAGGAGCTTCATGCAGCATTTCAGATTCTCTTTTTGCCATAACCATACCGGCTGAGCAAACCAAAACTGTATGCAATATGGTAAGGTATATCATGTCCTTTTCTGTTCCTGCGGGCCGGCAGCAATCTGCACAACAGGTCATTGACGATTATTTTGAAGCGCTGTACCAGCATGGCCCCGGTGGCATGCGCAGCCAGTGCTATGCCACCAACGAGAATGACTGCAGCTTTGTTCACATCAAAAGTTTTAAAAGGGAATCGGTGGCCAACCAGCATTTCCGTTCCTCCACGTTCAGAGAATATGTAAACCAGCTGGCATCGCTTTGCGGCAATATGCCTTCCTTCTCCCGGCTGATGCAGCAGCAGACATTTGAGTCTATTTATTGAACCAGATTAATATCTAAAACAAGAATTCAGGGCTAAAGCCCCTTGTGTGGGTTTGCTTTCTAACCCCGGCATTAATGCCGGGGTTATGAACATCAGGAAGCCGGCTTTAGCCCGGACATATCTGATAAAAGATAAAGATTATCCCTGTAGGAACAACTCGTTTAACACGCAGTACATATTTAGTTCTCACTTTATTAACAACTGTTTGCTCCGGTAAAATGGCGCCAAAAAAAGACTCAACTCGTTGCCAAATCCTTTAAATTTGATTTTTAGCAAAACCAACTACCATGCACCGGGTCATTATTCCTGTTGACTTTTCTGAAACATCCCTGAATGCCGCCCGCTACACGGCGCAGATGCTGGCCGGCAAAGAAGATGCACTGGCCATTCTGTATAACAATTACGAAAGCCCGGATGACCTTGATGTTTGCATCAATTACCAGGAAAGCCTGAAAAAGGAGTTCATCAGGGCGGGAGTTCAGCAGGTGGAATGTGAAAGGGAAATGGGCGGCGACCTGATTGACAATATTTCCCGCCTGGCGCATACCATCCGTGCCACACTGATCGTAATGGGCATTACGGGAAAATCTGCAGTAAGGGCGGCCATGTTTGGCAGTAATACGCTGAAACTGATTGACAAAAACCTGTACCCGGTAATGATAATTCCACCTGATGCCGTGTACAAGGGGCTGAACAATGTGGCATTTGCTTCCGACTTTAAAAATGTGGAGAACACCACCCCGTCCACTCTTATCACTTCGGTACTGGAAATGTTCAACCCAAAACTGCATATCGTTCATGTAAACAGCGAAGTGTATGTATCCCTGCCTGTGGAATTGCAGGAGGAAAAAAATAAACTGGCGGAAATGTTCAGCCGGTTCAATACCGAGTTTTACATTATCACTATGAATGATTTCTTCGAAGCGCTGGATAATTTCATCAAAGACCGGCAGATTGACGTAGTAATAACAATCCCCAAACACCAGACCAACGCCACCTCTGTTCTGAAATCATCACACACCAAACGCCTTGCCTATCACAGCCATATACCCATACTGGCAGCCCATGAATAAACATATTAACGGGGCTTGACATCACGGGGTCAAACAGCTATCTTTGTTCTGTATTTTTATGAGGCAAATCTCAAAAAAAATAAACAGGACTTACACATTTGCCGAGCAATCGCTGCCCGTCAATTTTTATATTCCTGATTAATTACCTCCGCCCTCCTCTTACTTACCCCCATTTATTTCTTTTACCGGCCATGCGCCGTTTTGCTTATTAACGATGACTGTATGAAAAATATCAAACTGATAGAAGTACCCTCTGAAATAGGCGCAGGTACCCGCGGCGCCAGCCTTGGGGTGGATGCCATCAAAATAGCCGCCCTTGATTTCATGAGTAACTTCTTCATTCACTTTCCCTCAGAAAAAATACCAACAGAAAATAAATTGCTGTACGAGCCGATCGAATCGCCCTACGCCAAACGCATTAAAGGCATTGCCACATTGTATGACAGGGTGGGCAAAGCAGTATCTGATTCCATTAAGAATAATTTTTTCCCGGTGGTGATCAGCGGCGATCACAGTACATCGGGCGCCACTATCGCCGGTATAAAAATGGCCAGACCCAAAAGCAAGCTCGGCGTAATCTGGATAGATGCCCATGCCGACCTGCACACCCCTTACACCACACCGTCAGGTAATATACATGGCATGCCGATGGCCATATCCATCAGCAAGAATAATGAAGACTGTGCGGTGCATGATATAGATGATGAAACAGCCAAATACTGGAACTACCTGAAGAATATGGGCAAGATATCCCCGAAGGTATTACCGGAAGATGTTGTTTTTATTTCCCTGCGGGATTATGAGAAGGAAGAAAGGCACCTGATCGAAAAATACGATATGAAGGTTATCACCACAAAAGAGGTCCGGAATAAAGGCGCCGAAAATGTGGTGAGGGCAGTTCTGCGCTACCTGGCCGACTGCACCGACATTTATGTTTCATTTGACGTGGACAGTCTTGACTCCTCCATTTCCAAAGGAACCGGCACACCTGTAAGCAACGGCCTGCGGGAAAGAGAGGCTGAAGACCTCATCAGCAAGTTCATGCAGAACAGGAAGATCTGCTGCTTCGAAATAACGGAAGTGAACCCGACACTGGATAAGGAAAACCTGATGGCCGAAATCGCCTTCAATATACTCCAGCGCAGTGTAAATGTGCTGTTGATGAATTAACAACCTGACAGCATGAAGCAACTCCCTTTATTAATCCTTTCTGCCATTATCATTTGCGGCCCATCATCCGGTCAGGAGAATAATTACAGGGACTCACTCACTTCTTTGAGAAACAATTATGTAAATGAACATGAAGTAATTAAAGGTGAAGACAAAAAATTGCTCCGCTTCTACCCCATTGATGGATCGTACTGCATCAAAGCAAGATTTGAAAAAGCAAAAGAAGAACCCTGGTTCAAAATAGAAACTACTGGCCGGGAGAAAAAGCTGTACCGGGTATATGGCACCCTTTACTTCAGCGTCCATGATACGTCATTGATGCTTCAGGTTTACCAGTCACAGGGATTGCTTGCTGTTCCCAAATATGCAGATTACCTGCTTATCGCCTTCACCGATAAAACATCAGGGGAAGATACCTATGAAAACGGAAGATATATTGATGCCAGCATTGCAGAAATGGAGAGCGGGGCTTATAGGCTTGACTTCAACAAAGCTTACAACCCTTACTGCGCTTATATAAATAATGTTTATAACTGTCCCCTGCCACCCAAAGAAAACGACCTGAAAGTGGCCATTCTTTCAGGTGAAATGAAATTCGGGAAAACGCAGTAATTATTACAGAGACCCCAGTTTTTCTCTTATCTGCCTGCTGGCAACCGGGCCCAGTTCGAGTGAACTTTCGAGGCATTCTTCGAGCAATTGTTTTGCTTCCTGCTTTTTCCCGTTGGCTGCGTAGATATATGCAGTGTGCATCATGGCATCCGGTTCGGATGTATGCCTGTACACATAGGCTGCTGACCAGTTCAATGCTTCTTTATAGTTTCCCATCTGGTAATGTGTCCATGCCAGCCAGTCGCAGGTCTCCGGGGTGAAGCGGTTACTGAATTCCTTTTGTGCCAGCGCCAGTGCTTTTTGCTGATGCTGCTTTTCATCAGCCCATATGCTTATCAGGTGCTTATTATACATATCCCCGTAGCCCGGTCTTGTTACTTCCGAAAGGAATTCGTGGATCCATTGTTTGCTTTCTTCAGGCTTGTTTTCCGATTTTGCAATTTCAGCGAGCATGAGCTTCAAATCCGGCATACTTGTTTGTGAGAGCAAATAATGAAGGATACGTTTAGCCTCTACGGGATTATTGTCATGTGCGAAAACAATCCATGCAATGCCTTTCAGGCAATACAGGTTGGCCGGATTTTTTTTCAGCACATCCAAGTAAGCCCAGTATGACTCCTCCATCCTTCCGGCATGGCCGTACATATCGGCGAGGTTGGACAAGGCCCAGCAGTACAGGCTTTGCTTTTTATTCCTGACAGCTTCAAAGGCCTGTTCCATCAGTAAAATAGCTCCTTCGAGGTTTCCCTTATGGTCTTCCCATTTTGCTTTACGGATCAGGTAATCAAAGGCCGATTTATCTTTCAGAGCCTCCAGGCTTTTATAAGCATCAGCGTACTGGCCCAGTTCCATCCGGGTGTCGAATTCCAGCAAATGGATAATATAGCGGTCGCCCTGGTTTTTATCCGCCGCATCATTATAAAAAGCCGCCTGCCGGAACTGGTGCTGTGTGATACTGTTTTGTGAAAGCGAAAAAAGTATTTCCGGGTCGGTATCATTCAGTTTGGAGGAACTCCTTTTCAATAAAGAATCGCCGGTACGGAGTGCTGCGATATTGCCGGTAAGTTTGAAAAGGCTGAACTGATAGCTGGCCAGTTCCAGCATACTCACATAACTGCCTGTGTCTTTTTCCAGTCTTTCTTGCCAGAAATCTATTTCCTGAGTAATCTTCTTTACTTCTGCCGCCACTGCGCCTTTGTTCAGGAATTCATTGTAGTCTTTTGCATCTGCTACTTTATTCTTCTTGTTGCAGGAAAGCAACAGGCACCCAACAACTGCTAAAAAAATAAAATAAGGTCTCATGGTAAAAAATTAAAAACCGGGCAGTGGTCAACTGCCCGGTAAGTCTCAATTTAGTGAGGAGTAGCTAAGTAAGGGAATGCGCCAAGGAACGCTTTATCATTTGCATTCACATTATCATCCCGCAGGCCGGGGTTGGATGCGCCTGTTGCTCCGCCAAAAATCAATATCAGTTCGGTGGTGATCACATCATCGGCAAGGGCCCTTCCTGTGAGTACATTTACTCCGTCATAAAAGGTCGTAGTGCCGTTCATTTTCACATTCAGCACATCGGCAACCAGCACACCCGCAAATGTAGGCTTATCGAGGCCAAGGATATTTGTTGTATACCCAAAAGTGGTTAATACGCTTTGAAACTGCGCATTGAAAGCTGCATTCATGGCCGAAGGCACTGTGGTATTGAATTCATTTTTACGGGCAGAGTTGACGAATACCGTATTAATAGCCGGGCGGGCCATCTGGTCGTTTTGCATAAAGTTGCCGGAGGTGTCAAAGTTATCGGCTGGGGGATCATCCTTACAGCCTGCACTGAAAAGTAGCGCTGCCAGTGCAGCGGGTAACATTATCTTATTAAAGTGTATCATGATTTTTTGATTTAAAAATGAGTAATCAGTTATTTGGATTTTGTTTCGCCCCACACATTGATAGTGGCGGCAGTTCCCAACTGGGTCTTGGGCACTTCTACCACAATTGCCATTACGTTTGTGCCGGCGAAACTGTCAACCCCGGGATTGCGGAAACCCGGCTGTGTGCCTGCAATTATTTCTCTGAAACGCACCAGGTCAAAGAAGAAAGGATCATCCCTGGGACCGGCAAAAACCCTTATACCGTTGCTGTTGGTGCCGATATTTAGCGAAGCGGCGCCGTAAGCGGTCACATTCACTTCTGTTGAGGGGCCATTTGTTTTCACCGTGCTCATAAGGCCGGGTGTACCCACGGCTACCGGTCCATATACCCGCATCTTTCCGCCCTGCACCAGGCATTGTATTACGAGGTCTTCCACATTGTCCCCTGTGTTGTCAATGTTGAATTCATACATCACATTGGAGGGGAAAGAAGCGGTGGCGCTTGCTCCGGGTGAAAGCAGGCCCTGGGTGTTCAGAACAAACACCATCTTGCTGTTGTCAGCCGGGCTCTGAAAGGCATAAATGTCAGTAATGTCATTACCGGAACTGGTGCTGCCGGGGCCGGTTACAGCCGGCGCATCAATGTGGTCAGCGGCGATTATAATTCCGCCCGCCAGCACAAGGCCCAGCAATCCGCCTAAGAGAAGTTTCTTTTTCATGATTGATTGTTTAAATGAAATAATCAGGATTTAATAATTATACCCTTGATAATAACCCTGCTTAGTCCGCAGGATTCCTTCGGAGGTTTTATGGGTCTGATTACCACGGGTTGGTTTACAGCAATGAGTTACGGTAAAGGGGCAGGTTCCGGATTTTGGCCCGTTAAAAAAATTTTTACCGCCAATGGTCCCAAATTTATCTGCCCGGTGCCGAACCACTCATTCCTTTGACCCGTAGATATGCGTATAAAACCAGCTATTATGCCGCTCAAAACAATATTAGCATCCCTAGTTTTATTTTCTTCTGTTTACGTTTACTCCCAAAAAGGGGTAATTGAAGGTTTTATCACCGATGCCGAATCAAAAACCCCTGTCAGCGGTGCTACCATCAATATCGGAAGCAGGGCGGGTGATAATTCAGATATATTCGGCCGGTTCAGTTTTCCTGCTGTGAATGCAGGCCAATATGAAATGATCGTTTCACATATCGGCTATAAAACCGAGATCATCCCGGTGGAAGTAAAGCCGAACCTTCTTTCATCTGTAGCTGTGAACCTGAAAAAAGCCAGTCTTGATTTATCAGAAATACGCATCAACAGCCGTAGGACCAGCGGGTTGAATACTATGGGTGCGGTGGATATTAAACTCCGGCCCGTAAATACTTCGCAGGATGTACTGCGCATTGTTCCGGGCCTCTTTACTGCACAACATGCAGGCGGCGGAAAAGCCGAACAGATTTTTTTAAGAGGATATGATATTGACCATGGAACGGACATAGCCGTTAGTGTGGACGGCATACCGGTGAATATGGTAAGCCATGCACATGGCCAGGGTTATGCTGATTTGCACTTCCTTATCCCGGAAACAGTGGAAAAGGTAAATTTTGACAAAGGTCCCTATTCCGGCAGTAAAGGGAACCTGGCAACTGCTGCCTGTGTTGAGTTTAATACAAAAGAATTTATTGATAATAACATGCTGAAAGCAGAAGGCGGCCAGTTCGGAACTTTCCGTGCTGCCACCATGCTGAAACTGTTTAATAAAACAACTGATAAAAACAGGCAGCAGGTTTATATGGCTTCAGAATATTCCGCCACAGACGGATATTTTGAAAGCCCGCAGGATTTTCATCGTTTCAATATCATGGGGAAATACAATGCCTGGTTTGGTGACCAGTCACAACTCTCTATCACAGCGTCCACTTTCGACAGTAAATGGAATGCCTCAGGTCAGATACCCGACAGGGCCGTGCAGTCAGGCCTTATCGGCCGTTTTGGCGCCATTGATGATACAGAAGGCGGCCATACCAGTCGCAGCAATGTAAATATCCGGTTCAATAAACAATGGAAGAGCAACTGGAAGACAACTGACCAGCTCTATTTCAGCCGCTATAAATTCAACCTGTTTTCCAACTTCACTTTTTTTCTTGATGATCCTGTCAACGGCGACATGATCAATCAGCTGGAGCAAAGAAATATATGGGGCTATACAACAACAGCTGCGAAATCATATTTACTGGGCGGTAAAAAGGCGGCCATTGAGATCGGTTCCGGGTTCAGGTATGATGATGTAAATGACATTGAACTGGCAAAAGCCAGCAGGACCATCTTCCACAGCAGTATCCAAAAAGGCGATGTGAAAGAAACCAGCACATTTGTTTATATCAATCAGGATGTGGAGCTGAGCAATAAGTTTAACCTGAATGCTGCCCTGCGATATGACTACTTTATTTTCAAATACAGAGATGAACTGACGGGTGCGGCCGGTTTTGAGAGGCAGACAAAAGGAACATTCAGCCCCAAACTAAACATCAGCTACTCCCCCGACCAAAAAGTGAAAATCTATCTCCATAATGGAATCGGGTTTCACTCCAACGATACCCGGGTGATACTTGATAACATTGCCAACGATATTCTCCCCAAAGTATTTGGTACAGACCTTGGCATCGTTTTAAAACCTGCTAAAAACCTGATACTGAAAACGGCGCTCTGGCTTCTTTATTCACAACAGGAGTTTGTGTATGTGGGCGATGCCGGTATTGTAGAAGCAGGCAGTAAGACAAGGAGGACGGGGATTGATGTTTCTGCCCGTTACCAGTTTAATAAGTGGCTTTTTGGCGATGTGGACATTAACCTCACAAGGGCAAGGGTCATCGGGGAAGCCAAAGGAGAAGATTATGTGCCACTGGCCTCTTCATTGACCAGTATCGGTGGGCTGACTGCCAAATCAAAAAACGGTTTCA
>JBQTHS010000130.1:0-3214 GCA_052389635.1 Bacteroidota bacterium | reverse complement strand
TGCTATGATATTCCAGGAGCTTATGAAATCTCTTAACCGGGTGATTACCTGGGGTGACCAGTTAATGGAACCCATCCTCCCTCATAAAAAAAAATCTAATGACGAGGCAAAATAAAAAACGATTCAGTGGTTTGAAAAAGTAAAATTGCCAGACCCTGCTGCCGTCTTCGACCGTTATCCGCACCAGCTCAGCGGCGGGCAAAAACAACGGGTGATGATCGCTATGGCCATGTGCTGCGGGCCTTCCCTGCTCATTTGCGATGAACCCACCACCGCCCTTGATGTGACGGTGCAGAAAACCATTCTGCAACTGATAAAAGAACTGCAGCAGCAGTCCGGCATGGGTGTCATCTTCATCACCCATGACCTGGGCGTGGTGGCCGAAATTGCTGACCGGGCTGTAGTAATGTACAAAGGCGAAATTGCTGAGCAGGGCACCGTCAGGAATATTTTTCAAAACCCGCAGCATCCCTACAGTAAAGCACTCCTGGCCTGCCGCCCGGTCAATCATGAAAGAGGAAAGAGACTTCCGGTTGTAAGCGACTTCCTGGAAGGAACGATGTCAGACGTCAGAAGTCCGAGGTCTGAAAAGATTCCGCTGACCTCTGACCCCCGACTTCCGGCCTCTGTCCTCCTCTCTGTACAAAACCTCTCTGTCTGGTTCCCTGCTAAAAAAAGTTTTTTTGGTAAGCCGTCTGCCTGGACCAGAGCGGTAGACGATGTAAGTTTTGAAGTGTACAATGGAGAAACACTGGGGCTGGTGGGTGAAAGCGGCTGCGGCAAAACTACCCTGGGGAGGGCCTTGCTCTGCCTGATCGAACCGACGGCCGGTAAAGTTATTTACAACGGTACCGACCTCACGACCAAAAAAAGAGAAGAGCTGCATGCACTCCGGAAAGAGATACAGATCGTTTTCCAGGACCCTTATTCTTCATTGAACCCCCGGATGACAATCGGCAACGCCATTGCAGAACCGATGAAAGTGCATGGCATACTGCCCACCGCTCAACAACGAAAGGACAAAGTGGTGGAACTGCTGGAAAAAGTAAACCTGGAGGCGGCACATTTCAGTCGCTACCCGCATGAATTCAGCGGTGGCCAGCGGCAACGCATCGTTATTGCCAGGGCCCTGGCGCTGAACCCTTCCTTTATCGTTTGTGATGAATCGGTTTCGGCGCTCGATGTCAGTGTGCAGGCCCAGGTGCTGAATCTGCTGAACGACCTGAAAAAAGAATTTGGCTTCACCATCATCTTTATCTCACATGATCTTTCTGTCGTCCGGTATATAAGCAACCGCATCATGGTGATGAATAAAGGGCGGATAGAAGAAAGCGGCGCTGCCGATGATATTTATTTCAATCCCAAATCGGCCTATACACAAAAGCTGATTGCATCTATCCCTAAAGGCATACCCGCAGCCTGATAATGGAGTTTCAATAACCGGAAGGTTCAGTATCCCTGTCATCATTCTTATAAAACTCTTTGGCGCTTTTGCGGCGGGAATACAGCATTTTTTTCAACGCCCGGTTTAGTTGTTCGTTCAGTGGAGTATCATCTTTTATTTTGGTATCGGACAGTTCTGTAAAGTCATTCCAGTTGGGAAGGGAAAAATCCCTTAAATAAGAGGATGATAAAGACAGCCGGGGTTCCATATCCTTATCAAATTCAAAATTATCCGGGTCTTCAGGCACCAGTCCTGCAGAGGCGAGCTTCCACAGCAGGTCGTCTTTTTTACTCTTGTATTTGTAAAAATAAACGAAACCTTTTTTCCCTTTGACTTCTGCCGGCATTCGTTGCAGGAAAACAAGTGTGTCGGGTTTATCGTAGGCTTTTTCGTTCAGCAGGGCGCTGCGCCCCAGGTCAAGGTGAGTGTTATATTTTACAGGAAACAGGTGCAGCTTCTTTTTCTCCTTCAGGTCGCTGTACAGTTCATACCGGTATTCATCCATCCCGGCAAAATAATTAAGTAATGTGTCAGGAAATGGTTTATTCTTTGCTACCAGCAACAACAATGTGTTATACTTTAACCGTTTGTCGCCTGACTTCAGCATTTGCTGAATGACCGGTTCAACGGCAGGGTTCTCATCCCGGAAAGGCAGCAGCAGCCTGGCATAGAGGCTCAGGTCTTCATTGCCATCATCGGCTCCTGCTATATCACTCTGGTAAGAGGGTTTTTTATTGTCTTCCTTACTTTCTTCGGCCTTTGCAATCGCTTTTTTCTTTTCTGCAATAGATTGTTTTTTCAGTTCCTGCTTTGCTTCAATCAGGAACTTGCTGAAATAAGCTTCGTAATCTTTTGACCGGACAAGGCTGCTGTCAATCATATCACCCAGCAGGTTCATTATGGTTTCCTTGTAGTCATCAAGGTTCAGCAGCGGAAGCAGGCCGGGCAATATGGTGAGGGTCAGTTTCAATGAATCGGAAAGTTCGTCTAAGAATTTTCCATCTTTGAAATTGTAGCTGGAAAGATATTTGCTGAGCAATCCTGTACTGTAAGAAGAATAATCAGCATCTGCATAATCAAGCACCGGCGGTTCTGTGTTGATAATATCCCGGAAAAGGTTAAAGGCGTACTGCGTCTTATGCTGCAGCAGGTTTTCCAGCACTGCATATTGCAGTTCCACCGTATCATCCAGTGTATAATACTGCTGTTTCAGATTCTCCGCTGCTTCCCTGCTTTTAATATCCCCCAATTTGTTGATAAACTCCTTTTTAGTTTCTAAATATTTCTTCTCTTTCCAGTTCAGCGAAACAATGGCATTTTTGAGAGACATGAAATCGGATGAGTCAAGATCAATATCTGCAATGTGTGTAACGGCCCGGTTATGCAGCACACTGTCAGTGCTGTGGAAGTCCTCAAAGAATATTTTTGATTTTTTGGTGAAGGGGTTGATGCCTTTCAGTGTGTCAACAGGTGTGAATGTGTCAAAAAAACTTTTTACAAAATCACCGGGCGGGGAAAGGGTGTCGGACTGCACTGCCAGTGTAAACCCTGTTCCGTCTTTATAGAAAATTTTTGTCCGTAAAGTGCGGCTGCTGCCGGTGTCTGTTACAATAGTTTCCCAAATCTTTGTATTATCGGGCAATTCCGTTTTCTTTTTCAGCCTGTACACAAAAGATGTATCGGTAAAAAAAGAAGTCTGGCTGTCTCTCTCCAGTGCAGTGCTGTCCTTCATGTACTGGTACCTCGAAGAGCGGAAAAAAGAAACAAATA
>JBQTHS010000129.1:0-21279 GCA_052389635.1 Bacteroidota bacterium | reverse complement strand
CAAAAGGCAAAAGGCAAAAGGCAAAAATCAAAAGTTTCCGCATGGGGTGGAATAAATTTTAAGGGAAGTTACGATGTAAATGGGTGAGAGGGAAATTAATCATTGTGTAAGAAGTAATGTAAATTTGAGGGTTAACAATCATATTAGAATGAGACATTTCTTACTATTTCTAGTTTTCAGTTTTCTGAATTACTTAGCCAAATCACAGGTTAATGATGAACTAACCTATTTGCTTGGGACATATGATAAACCTTTTATCAAATCCAATAAAATTGACACAATAAAGGTTGAGATCCATATCGCAGGAGATAAACTAACCAGACAACTTTCATTTGACACAGTAGGTAACCTGGTTTATATTGCTACATTTAATAAAAAGGGACAAAAAGTAAATGAGTATTACTCAAGATTCAATCGCTTTGGGGATAAAATATATGATAAGCAAATTGATTTTGAGAACAAACCGTCTGACTCCATCTTTTTTGATCGAGTTTATAACGAAACTAAACAAATCAAAGAATCTTCACAAGAATTAGGCTATTCAAGAGAATATTTCTACAATAAGAATGGGAAAGTAGAAAAGACGATATCTGCTAATAATGACGGAGACTCTACTTCAACCTTTCATTTATATGACACAAATGGTAATGAAATAGAATTGATTTGGATTCAGAATGGCAGTAAGAGAGTAACAAAGAATGTTTATGACAATTTAGGTAGGCTAATTGAGTTTCAAGAATATTTCTATGAGCCATCCGATACAATTGGAAAACTTTTTTTACATAAAAGATTAACCTATGCAACAAATGGAAAGGTTTCAAAAATAGAATATATAGGAGGTTATTTTGATCTTGAAAAAGATACTCAAGAATACAAGTATGACCAGGATGACAACTTAATAGTATATAATGAAGGGAAAGAAAAAAAATATTTCACTTACGACGCAAAAGGGTATTTAATCAAAAAAGAAGCACCTCTTTTAGGAGGATTTGCAAATTCTGTTGAAACTTACAGTTATATATTCAGAAAATAATATGGCACTAATATGAAAAAATATCGCCCCGATGGGGCTCATTAACTTCATTTTGGTCTTTCTACCAAAATTCCGCCTCTACGAGGCTATCGTTTATAACTTACGGTGAATATGTAATGATTCTTTTTCGACGAGTCTCCTCCCGCATAAAGCCACCCGTTAAAAGAGTGTCCCGAAGAGGAACTCGTCGAACAAGTGAGAATAAAAAGACTGGAATGACAAATTCATCATGAAATGCTACTGACTCCTGACTCCCGCCTCCCGACTCTCCCTCAATCCTCCATCATCACAAAAGCCCCCCAGTACAGCGGCGCTTTGAATTTGTCATTCGCCATCAGTTGCTGCTGTGCCTGCTTAAAGGCTTTTGGCCGGTCATTGCCCTTTACCCAGTTGGCATAAAAATTATTCATCAGTTGCTGCGTGGCCTCATCATCCACTTTCCAGAGGCTCATGATAATGGCTTCTGCTCCCGCAACAAGGAAAGCCCTTTGCAAACCATAGACCCCCTCGCCTGCTTTTATTTCTCCAAGCCCGGTCTCACAGGCACTTAATACTACGAGGTCGGTTCCCTTCAGGTCGAGGTTCATCGCTTCATAAGAGGTCATGATGCCGTTATTGCTGCTGTCGAGCCCTGCCGTGTTTTTGTCAGCTTCTGATGCACCGGTGAGCATGAGCCCGGAGCGGAGCAGCACATTGTCTTTGGCATAGTCAGCATGCACCCCGATGGGCCAGCTGGCTTTCTCCACATCTTTCAGGAAATAACCGTGGGTGGCGATATGCAGTATGGAAACCCTGCGGGAGGATTTCAGGTTGGTTTCAGTAGCTTCTCTTTGCGTCAGCTCCGACACCTGGAAACCGGAGGTCTTTAATAGTTTAGTGATGGCATCCACTTCCACCTTGGTGCCGGGCAGTTGTACGATGACACCGGAGCCATAATCCGGGAAACCAAGCAGGGTGGCTTTTTTGCCGGAACTGAGTGTGGTCTTGGTTTTATTCGTCACCAGGTCACGGGGATTGCCAATGAGGACAACATCATACTGGTTGATGAGGAAATCGCCACCGGCTTTTCTCAGTGTGTAGAGATTAACCTGGTTATACACCCCGTCAGCCGAGAAATAAATTTTTTTCTTCCCTTTCACTTCCGGGTCAATCAATGACCAGAAATGATTGTAGGACTGTTCATCATTCGCTTTATTCTTCATGGATACCCGGTAAGCTTTGGCATGCTTGCCTTCCATATCCGTTCCGTTTTCCAGGAGCACTAATTTGGGCTGTGAACCGTTTTTGGTAACCAGCAGCGCTGCATAGCGGCACTGGTTAGTGAACACCTGGTCGAAATTGCGCAGCCTTATCATTTCTACCAGCGCTTCATCGGCTTTCAGCTCTTTCTGCACTTCAGAAAATTTTATTTTAGAAGTAAAGAAGAACTGGGAAAACTCTTTGGAGCTCTCCGACAATCTTTTTTCCATGGCGTTGGTGGCTTTCTCCAGCGAGTCCACGTTGATACTCTGCTCTTTCAGGTCTTCCTTGGAATAGGCATAGAGCGCTGTCAGTTGTTCCTTGCTGTCGAGCCAGTCAATATAATCTTCGATCATTTTTTTATTCCCGCTGTTCAGTATGCTTTCACTTACTTTTTGGGAGGAGCTCAGCAGCAGCCCCTTTGTGGCCAGCCGGTATTCAAACAGGTCGCTGATGATGTCTTTATTGGTGGCGGCTGTTTCAATGGCATAATTGTAAAATCTTTCGAACCGTGGCGAGAGCAGGTCCCAGTACCTCGTTTTTTCAGCCTCACTCATCGGCGGGAAGTAGCGGTTCACAAAGTCGAGTGATTTTTCCATTACCTCCCTGTACAAAGTATAGGCCTTGGCCATGTCTTTTTTCTTCCAGTAAAAAATGGCGAGGTCTTCCTGCGACTGCACATAGAGCGGGTGAGCATCACCCA
This sequence comes from Bacteroidota bacterium, assembly GCA_052389635.1. Lineage (GTDB taxonomy): Bacteria > Bacteroidota > Bacteroidia > Chitinophagales > Chitinophagaceae > JJ008. The sequence goes on along the minus strand of JBQTHS010000129.1, from coordinate 18,304 downwards.
GCGTTTCCAGCCTTATCTCCACCGCCTGCTGCAGCAGCGGTACAGCTTCATCATAGCGGTCTTTGTAGCGGTAAAAATTGCCGAGGTCGCTGATCACTTTGGCATAGGCCGGGCTTCGTTCCGTCATCGTGGATTTGTATATCTCTGCTGAATTCTTCAGCATCTGTTCTACCCGGTCTTCTTTTTTCATCAGCATGGCGAGGATGGCCACATTGTTCAGGAAGTTGGCAAACTCCGGCTTACCCCTTTCTAATCTTTTTTCAAGGCCACGGTATATCTCTTCTGCCTCTGCATATTTTCCCATTTGCTGGTACAACAGGGCAAGGTTGGAGAAAAACTTTAAGTGGTTCCTTGCTTTGGTCACTTCTATTTTTCCAGCTAACTGCAGTGCCTGTTTTAATAAGGAGACGGCCTGTTCGTAGCGGCCCATGGACTGGTAGAGGATGGCCTGGTTGTTCAGTAAAATGGCATAGGGCATGGCATCCTGCTGTTTGTTGGCCTGGATGACATTAATGGAAGATGCAAATTCTTTTTCCGACTCATTGTATTGCCCGAGGTTGTAATGCAGTACGGCATAATTATTCAGCGAAGCTGCCACGGCCATATTCTCTTTGCCAAGCCTTTCTTCCCGCAGTTCCAGGGCTTTGCCGGTAAATTTTTCTGCCTGTGAAAACCGGCCCATGGAAGTATATAGCAGGCCCTGGCTGGCCACCGTCTTCAGGTAGCTGAGATCACTGGTCATCCCCGCTTTTTCAAAAAAGTTTTGGGCGGCGCTCAGTCTTTTGGCGGCATACACATAGCGGCCGGTGGCATAGGCCGACTGACCGAAGTGCAGGTTGAGCCGGCCTGCTTCTTCATCACTCATATCCTGGTCCCTGTACAAAGATTTGGCGATGGCGCTGAGCCGTATGAATTTGGTGCCCGCTTCATTCCGGCCCCTGCCGCCAAAAAGACCGGAGTTATCGCTCAGCAGCAATGCATAATCAATATCGGTGGAATCAAATTCTGCTTTGAAATCGTCGAGTTCTTTATAAGCCGATTGACGGGCTTTGTACTGTGCTTCATTCTTTGCCTGGTTGGCCTCGCCTTTGGCCTTGCCTTCCACCCGGTCTTTTATTTTTTTCAGAATTTGGGCAGAAGATGAAAAGGATAACAGGCATACTGCAGCAACAGCAAGAATTTTCATGCGGGAGTATTTAGGTTAATCGGGATAAGATTACACCGTAAGTTACGCCATAATTCTATTTATGTAAACAAAAGAGACTTTGCTGAAATTTTTTCAGCTTTGAGCTCTAATTGCATCCCCCAAGTATCTCACAAAGCTTGGCCCGCAGGTCCGGCCCGCGGAGATTGCGGGCTACTATTTTTCCGCTGGGGTCAACCAGCAGGTTCAGGGGAATACCTTCCACATGATACAATTTGGCGGCGGCATTATTCCACCACTGCAGGTCGCTAACATGGGTCCAGGTAAGATTATCCGTCCTGATGGCTTCCAGCCATTTTTCTTTATAGCCGGGCCTGTCCAATGAAACACCGAGGACAGTAAAATTTTTACTCTTGAAGTAATTGAAATTCTCCACTACATTGGGGTTCTCCGTACGGCAGGGGCCGCACCAGCTGGCCCAGAAATCAACCAATACATATTTGCCGCGGAAAGAAGACAGTGAAACGGGTGTGCCTGTTGTATCCGGCTGGGTGAAGTCAAGCGCCATGGTGCCCACTGCGCCAATCTTGCTTTTGGCAATGAAAGCCTCCAACTGTTTTCCTGTCTCTGATATCCTTATTTTTTCCTGGAGTTTGCCGAAACGGTTTTCCAGCATTACGATATCGTTATTGAACTGGTAAGTAACATTTAAAACAAAGGCAGTAACAAATGAACCTGGTTTCTCACTCACAAACTTGTCAATCTGCTGCTGCAGGCCCTGTTGCTTTTCGGTATAAACGGTCATGAGTGAGTCCCGCTGACTGCCCGGCATGGTGGCGTTGATGCTGCTTGCGGCAGCATTCAGCTGCTGCGCCAGCGGCATAAAAGATGCAATAAACTCTGCAAAGTCTTTGTGGGATCTGGAGCCGGATATTTCATATTTGCCCGGCTGTGATTTATTGCCCTTAACGGTGATAACTGCATTCTCTACATATACTTCCACCGCATTCGGCACATTTTCGATGACGATAAAACACAGAACCGGTTCATCTGTTTTTTCCTTCAGGGTAAATTTTCCTTTTTCTAATTTGGCGGCCACCCATTCGGTTTGCATCCCGTTTTTGTACAAGCCAATTTTGGCGCCGTCGGCAAAGCCGTCTAATTTACCTTCAATGGTAAATCCTTTGGAGCTGGTTTGGGCAAGGGCAAACAAGGGGGCAAAAACCAAAAGGAGTACTATTTTTTTCATAACCATTTTATGTTTTCACAGGCTGATGCCTAACAGTGTGCAAATTTAGAGAATGAAACGAAAAGGCAAAAGCCTTCTTAGCCCCCGTCCGACCGTTTATCCAATATTTAACTTCCGCCATTATCGGTCATCCGGGCGGGCAGAATGGACGAAAGAAAGGATTTTGTGGCTGCATTAACATCGGGGTTGTTTTCCAATGCTTTAATATAGGCGCTGCCGATTATAGCCCCGTCGGCCAGCTGACAAACGGTTTCAAATGAGGCTTTATCCTTAATGCCAAAGCCAACCAATACCGGGTTTTCAAGATTCAGGTTTTTTAGTCTTTTGAGGTATGTTTCCATATAGCCTGTTTTCTTATCGCTGCCGGTAGTAGAGGATGACGAAACAGCATACAGGAAGCCGCTGCTGAAGCTGTCCAATTTTTTCACCCTTTCGTTCGATGTTTCGGGGGTAACCAAAAAAATAAAATCAAGTCCATGTTTTTTAATGATAGCGCCGTATTCGGTTTCAAACTCAAATTCAGGCAGGTCGGGCAATATCAAACCATCAATTCCGGCGGCAGCTGCACTGGCGCAGAATTTTTCAAAGCCGTATTGTAAGACGGGGTTCATATAGCCCATTAATATTACCGGTATTGAAATTTTTTTCCTGAAATCTTTTAACTGTTCAACCAGTTTGGCAATCGTCATTCCGTTTACTAATGCAATGCTGCTGCTATGTTGTATCACTGGCCCATCAGCCAACGGGTCGCTGTACGGCATACCGAGTTCAATAATATCGGCGCCGTTTTGCTGCAGCGCCATCATTACTTCAATTGTTGAGTTTAATTGAGGGAAGCCTGCGGTGCAGTAAACGTTGAGTATATTTTTACGCTTAGTCTCAAATATTTTTTTTACTCTGCCCATCTCGTTTAACCGCTAAGGCGCAAAGACGCAAAGTTTCGCCGGGAATTTTTCTTTTCAATGCCTGACGGCTTAGCGTCTTTGCTGTTAAGAAATATGTTTCATATATGTTGCCAAATCTTTATCCCCTCTCCCACTCAAACAAATTACTACTCTATCCTCAGGCTGAAGCCTGAGGCAAGTCAACGCATGAAGGGCATGAGCACTTTCCAATGCAGGAATAATCCCTTCCAGTTTTGCTAACTCAAAAGCAGCCTGCAATGCTTCTTCATCTGTCGCACTTAAAAAAGTTGTCCGGCCTGTTTTAAATAAATGTGCATGCAGCGGGCCAATACCCGGGTAATCCAGTCCGGCCGAAATACTATGCGGTTCCACCACTTGTCCGTCTTCTGTCTGCATCAGCAGACTTTTACTGCCGTGCAAAATGCCGGGTTTGCCTAATTGAGTGGTTGCAGCGCTGTGCCCGCTGTTTATTCCAAGCCCTGCTGCTTCTACAGCAATCAGCTGTACCGAAGGCTCATTCAAAAAATGATAAAAAGCTCCTGCTGCATTGCTTCCGCCGCCCACGCAGGCAATTATATAAGCGGGTAATTCATTATTTATTTTTTCTTTCAATTGCCATCTTATCTCTTCGCTTATCACACTTTGAAATCTCGTCACCATATCCGGATATGGATGCGGCCCAACTACCGAGCCAATGATATAATGCGTGTCGTTGGGGTTATTAATCCAGTCGCGGATCGCTTCATTCGTTGCATCCTTCAATGTCTTGCTGCCGCTCGTCGCCGGTATCACAGTTGCTCCGAGCATTTTCATTCTCGCCACATTCGGCGCCTGCCGTTCAATATCTTTTTCGCCCATATACACAATGCACTCTACACCTTTTAATGCACATACAGTTGCCGTAGCCACGCCATGCTGTCCGGCGCCGGTCTCTGCAATAATTCTTTTCTTCCCCAATCGCAGCGCTAATAAAATCTGCCCGATGGTATTATTAATTTTATGTGCACCGGTGTGACAAAGGTCTTCCCGCTTCAGATAAATATTGGTTTTGTATTTGTCACTCAGCCGCTGCGCAAAATACAATGGCGTTGGCCTTCCCGCATAATCTCTCAATAATTGCTGAAATTCTTTTTGAAAACCCTCTTCATAAATAATTTCCAGATACTTCGTCCGCAGATCTTCCACATTCCGGTGCAGCATTTCAGGAATGTATGCCCCACCGAACTGGCCGTAGTATCCTTGTTCATTAGGAGAAGTATATGTATGTGTCGTTGTCATTTTATGTCCTGAGTTTATCGAAGGGTTATTTTACCAGATTCAGTACTACTATCATCGGCTGTTGCGTCGCACACTTCGGGGTTCGGTAATTCTATTCAGCAAATCGGTCTCTTAAAATACTGCCATATTTAACCACTCAATAGCAGCATTGCCTTCATGCTTAATCAACATACTCATCTCTCTGTTATGCATAACTGCCTTCCTAAGGTTATTAAACCCCTCAAAGTACTTTACAACCTTCTCTTTCTCTTTAAAAACATTTTCAAAATGATTCCAGTAAATATCCCTTATAATAACTTTTTTCAGGTGGTCAATATCGCAGAATTGAATTGCCCTATCAATAGATCTAAAATCACTTACCTGCAAATTGGGATGCAAAGCAACATGCTCTTTAATTCTACTCCTGATTTGAGTTTTCGCTTCTCCTGTTATCAGAACTTCGTAATCTCTTTCTCCAATTTTTTGGCAAAGAGTTTCCACAACAATGTTTCTCAACCTTTTTTCAATTTTATCAATTTCTTCACCCATTCTTTTCCCGCTTGAGGTTTCTGGTTCTTTTTTTAGTAAAAATTTATTTGAAAGCTCCTTTATCGTATCAATATAATATTTTGCTAGTTTATGACCACTCAAACCATTCCCCCCAAAATGATATGTGTCTACTTGAAATGAAATAGGTTTTTCAATCCCCTTAAAAATAAAATCTATAAAAGTTGCATTTGGACGGGTTTTCAAAGTTGCGTTTTGAAAATCTGTTAAATAATACCTTCTATTAATATTTGATTTTAAAACTATACTACAGGAGTCAATTGAAAATGTACTAACATACATGGAGTCATTCTCAACTTTAAATGAAAGCAACAGTAAATTTCTGTAGACTTCATGATGCTTATTCAAACCTGAAATCCCTCTTATAACCTCAACATCATGGTGACTGTGATTTTCAACTCCATCGCTAATACTATTAATGCCATAACCCCAAAAACCAACTCCAAAAAGAGAGTTCAAAGCGTCAAGAACTCTCAAACTTTGCATGTTATGGTGAATAGCGAGTGACATAGCCATTTCCATTCCTTGAGTTTGCCTTGTTCCCATAATGGCTTCCTTATATCTAATTAATCTCTTTTCAATCACTTCGTAGAAAATAGATTTTGATATGTGCTTGTTCTCATTCATTGTAAATAGTCTTACTTCTTCATCCCCTGCCGAAAATGCAGCACCTTACTCATATCCTTCACACCAGGTTCTTTTTCAAAACCCACCCCAGTTTATCAAAGCACTTAGTTCACTCAATCCGCCCCGCCCAGGCGGGGATGTGTTTTAAAGTACAAAATTTCTGCATCTTCAACTATAAACATTTCCCATCTCTTTCAACCGCTTCAAAAAGCAGGGGCTGTGCAAAGCATCCCCTCCGGGGAGGGGTTGGGGTGGGTTAATTCACTGCAACGTCTACATCGCTAATTCAAAAAAACAATTCCGCCGCTGCGGGAAAAACATATAATCTCCATGCCGTAAATGTTCCAAAAGCCAGTAACAGTACAATTGTTGCTCTTAAATACTTATGCTTAACCGGCAGTACTTTCACAAAATCAAACATAAACCACCCGACGTATAGCACTTTCAGAATATCCGATAGCTGGATATTTACTGAAACACCACTAAACAGATAAAGAGGAATGGCTGCAATCACAAAAACCAATTGCATCACTAAAAGTGTTCCAATTGCGTATAAAATAGCCACCAATGCTTCAAAATAGTTATACTTCCTGTACACCAGCCCCAGGTAAACATATAACGCCTGGAACGGCAATAAAGTGGTCAATACAATATTTAAATGACTAATAGCAAACTTTGTTTTTTCGGCCGGGCCGAAATATTCAGCAAAATTCACTACTTTATTCTCGCCGAATACACTTCCAACAAAATATAATAGCAATAAATAAACTGCATTCCAGATAAGGAAATAAGACAGGGGCGGCTGGTAATTCTTTCTTTTCCCATCAATAAAATTTTTTACTGCCCGGCCCGGTGCTTTCAGCATTTGCAGAGTAGTAAATAAAAATCCCTTTTCTGCATGTGTAAAAAAATGAACAACTTCGTGGAGGATATGATGAAATGTAATGCGCTCAACCTCTCCTTTCTGCCCGCATTTGCTACAATACAAACCTGATACCCTGTTACCACAGTTGGTGCAATTTTTCATGCTGCTTGTTTATTTTTCAATATCATCTTAACCCGGAACACTTTAGATATATCCTCACAGGTTCTTTTCACCTGCTCACCTCAATTGCTCAAAGTATTTAGCTCACTCAATTTACCCTCCCGGTTTTCAGGGAGAGCTGGTTAATTCACTTCATCGCCATCTTAAACTGCAACACCTTACCCATATCTTTCACACCCGGCGCTGTTTCGAACTTGCTGTTGATATCTACAGCAAAAAAATCAGGATGACCGAAGCTTTTGATTTTCGCCGCATCATCAGGCCCAATGCCGCCGCTGAGAAAAAAAGGCTTCTCAATTTTGACTTTATTTAAAATACTCCAGTCAAACTGCTTACCGGTACCGCCAAAACTTTCTTTCAATCCACCCGTATCAAATAAATAATAATCACATACCGCATCATACGGAGCAACTAATTTATCAATGTCTGCACCATCCGTCACCCGGAAAACTTTAATTACTTCCACTTCGCTGCTCAGGTCTTCACACATTCCGGGGCTTTCATCGCCGTGCAGTTGCACTGCATCCAGGCCGTAATCATCAATGGCATCCAGCACATCAATCATTTCGGGGTTTACAAATACACCCACTTTCTTTAAATCAAAGTCAGCACTTTTCAATTCCTTTTTAGAAATCTTATCGCCGATAAAGCGGGGAGATTCTTTGTAAAATATCAACCCTGCAAAATCAATATCCAGCCCGTCGAGCTGCTGCAGTTGTTTTATTTCAGTGATGCCGCAAATTTTAATATTCATATTTCATGTTTATTCAAGGCTAAAGCCCCGTTTATTAGTAATCGCTTTTTAACCCCGGTCTTAAGACCGGGGTTAGTCAATAGAACTGTTACATGGGCTTTAGCCCTGACACAAACTCTTCAAACGCCTTTCCCGGCTGCTCCTCCTTCATAAAATTTTCGCCTATCAAAAACCCTTTGAACCCAACCTGCCGCAAAGTTACAATGGCTTCCACACTGCTGATACCGCTTTCAGCAATTGCTGGTTTACCCGTAGGTATCTTATCAATCAGTTGCAGCGAGACATTAATATCCACTTCAAAGGTCTTCAGGTTGCGGTTGTTTACTCCCACCATGCTCACTTCATCGCAGCAATGTCCAAGCTCTTCTTCATTGTGTATTTCCAGTACAGACTCCAATCCGACACTGCCGGCATAGGCTGCAAATTCCTTTACTTCTGCCGGTGTAAGACAAGCGGCAATCAGCAAAATTATATCGGCCCCAAAAGCCTTTGCTTCGGCTATCTGCCATTTATCAATAATAAAATCTTTGCGCAGCACCGGTATATCTGTTACCACTTTTGTTTGTATCAAATCATCCAAATCACCACCAAAGAATTCACCATCGGTTAATACCGAAATTCCGGCTGCACTTTTGTTATAAGCCGTTACCACCGGCTCCACTTCCAGTTCTTTTGTTTTAAACCATCCTTTGCTGGGACTTTTTCTTTTGAACTCGGCAATGATGCCGGTGCTGCCGGGCATCAATAAACTCTTCATCAGCGAACGGTTTCTTATCTGCCAGAAAAAACCTTCCCGTTCAAATCGTTCAATGGGGCTTTTGGCTTTGAGGGGCTCAATTTCTTTTTTCTTGGCGGCTACTATTGTTTCTAAAATATTACTCATTGAACAGTTATCAGTTTTTGTAATGATGCATTAGCCCGGCCGCTTTCCAGGCTTTCCACAGCAGCGTTATATGCTTCGTCATAGTTTTTATATTGACCGGTGCAGTGCAAAGCCATGGCAGCATTCGCCAGCACCACGGCATTCTGCGCCCATGTACCCTCTCCTTTCAGTATTGTGGCAAATATTTTTGCCGCTTCTTCCACACTATTGCCACCACTGATGTCGGCTGCGGCCACCATTCGTTTTCCTAATTGTTCCGGTGTCATTATCCGTTCTCCTTCATTGGTTATTACTTTAGTGTCGTTGGTCAGCGAAATTTCATCATAGCCATCCAGGCTGTGAATAATAGTAAAGGGTTTCTCGCCCAGTTGTAATAAATAATTGTATATCCTTGCCATCTCCAGGTTATACACTCCCACCAGTTGATAAGAAGGATCAGCAGGATTAGCCATCGGGCCAAGCATGTTGAAGAAAGTCCTCATGGCAAGATTCTTTCTTATCGGCCCGACCGTTTTTAATGCCGGATGAAAAAGTGGTGCATGAAGAAAGCAAATACCGGCTTCGTCCAGCTCGGTTTTTAATTTTTCATTCTCACTTTTGAATTTGTACCCCAGTTGCTCCATCACATTGCTGGCGCCACTGATGGATGATGCACCATAGTTACCATGCTTCGCTACCTTTTGCCCTGTACCGGCCACAATAAAACAGGCCAGTGTGGAAATATTGAAGGTATTCTTCCCGTCACCACCCGTACCTACAATATCCATTGTTTCGTATTCACTCAAATCTGTTTTTACACACAATTCCAGCAGAGCATCCCTGAAGCACTGTAATTCTTCAATGGTAATGATGCGCATCAGATAGACAGTCATAAAAGAAGTTACCTCATGCTCGTTGTAAATGCCTTTACCGATGCTGACTAAAACATCTTTGGCTGCTTCTCTTGCCAGCGTTTTGTGTTCGAATAAATATTGTAAAATCTTCTTCATAAGCCCTCCAAAGCTCCCCTGAAGGGAGGCTTTATTTGGGTAAGTATTAAATCACGGCTTCTTAGCCCCTCCTCAGGAGGGGTTGGGGAGGCCTACCCAGTTCCTTAAAATAATTTCTCCCATCGGCGTCAGCACACTCTCGGGATGAAACTGCACCCCCTGCACATCATACTTTTTATGCTGCAATGCCATGATGTATCCATTCCCGTCCCTTGCAGTTACTTCCAGTTCCTCCGGGAAGTGTTCATCACTCACAATCCAGCTATGGTAACGCCCCACTTCAATCATATGGGGCAGGTTATCCAGCACTGCATTTGGTTTCTTGTTTTTTGATTCTTGTATTTTTACCGGGGTAGCGACCCCATGATAAACGGTTGAAAGATTGATCAGTTTCCCCCCAAAAGCCTGACCAATTGCCTGGTGACCGAGACAAACACCCAGTATAGATTTAGTGGCCGCATACTCCTTTATCAATGGCAGCAACAAGCCGGCTTCTTCCGGGATACCCGGGCCGGGAGATAAAATAATTTTATCATAGTCTTTCACTTTCTCCAATGCCAGCTGGTCATTGCGATGCACTTCCACTTTGATATGCGTTATCTTCTCCACCAAATGGACAAGATTGTAAGTGAACGAATCGTAATTATCGAAAACAAGAAGCCTCATGTTTGATTTTAAGTTTTGTATTTTAGATGTTAGATAAAAATACCTAACATTTAAAATTTAGCATCTAACATCTTCGCAAGCTCTACCGCATCTTTCAACGCCCCCAATTTATTATTCACTTCCTGCAACTCATTCTCCGGATTACTGGCCGCCACCACACCGGCACCTGCCTGGTAAGTGAGTGTATTACTCCGGCTCAAAAAAGTCCGTATCATAATGGCATGGTTGCAACTGCCATCAAATCCCATAAAGCCTATTGCACCGCCGTAATAGCTTCTTGCTGTTGGTTCATACGCAGCTATCAGCTCCATTGCCCTGAATTTTGGTGCACCGCTCAGCGTCCCGGCAGGAAAGGTTTTTGCAAGCAGTTCAAACGGGTTGCTTCCTTCCCTCACTTTACCCGTTACTTTGCTTACCAGATGGATAACATGGGAGAAATACTGCACCTGCCGGTAATGCATCACTTCCACTTCATCACAGAGGCGGCTTAGATCATTTCTTGCCAGATCCACCAGCATCACATGTTCGGCATTCTCTTTGGCGTCTTTTAATAGTCTTTCCGTGGCCAGTTTATCTGCCTCATCATCCCCGGTCCTTTTAAATGTTCCTGCTATCGGGTGAACTACGGCCCTGCCGTTTTGAATCACCAACTGTGCTTCGGGTGATGAACCCATCAGTTTATAATCACCATAGTCAAAGAAGAACAGGTAAGGAGATGGGTTGATGCTGCGCAAAGCCCTATAGACATTAAACTCATCCCCGGTAAATTTTTGCTGAAATCTTCTGCTTAAAACAATCTGGAACACATCACCCCGGTGGCAGCCGGCAATTCCCTTCTTCACCATTTCCTTATACTCTTCATCGCTCATAGGGGTGCTTTCATCCCCAACTATATTAAAAGGATATGTTGGTACATCTTTACTTTTAATCAGCGATTCCACCGCATTTATTTCACTTTCGATGCCGTTTATTTTATTCTCGCAGATAAACAATTCGTCTTTGAAGTGATTGATGGCAATGATATATTGATAGAGCCGGTAACGGATAAGAGGAATGGCAAGTGGGGATTGGCGAGTGGGGATTGGGATGGTTTCAAAAAATTGTACAGCATCGTAAGTCGTGTAGCCAAATAATCCCTGCGCAAACCGGGCTTCTTTGTCTTCCGTTTTTTTAATATCAAATTTTTGCATAAAGTCCCACAACAGTTGCGCCACTCCATTTTTATCCTGCAGTACGATCTTTTCGGGGTTTCTTCCCGGTAATTTAAACTCAACAGTATCAGCAGAACGTATCTCCATCCCGCCAATCGCATGAATGCAGATAAAAGAATAACTGTTCTCCGATGAATGATGGTCGGTGCTCTCCAGCAGTATGGTATCCCGGAACCGGTCCCGCAGCCGCAGATAGATACCCACCGGCGTAAAAAAATCCGCCAGCATTCTTTTACAAGTTGTATTTATTTCGATCCTTTTCATTTTCCCTCCATTAAAACTGCCTGCCCTCTCAGCATCCTAACTCCCCTTTAGGGGCCGGGGGTAAACTAAAAGCCCCGAACACTGTCGGGGCCTCAATATAATGGTACAAACACAGGTATGACATTACAGCCCCTTTCGGATTGCAAGCCACCACCATGTATTATTATGCTTTCTCATGACAGGGCAAATATAAAAGCAAAACTGAGATTCGCAAATTCTTTTTAGATTTATCATCCAATCCCGGTGAATGCTTATACAGCACAAACAGGTGGGTTCCAAAGGCCTTTTCTTTGTTCAGCAGGAAGGCAATATCCTCGCTGAAATGGTGTATACCATGCCCTCGGCCGATAAAATGATAATCGAACATACCGAAGTGGGTGATGAACTCCGCGGACAGAGTGCCGGCTATCAACTGGTCCAAACGGCTGTGGAGTATGCCCGTCATCATTCCCTGAAGATCATTCCCCTCTGCCCTTTCGCCAATTCGGTGTTCAAAAAAAAGCCGGAGTTTGCCGATGTGCTTTACACAAGTTGAAATTAATGGCCCGGACAGCTAAGGTTTTACGGAGTAGTGTCTCATCCGATCCTTCGGAAAACTCAGGACTATCGGGCTTGAATTTTTAGCCACTAAGGCACAAAGACAGAAAGCAACTCAAAGTACTCTTTGTGACCACATAGTGACTTAGTGTCTTGGTGTCTTTGTGTCTTGGTGTCTTTGTGGCATATTTATCTGAATTTTGAAACTGATACACTACCTTTTACGGGAGCGGTATCCTTTTCAGCTTTCAGTTCCTTAACTTAGACAGATAAAATTTACCATCATGAAACTCCGGCTGCTTACCAATACTTTTATCCTCTGCCTGCTTTCGTTATCTCTTGTATCCACCGCCCAGGACGATGTTTCTTACAAACTTCCCCCGAAAGATATTGCCGATATGCTGCTGGCCAAAACAGCGCCGGGTGTGAGCCTTGACGACAAAGGTGAATGGATGCTGCTGTCTGAAAGCAGTTCTTATCCTTCTGTGGAAGAACTGGCCCGGCCCGAACTGAAGATCGCCGGCCTCCGCATCAACCCGGCCAACTACGCCCCCAGCCGCCAGAATTTCATCAACAACCTCTACCTGAAAAATATCAGCACCGGAAAAGAAATGAAGATCAGCGGTCTGCCTTCCCCGCTTTATGCCTCCGGCACAAGCTGGAGCCCCGATGATAAAAAAATTGCCTTCACCCATACCACGGCCAGCCGTGTTGACCTGTATGTGATCGACCTGGCCACACAGAAAGCGGTGAAAGTGAACAAGACGGCGCTGAATGTCATCACCGGCGGTGTCATATGGTATGATAATAACACATTATTATACCGTACTGCGCTGAAACCGGCCACAGCAGCGCCACCCAAACCCGCCATGCCCAAAGGACCTACTGTGCAAGAGAACTACGGCAAGGCTTCTCCCCGCCCCACTTTCCAGGACCTGATCAAAAGTCCCTATGACGAAGACCTGTTTGCTTTTTATGCCACCACTCAATTAGTGAAGAATATAAACGGAGTTGAAACAAAAATTGGCCTGCCTGCCATTTACGGCAGCATCAATATTTCTCCTGATAAAAAATACATGCTGGTCCGAAAGATAAAGAAACCTTTCTCCTACACAGTACCTGCCAATGGTTTTCCGGCTGAAGTGCTGATAACAGATATGACTGGTAAGAGAGTAAAAGAAATGGCTGACCTTCCTTCTTCTGAAACAGCGCCGGCCGGTAATGATAATGTGCAACTGGTGCCCCGTGCCTTCGACTGGCGGGATGATGAACCGGCTACCATTATCTGGTGCATGCCGCTCGACAGCGGGTTGGTGAAAAAGAATGTGGAGTACCGGGATGCCGTATATGCACTGCCTGCTCCTTTCAATACGGCATCAAGAGAATTGTTCCGTACCAAAATGCGTTATCGCTTTATTACCTGGGGCGATGCGAATGTTGCTTTTGTAACGGAAGGGCTTACCGGCAAGCAGGTGACACAGCTCGACCGCTACAATTCTGTGACTGGCGACCTTGAAAAGCTGATGACCCGTAATACTACCGATGCATATTCCAATCCCGGGCAGCCGCTGACGGCCCCTAACCAATACGGAAGAAATGCACTGGTAACCATTGATAACGGCAACAAGGTGATCTTTAATAATACCAGCGGTAGTTCACCCAAAGGCGATCTACCCTTCCTGCTCTCCTATGATATCCATGCAAAGAAAGCTGATACCCTCTGGCGCTGCGCCGAAGGATATTATGAATATGTGGTGCGGGTGCTGGATGCCGGTAAACTTTCGCTGATCACAAGAAAGGAATCAGAAAAAGAAATGCCCAATTACTGGCTTAAGAATTTAAAACTACGCATCGCCGACAGGCAACTTACTTCCTTTACCAATCCTTACCCGCAAATGGAAGGGGTGAGTAAGGAAAAGATCAAATATAAGAGAGCTGATGGTGTGGACCTCACCGGCGACCTGTACCTGCCCAAGGGCTATAATAAGAACAAGGATGGTAAACTGCCAGTACTCATTTGGGCTTACCCTGCCGAATACAACTCGGCTGCTGATGCTGCACAGATCCGTGGCAGTGAGCACCGCTTTACATTGATTGGCGGTGGTTCGGTGGTGGTATATGTTACACAGGGCTATGCCGTTCTCAATAATGCAGAAATGCCGATCGTTGCCACGGGTAAGGATAAAAAACCCAATGATAATTTTATCGAACAGTTAGTGATGAATGCCGAAGCGGCCATCAATGTGCTTGACTCTCTCGGTGTGGGCGACCGCGGCCGGGTGGCGGTGGCGGGCCACAGCTATGGCGCCTTTATGACAGCCAACCTGCTGGCACATACCAAACTCTTTAAAGCCGGTATCGCAAGAAGCGGCGCATACAACCGCAGCCTTACTCCTTTTGGTTTCCAAAACGAGGACCGCACTTACTGGCAGAGCCCTGAACTGTATAATAAAATGAGCCCCTTCAGCTATGCTGATAAAATAAAAACACCGATTCTGCTGGTGCATGGCGAGATGGACAATAACACCGGCACCTTCCCCATACAAAGCGAAAGGATGTTCAATGCTATAAAGGGCCATGGCGGCACGGTAAAATACCTGAGCCTGCCCTATGAAAGCCATGGCTACCAGGGCCGGGAAAACCTGCTGCATTTATTGAACGAACAACTGGCATGGATGGATAAGTATGTGAAGAATGCGGGGAAGAAGGGGGAGAAAGATGAAAAGAAGGCGTTCTGATCCAGACGGGATTCCTGCTGTTAAACCTGGTAAAACAAGTAAGTAGCTGCAGTGAATATCAAAATGGCAGTTGAGCCTGCCGGATAAGCATTGCTTTTTTAATAAGGCCTTTTTTCAGGCGTTGATAGCTGATATGCAGTGATGTTCCCCGTTGCCGGAATACAAGTTTTCCCTTAGAGGCCTCCGTATATAGTTTTTCCGGGAATTCACCCGCAAAAAGCCAGGCTTCCCGCCAGTTTACAAGGCCAATTTTTAGCTCCGTGTCAAAGTGTTTTGTGTACTTGTCTTGTTCCATTTGTGATTGAAAATTAATTAAATTTGGAACAAGCAACTACGCCTATTTACGAGTTGTATGCAAGCATATCATGAACATTCTTGACACTTTGAAACTTCCAATATTTACTCTTCCCAAGCAATCTTCCGAGGACACTTTTCCTCTTTTTCTCAAAAAAATATTTAAGGAATTCCTCACTACTTTAGATCAAATTGACGAAGGAACAATAGTAGAAAAGCTTAAAGTCAATCGTCAAACACTCCGAAAAGTTTGTAATCTTTTGATTAAAAGTTCAAAAACTTATTTTTCAGGATTTCCCTCAAAGGCATATTTCGAATTTGAGAAAGCGATGTCCTTAATTGAAGATTTTCTTATTCTTAAAAACGTAGGCGTTGTTTTTGATGAACATACTCCTTATTATCGAGCACGTAAGGGAAACGGTAAACAATTTGAACGCCATGAGATGTTTCACATTCCTTTCGAAGAAAGAGAAAAAGTTACTAACCAGCGATTCAGCGTTCCCGGGCTTCCTTGTTTATATTTATCAAATTCCACTTACGTCTGCTGGGAAGAGTTGCGAAGACCTGACATTTCTAAAATGCAAATTTCACGCTATAAGCTTGAAAATAAAAGATACAAGTTTCTTGATATTTCGTTAACCCCTGACCTAATGTGCAAAATACTGACAAGTGTGAGCAGTAAAGAAAGTGCAGATTTTGCAAAGAAAACTCAGAAAGAAGCGCTAGACTCTTGGGACAAAGGAAGCCTGAATTTTATTATGCGATGGCCGTTGATTGCTGCATGCTCAGTAAAAGTAAAAAAAGATAAAGGTGCATTCAAGCCGGAATATATTTTTCCTCAATTTTTACTTCAATGGGTTTCTCATACAAAAAAATTCGACGGGGTTAAATATTTTTCAGTGGAAGCTAATATGTTTCAAAATTTCGATTACTCAAAATTGATTAACTATGCGATTCCAGTAAAGACAACATTGTCTAAAGGCTACTGCAAAGATTTGAAAGATTCTTTTTCTTTGACTAAACCTGTATCATGGGAAGTTTTAACAATCATAAACCCGCAAATAACAAATCATGATCAAGAAAAATTTTCAAAGAATATAACTAAGCTCGGTCTTGATGTAACAGGTTCAATTTTTAAACTCATCGACGGCAAACCTGTTCTTTACTGTCATTCAATTTTCGGCAAGCTTGAAATAGAACTTGCCGAAATGGAATTTTCGAAAATTTAAAATGCCTGCAGGCAACATGGGGCTATGCTGGCTGAAGAATATATACTGCTCGACATATCGTTTATCAGCAACAGTTCGGGCTGAACGAATAAATCTCAACAAAAGAATATAACTTCAACTTCAGTAATTCTATTGGAGGTTTTCCAAATGCCCTGCCGAACGCAAAGGCTGTGACCGTTAGCAGCCGTAAAACAGATGCCTCGACTGATCAACTTAACTCTAATCTTTACAATTGTGTTGTCAAATACATCACACAGCCAAGACTATGATGCATTGACATCGAAAATATTTTTCAGTGTTGACATAAAGAAACATGACACAACTTTACTTTCAGATTTTAATGCAAGACCAGAATTAACTCTTAAAAAAGATACTGGGTGGACAGTTTATCCCCCGACCGACGATAAAGGCAATCCTATTCCATTTCATAGGTTTTCTTTTTCGGTACATCCTTATTTTTCATCGGGTATTAGTAGCGGAGGCGTAATGGTTATGACTAATAAAGAATCTGACAAGGTAATTGGAATGTCGTTATCACTTTCCTTTAAGTCAGTAAAAACTTTTGATTCAACCTATAAAAACATTAAAGGATTATACGGCAGATGTGCATCCAAGACAATTAAAAGACCCAACATCGCACACCCCTTTGAAGTGACAAAGTACTTTACGAAAAACGGTAGCGACTATGTAATAATAACTAAAGGCGAAAGTGATGGCAAACCTTATATTCATATTGCCTACAATTACCAAGGCTATGACTGGTGACATTTACGGCTGCTAACATAGGACGGGGTTTTCTATACTGGCTGAAGTGCCGCCACATCGCCAATGCTTCAACGTGGTCCGGACCCGCTTTATCCTAATTGTCCTCATTGGCAAAATTGCCTCCGATGCGGAGGAAGAGGATGGATTAGATAATAAAATTCGAAATTTTACATAAATTTTCTTCCCCGGCGATTGGGAAATCTATTCCGTTGTTAACTAAACCTTCCTGCAATACAAAACTGGTAAAGGGAAATTGGCAGACAGTGTCCGCCAAATGAAATAAAAGCATATCCGGAAAGGCCGCAATTGGTTGCAGTACAATTCTACCCAAACTCCTTTACATCCCGCATCAGCTGCATTGCAATATTGGCGGCCTTGGTTTCCAGGTCGCTTTCAGCGTAAATGCGGATGATGGGCTCGGTGTTGCTGGTGCGCAGATGAACCCAGTCCCCGTCAAACTCAATCTTTAACCCGTCTTCGGTGTTCACCGGGTTCTTTTTGTATTTCTTTTTAATTTTCTCGAAGATGGGCTTCATATCCACCCCGTTCTCCAGTTCAATCTTGTTCTTGGAAATAAAATAGTCCGGGTAGCGGTTGCGGAAAGACCGCATACCGTTTTTATGTCCCGCCAGGTGACTCAGGAATAAGCCGATGCCGATGAGTGCATCCCTTCCATAATGAAAATCCGGAACGATGATGCCGCCGTTGCCCTCGCCGCCGATCACCGCATTCACTTCCTTCATCTTCTTCACCACATTTACTTCCCCCACGGCCGAAGGAAAATATTCGCCTCCATGCTGCAGGGTGATTTCTTTCAGCGCTTTGGTGCTGCTCATATTGCTCACCGAATTGCCTTTGATCTTTCCCAGCATATAATCCGCCACCGCCACCAGGGTATATTCCTCGCCAAACATGCTGCCGTCCTCACACACAAAACAAAGCCGGTCCACATCCGGGTCCACCGCAATGCCGAAAT
Organism: Bacteroidota bacterium; assembly: GCA_052389635.1. Lineage (GTDB taxonomy): Bacteria > Bacteroidota > Bacteroidia > Chitinophagales > Chitinophagaceae > JJ008. Next base: position 204 of record JBQTHS010000129.1, on the reverse strand, counting down.
GGGCCTGCTGCTTTACCACTTCTGCGCTGAGCTGGCTAAGGTGTTCGGGTAGCGGCTCGGGGTTATGGGCAAACTTTCCGTTCACTTCTCCATTCAGCACCATCACTTCATTGATGCCCAATGCATGCAGCAGGGCCGGTACAAAGATGGCGCCGGTGGAGTTAATAGCATCCACCACTACTTTGTAATCCTGTTTTTTAATCA
>JBQTHS010000128.1:0-6471 GCA_052389635.1 Bacteroidota bacterium | reverse complement strand
TTAGCACCCATGGCATCCGATAAAAAAAACTCCATATTATTGGTTGAAGATGAAGAGAACCTTCATGAAGCCCTCAAGCTGAACCTCGAGCTGGAAGGCTATGAGGTAACCTCCGCCTTTGACGGGGTAACAGCGCTGAGTGTCGTGCAGGGCGAATACTTTGACTTGATTATCCTCGATGTAATGCTCCCCGAAATGGACGGCATCAATGTAACAGAAACAATCCGCATCAGCAATAATGAAGTGCCGATTCTTATCCTCAGCGCAAAAAACAGCAGCGCCGACCGGGTGCTTGGCCTCAAAAAAGGCGCTGATGATTACCTCACTAAACCATTTAACCTCGAAGAACTTCTGCTGCGGGTGAGTAAGCTGATTGATAAGAATAAAAAACTACAGGATAAATCAACTGTTGGGGATACCTACAGCTTTGGCGGCAATACGGTTGATTTTAAGGCCCAGGAAGCGACCCGACCCGGCGGGGAAAAGATACCGCTGAGCAAGAAGGAAACCATGCTGCTGAAACTGCTGATTGAAAACAGGAATGAAGTAGTGGCCCGGGAAAAAATATTACAGGCTGTATGGGGTTATAATGTATATCCCACCACCCGTACCATTGATAATTTTATCCTGAACTTCCGCAAATACTTTGAAGCAGACAGCCGCAACCCCAAATACTTTCATTCGGTGAGAGGCGTGGGATATAAATATTCAGAGTAAGGCCGTATCTGTTTTTTCCAGAACATCTTTCGCCTGGCAAAGTAACTCTTCCTTGCTTTCAGAAAGGGCAGCATTCGTAAACATCCCGGCTTCACAGGTCTCCAGCACCAGCAGTAATTGCCCTGATAATGATTTATCGGTCAATCTTTCATTCATAGTTGCCATAAGCGCCTGTTTGTTCATTTCACTTCCGGAAAGGCCAAAGCGCTGCGAAGCAAATAACCAGATCGCCGACTGAAGCGCAGAATAGAATTCCCTGTCACCGCCTGCCAAAACCCCGTATACCGGTTTCAGCAATTCTTCGCCTGATGGCATGGCTGGTTGCCCGGTAACTGCTGCCGCAGGTTCAGGCTCTTTCTTTTTAAATATCCAATAGCCGATTATAGCTAATACCGCCGCTACGGCAATACCCCCGGCAATGCGGGCAGCCCTTTCATTTTGTTCAGCAAAAGAAGTTTTCGGCTTTACTATCTCCGGAATTTTCTTCTCTTTATTACTGACAGTCACTTCAGGACTGTTGCTGATGATTGTTTTGTAAGCATTGCTGTCTGTGTCAAAATAAGAAAAAATAACCGGTGGCATTTTGTAAGAGCCGGGCGCAGCACATACAAACGGGAAGCTGAAAGTCCGTTTGCCATGCAGGGGTACTTTCGTTTTATCCAGATCATCTTTCAGCACCGGTTCAAAACCCTCCACACCGCCTGGCCATTGCAGGACCGGTGCATCTAATTGTGTAAAGTTTCCCTTTCCTGAAATAGTTATTTCCAGGACTCCCTGTTCATCTTTCGCCAGTTGTGCATTAACAACTGCCGAGGCAATTGTGAATCTCCCGGCCGCACCGGTAAACGCAAGCGGCTTCGTTTTATCTGGCAGGGGTTTTACATGCACCAGCAGCGGTGTTGTACTGATGCTGTTTTCAAAAATTTCAGTCTCTTCCCCGGTAGTTTCATCATTGTCTCCTGCCATCATCCCTTCAGCAATTTCCTGTTCTGTTTTCTTATTCACCCGGCTCCGTGAAAACTCCACTTTGTTCTTTACTTCCATGGCATCAATAATAAAATCTCCTGCCTGCAGCGGGTACAACTGCACCTTGCGGATGGTATGCACATCAAAGAGCCGTCCGTTTATTTTTTCGGTACTAACCTGTATATCGGCCAGGTTCGCCATATCATGCACGGTGAAACCGTAAAAGCCAGGGTTTTTCACAATATCAGATTTTGATTCGAGTCTTGAATACAATTTGAAGGTGGCCACCACTGCTTCACCTGTAAAACAACTGTTGCGGTCAAGCTGTACTCTCAAAAAAAGGTTTTCCCTGATTTTTTTATACGGGTCCTCACCGGGGCGCAGGAAATATTCTGAGCTAAGCAGTTCTTCTTTTTTACCCCGGTTGTTTGCTGCATCCAGCTGTGAGATCACCCTCAGCATTGCATCATTGCTCTGCAGGGGTCTGTTGTTAAATGCAATAATAGCTGCCGGAATAACAAATCTGCCCGGCCGGACAGCTTCCAGTGTATAAACAAAATTCTGAACTTTTTTGGCGCTGCCGTCTGTAGCGGTGGAGCCGACATAGATATTGGGGCCGCTTATAAAGCGGAAGCCGGCGAAAACCGGTGTCCGTATCGCAGTCATTCTGTCTGCCCCTTCCAGTATATACTGCACCTGGAAGGATTCCCCGGCTACAACCGGTTGCTGCGGTACAATGGTTCTGAAGCTGACCTGTGCCTGCAGGAACACTGAAAATAGCAATGAGAATATGGTGATGAAGGGCTTCATAAATACCCGGCTAAAGTATAAACGCTTTTCTAAGGGAGGGTTTAAAATATACCAAAGGAGAAAACAGGATGTCAGCGGCTTACAGGTCCCCTAACTGCGGCCTGATTACAATATCCTCCACACAGGCGGCAAGGGAAAGCTGTGAAGCGGCATAAACCATTTTTGCGATATCATCTGTTTCCATGATGCGCATGGATGAGTTGTCATAATTTCCCCATGAATCCGTTATCACAGCTCCGGGATGAACAGAAGTTACTTTTATTCCATGCGGTTTCATTTCCTCCCGCAGGTTCTTGCTGAACCCGTACAGTGCAAACTTGCTGATGCTGTACGCCCCGCCATTTACATAAGCATGCAGGGAAGCGATGGAGCATATATTGAAGACATGGCCCGAACGCCTCTTCATCATTTTGGGCAAAACTGTTCTTGTCAAATGATAAGCGTTGTATAAATTTGTCGCCACCTGACTTTCCAATGTGCCTTCGGGTTCGTTATGTACACTCCCCGGCTCAAACATCCCGGCATTGTTCACCAAAATATCCGGAACTGCAAAAGACAAACACCAGTTTCCAAATTCCTTTGCCTGTTCTTTTTTGCTTAAATCAAATGGCTTTGCTTTAATGGCAACAGCGGGGTATTTGGTCATCAATTCTTCCATGGTCTTGTACAAAGCCACCTCCCCCCTTGAGCAGATAAACAGGTTATGCCCGTTGGCTGCAAATATTTCTGCAATAGCTTTGCCAATTCCCTTTGATGCCCCTGTAATAATGACGTTCATTGAAAATTGAACATTGGTTTATTGAATATTGATTATTTCTGTTTCCTTTGCAAATCTACAGCAATGAAGTACAAACACCTTTTCTTTGATTTAGACCATACCCTCTGGGACTTTGAAGCCAACAGCCGGCAAACACTGGAGGAGCTGTATCACAACCTGCAACTAAAGGGAAAAGGGATTGAGGACTTTGACCTGTTTCACCGGAATTATCTTGTTCATAATGATAAACTCTGGGACCGCTACCGCAATGGCTACATCAAAGTGGATGAGCTGCGCTGGAAAAGGATGTGGCTGGCCCTGCTGGATTTTAAAATTGCCGATGAACCGCTGGCGAAAGAAATGGGTGTGCTTTTTTTAGATCTGTTACCTACCCGGAAGATATTATTCCCCCATGCTATTGAAACGCTGAATTACCTCTCTGCTAATCAATACCGTCTTCACCTTATTACCAACGGATTTGAAAAAACACAGCATGGCAAGCTGAAAAGCTCCGGGCTGGATAAATATTTTTCCGAGGTCATAACTTCGGAAGCCAGCAACAGCCTGAAGCCGCACAAAGAGATCTTTGAGTATGCTTTCAAAAAAACAAATGCGCTGCCGGAACAAAGCATCATGATCGGGGATACCATTGAAGTGGATATTCTCGGCGCCGTAAATGCGGGTATTGACCAGGTGCATGTCAATCACCTGACCAAAGAACCGGTGCCGGTGAATGGCAAACTGCCGACTTATACGGTTTATTCACTGAAAGAATTGGAAAGTATATTTTAACCCCCTCTCCACAAGTGGAGAGGGCGCGGTGAGGCTACCAGGTGGCAATAATCGTAACCCCGCCCTGCGGCTTATCGCCAATCTTTACCTGCACTCTGGCATTCAATGGCAACAGCAGATCAACCCGGGATCCGAATTTGATAAAACCCATTTCCTCAGCTTGTTTTACCTGCATACCTGGTTGCAGGTAGTTGCAGATGCGTTTAGCCAATGCTCCGGCAATTTGTTTTACCAGTATCTCCTTTCCCTCTTTGCGGTACACCACCGAATGCCTTTCGTTTTCTGTGGAGGATTTGGGATGCCAGGCCGCCAGGTATTTTCCTTTGTGGTACTGGCTGTAGGCCACTTCCCCGCTTACAGGGTTGCGGTTCACATGCACATTCAGCGGGCTCATGAAAATGGATACCTGTATGCGGCGGTCCGTAAAATATTCATCCGCTTGCACTTCTTCGATGGCCACCACTTTACCATCTGCCGGTGCAACGATTGCATTATCCCGGATCGTGTGCTTTCGTTTAGGGATACGGAAAAAGGAGATCATAAATACAAGCAGGACGGCTGTAATACCAAAGATGACCCAGCTCAGGAAAGGCACTCCATAGCTGATGACATAGAACGAGAGTATATTGATCAGGCCAAAAAGGAAAACGGTGATGGCAATGGTCTTATAGCCTTCTTTGTGGATGGTCATGGGGCAAATATAAGTGAATGGTGAATAGTCAATAGTGAATGGGCGTCATTTCAGGAGAACTGAACATATAACCAACCGAACGGAGTAGCGAGTAACAAAGAATCGAACCGGTCTAAAAAACCGCCGTGGCCGGGCATCATGGAGCCGCTGTCTTTTACATTGGCCATTCGTTTGAGTTTTGATTCGAGCAGGTCACCAACAATACCAGCCATTGCAACAATAGCCCCAATGATCCCAAACATCATGTTCCTGATATTATACGTGGGGTATACTATCCCGCCCCAAAGAAAATACATAAGAACAATACAGAAAATTATCCCTCCCACAGTTCCTTCCCATGTTTTTTTAGGTGAGATTTTCGAGAGTGGTGTTTTGCCAATTAAAGAACCAACCAAATAGGCCATCGTATCATTGATCCAGATCGCAACTACAATTGTTACAGGTAGCATATTAGCGGCCACAATAGAATAAAGATGAATCTCAACTCTATTGCATAAATCCAGCATCAACCCCCAGCACAGTGAAATGTAAACCAACCCAAGCAGCGCCGTCCCAAACGCTTTTATATTCACTGCATTCTTCTGGAAAATTCCAATTATCATTAAAATAAACCCGGCGCCGGATACCGGCAGGGATAGATTTTCTTTAAATCCATAATGACTGATCTCGTATGATGGTCCGCAAAACCAAAGCATGAGTCCGTAACCCATTACCATCAGCCCCAGCTTTGTATAAATGTGAAAAGTTGTGTGATAAATTTTCTCAGCCAGCTTCAGGTATTCCCACCAGCAGCCAAAATGGATAATGGAAAACAAGACCAGGAAACTCCACTGGTTCCACAGCAAACCCGCCAGCATCACCGCCACAAAAATGAGGGATGAAATTGTCCTTGTCCGGAATGTCTGCCAGTTGAATGCCATAGCTTGTCAGAATGGATGATCTTTTACAGGTACCGCATCATTTCCATATACTGTGTTGTATGAGGCCGTTGATCTCTTTTTCATCCATACAACAAGCAATATTACCAATGCAAGGCTTATCGTACCTAATACTGCAAGATTGGCAAGTTGAATATTGTTTTCATCATTCAGCATCTCCGGGTTAAAATAAGCCAGCACGACCAACACCGTATCATAAATGAAGTGTGCAAGTATGGCCACCCAGAGACTACCACTATACCAGTAAATAGCACCCAATATCACACCGAGTGCAAACCTCGGTAGGAATCCATAGAACTGCATATGCATGGCTGAGAAAATTGCGGCCGAAACGATAATGCCCGCCCAGGGGCTTTTAAATAGTTTGATGAGCAATCGCTGCGCTAGGCTCCGAAACAATAATTCTTCACCCACCGCTGCCAGCCCGGCAATGAAAAAAATATTTAACAAAAGATCTTTTACCGAATGCTTTAATAATAATGTGCGGGCAACCCATGAGGCCCCCGCCTCTTTTTCCTTCATCCAGTTTTCAATTCCATATGGCAAGGAAATACTCCTGTTTATTTGACCAAGCATGGCGCTGAAAGGAATGGCAATTAACATTAGAGCAACCCCTGCAATAAAATATTTGTTGTCAGAAGGGGCCCGAAGGTTCAAATATTCTTTTTTGTCATGGCTAAAAAAATATGTGCAGATATAAACAGAAACTATGAATGCACAGAATTGAAACAGTTGCTGCCCTCTGATTAGAAAGATGACATTGGACTTGGAGCCATCAAGCTTTGTCACATCAGCCATAT
>JBQTHS010000127.1:0-8011 GCA_052389635.1 Bacteroidota bacterium | reverse complement strand
GCCTGGTATCTTTTCTCCGGATAATTTTCGGATCAATATTGATTCCAATGTATCCTGGACCCTAATACGGGCCACCAATGATGTAAGGTCCTGTGAAAGGCTGGCTGTATCAGCAGCAAGATCAGATACTAATGCTTTTGCATAATCTTTGGCCCGATGACCTTCGATAATATGCTCTCTTTTGTTCTCAACAATAAAACCTAATGTTACCGCAAGGAACAACATAAGAAACTCCCAGAAATAACGGGTCCATTTTTTTCGTGAGGTGTGTGAGTGGTGGTGTACTTCCATTGTTAGAAATTTAGAATTCAGAGTTATGAATTATGAATGGCAGGTTGATTGTTCGTAGTTTCATTCTTAATTCTAAATTCATAATTTTTAATTTTTTTATTTCAGGTGATATACTTTTTTAAGCAATCCGATCAGCTCAGCCAGTTTTTTCTCACATGGTAAGATAAGAACACGAAGTGTTGCCTTATGTATATTTCCATAGTTTTGAATAATATTCAGTAGTTCCTGGTCTGTTTGGGTAGTTCTGTCTAAAATAGCGGGGCTGACGGCAGTTACGGAATCTCCCATAAAATCAAAATCCTGAACCCTGAAATGTTTTAAAAGGTAGGGATTAACATTTTCGGTAAAGTAATCATTTCCTATATCTGTGTATTTGATAGCCCGGGGCAGCAGCACTTCGTAATATTGCTGTAATGCGATGGTCAATTCCTGATCCCGTATGTATCGCAGACCACCGGAGGCTTTCATTTGGTTGTAGGTGGCCGCAGTGGCTTGTATGTCTAATGTGTATAGAAGAGGGAGACATTTATTCAATACTTCTTTATCAGCAGGTCTTGTACCGCTTGTCATCAATCCATAAAATTGCTGATGCTTTTCGAGGAGCTTGTTTATTAATGGTACATAGTATGAAAAAAAAGCAGAATCAGCACGAAGGTCTGCCAGCATTTGTTTAGCAAACTTTTTCTCCCGCTGATTTTCTATAAAATGTTCTCTTTGATTCTCTGCCAAAAATCCGCAGAACACAGCAAGGAATAACATGAGAAATTCCCAGAAATAATGGGTCCATTTTTTACGGGCGGTCCCGCCGTTGGCGGGAGAACTATGGGTGTGGGCATGTACTTCCATAAAAAGTTTATTTCAGGTGATATCCTTTCTTTAGCAATGCAAGTAATTTTTCACCTTTTTCAAAAACATTTTTGCAGAGACCGAAAATAAAACCATTGTTATACACCTTCAATTGACAAACATTTGCGTATTGAATGAAATCCTGTTTATTGAAGCTGAGTAGCAGAATATCTTTTCTTTTAAAAGAATCAATTTTTTCGTAAGGGATATCAAAGTTCATTACATCATTCATATAAAAGGTATTGAACAGTTGGTTTCTCCATCTGAACAGATCTGCATAGATAAGATCCTGTTTTTTTATTTCACTCTCCAGATTACGGCAAGCCTGGTCATACCTTGCTATGGCATTTGCAATCAAGTGATCACGGAAATAACGCAAGGCGCCTGAATTTTTTAACTGATTTATGGTGGCATCCTGAAGTGTTACACTGATATATCTTGTAGCGAACCGGCCGTAATAATACCAGGTTCCTCCTGGCAATTCTTTGGGGTCATGTTCCTGAACAAGATTGACAAACGTATCGATCCGTGAGCTGGCGAAATCGGTTTCCCACATCTTAAATTTGACAGCACCGGTATCAAGTTTAATATCCTCATATAAGGATATTGCAAATTGCTTTGCCCGCTGATTTTCTATTGTGTGTTCCAATTGGTATTCAGCCAAAAATCCGCAGAACACAGCAAGAAACAACATAAGGAACTCCCAGAAATAATGGGTCCATTTTTTTCTTGCGGTATGGGTGTGGGCATGTACTTCCATTTTATATAATTTTAGATTTTAAATGTTAGATGTTAAATGGGGCATGAGTAATTTAAAATTCAGCATTTAACATTCAACATTGTTTTCATTCCAGGTGGTATTCTTTTTTTATATCCTCAATGAGGCGAATGGCCCTTTTTCTTAAATCATCCCAACTGCTTAAAACGGAAAGAGAGGTCCGTTTCCAGTAGTGCAGTTTCAGGCTCAGTTCATTGAGCAGTTGTTTGTCATAGGTAAGCAAAACAGGATTTCCATCGGGCGGCTCCACCGTATTGTTTTTTGTCATCTGCTGAAAAACAGCCACATTAAAAACTTTTGCAGCAACAGCCGTGTATTCACTCAGCTCTTTTTCTTCCACCTCAATATTTTCCAGGTTATGTTTCAGCAACAGCTCATATGAATTAATGCGGGCCAGGATATCATCATTATGTACCACCCGGAAACCCCCTGAATTACGCAATTGCTGCAGGGTGCCGTCCTGCGGCCTGAAATGAATCCGGCGGGAGGCATTCCGGCCATAAAAATATACCTGCCTGCCTTTTTGCCTGCTGGGCGCTATCAGCAGTTTTATCAGGGAATCGCAATCTGTATTGCGGGATGTTCTTCTTTTTATTAATGAATCTATCTGCAGCACATCCGCTTCAAGGTCGCCGAGCAAGACCCTGACCAGTTTTTTTTCTCTTTTGTTCTCAATGCGGTGCTCCCGGAGATTCTCGGCAAAAAAACCGGCGCTTACAGCGAGAAACAGCATAAAGAACTCCCAGAAATAATGGGTCCATTTTTTTTCCCGACGCATAGGGATATGTGAGTGGTGGTGTACTTCCATAAAATTTATTTCAAGTGATATTTTTGCTGAATAAAGTTTACAAGGTTAGCTGCCTGCTGGTTTAAACTCCGGGCCTGGCTTCTCAACACCGCCCCGAACCATTGATAATTAAACAAGTCATTATAGTATTTGTAAATCACATCCGGTTTATTCTGCACCACAAAATTTTCTTTTGTTAATGTATCTGCCGACTGACCCAGTATTCCATTCATGTTCTTTATGTAAAACGAATTAAATAATTCATTTTGCTGTGTGGTCAGGTATACAAACTGATCCCGTGCAGCTATGCCTACATTTAAAAATTGTCCCCTGATATAGCCGTCATAGGCCATCAGGCTGTCCACAATATTTGCATTTCGGAGAAGTCTGAAGTTGCCTGCATTACGTAATTGCTGAATGGTTCTGTCATTATATTTGAAATCCCTGAAATGAAACATTCGGGCTGCCCAGTAATAGGCTTTTTCAGTGTTTTCATTTTTAAACGGCGGTTGTATATAGTGGCGCAGCGAATCAACCTCTCTCAATCGTTTATCCCAAAACTGAATGTAACCATTTAATTCAGCCGTATCTCTTTTGAGATCTTCAGTTAATGTGATGACAAATTGCTTGCCCCTGTCCCTTTCAATTTTATGCTCCAACTGATACTCTGCCAAAAATCCGCAGAACACAGCGAGGAATAACATGAGGAACTCCCAGAAATAGTGTGTCCATTTTTTTCGTGCCTTGCCTGCAGGCAGGCTTGAGCTATGAGAGTGGTGGTGTACTTCCATAACTAAATTTTAATTTTATAATTCTCCCTGATCAATTTTATAAGTGTTACTGCTTTTTGTTTTTGATTTCGAAAATTGGTATTGAGGTTTTTCATAGCGGATGTATAAAAAAGGAGTTCGCTGTAATACCTGGACAATTGTGCAGGGGTTTTGGATAGAATGTAATTTTCCCCAGTTACTAATTTTTCCATTTCTTCCATCGGTCGCAACATATTTAGTTTATTGCTGTCGAGCCAGACATAACACCCTTTTGCCGTACTCCAATTAATGATTTCCTTTTGTGTATTCTCATATTGATGGAAATAATGGACAAGTTCCGTGAACTGCCATTTACTCCATTCCAGGCCTTCCGAATAACCTACTATTGCTGCCGCTACCTCTTTATTTTTTATAAGACGATAACCGCCGCTGTTTTTGAGCTGCGAGAGTGTTAGTTGCGAATATTCAACATTAAAAAACCAATAAGTGTATTTGACAGAATAGAGGAACAATCTTTTTTCATAGTCCTTATCATTTCCTGGCTTTGCAAGAACACTAAGCACAGTATCGAGGCCTTTCAACAGGGACTCATTTCCGGCAAGTGCTTCATTAATAGAAGTAGTATCATTTTGCAGATCCGTTAACATAGATTGCATGTATTCTTTCTCCCTGTCTTTCTCAATCTTATGTTCCAGCTGGTACTCTGCCAAAAACCCGCAGAACACAGCGAGGAATAACATTAAAAATTCCCAGAAATAATGTGTCCATTTTTTACGAGCTGTATGTGTGTGAGTATGTACTTCCATCTTATGTGGTTTTAAATTTTAAATGTTAGATGTTAAATAAGGGGACGAATTATTTAAAATTTAGCATCTAACATTCAAAATTTGTTTCATTTTTTACCTGATGTGTGCATATGGGCATGTACTTCTATAACGATCATTTTATTTTTATGAACTCATAAGGAGTGAACTCCACAAAGTCGGCCACCGTAACAGTTACAGAGTTTACTTTGTTCCTTTCAACAGTAAATGGCCACACTTTTCTTCCATACAGCGGGTCGTTGAATACAGCAAAGAACCGGTTGCTGCCCAATGCACCCAGTTCTGCAAAACGGCCATGGTGGTGTTCAAATGTGGCGTTTAGTTTTCCATCCTGCAGGACGATGTTCATCAGGCCATACACTTCGTGGCGGTACACACCGGCATAGGCGGCAAGTGGTAAAGCGGCTGTCGGTTTTGTATCCACCGTGTCTTTTTTCATCTTCCATTCTTTTTCTTCGGCATCCTGGCCCATCTTTTGTCTGCGCAGCACCACATTGCTATAATTCCGGTAAGGCAGACCGAGCCATGCATCCTGTATTTCATTGCGCAGGGCTTCATAAAAACCATTGGCATCTGTATTGGTAAGCACTATGATGCCCAGCTTTTCTTCCGGGATGAGGCAAACGCTGGTTACAAAACCATTTATTCCTCCTGTATGCGCCACAATCTTTCTGCCGGCATATTCTTCCATAAACCAGCCGAGGCCATACAAGGCGAAATGGGCTTTGTTGAACATATGCCCCCGTTTCCCAATATTGAATGCGGTATCCTTGTTTGTGCAATGGCCGGAGCGGGAATAATTTGCTGTTCATTAAGCTTGCCGTTGTTCAATTGCAGCAGAACCCATTTGCTCATATCATTTACCGATGATGAAATACTGCCTGCCGGAGCGATGTTGTCAATACTGCCATAGGGGATTTTTTTCAACTCACCCATGACTACTGTATGTGCCGAAGCTTTATTGGATGCAGTTTTAATATCTTTTGACAGGGCCAGGGTGTTGTTCATCCCCAGGGGCTTAAAAATTCTTTCAGTAATAAACTCCGCCCATGTTTTCCCGCTGGCTTTATGAATCACTTCCCCGGCCACGCCGAAAGCGGCATTGGTATAGCCCCATTTGCTGCGGAAACCATACAGTGGTTTTACCTTCCCAAACTTTTCATACACCTGCTGCGCCGGGAGATCAGAATCAAAAAACATAAAATCCCCCTGGAAGGTTTCAAACCCGAGGCGGTGGCAGAGCAGGTCCCGCAGGTTGGCTTCCTTTGTTACCCAGGGATCATAAAGCTTGAATGAGGGCAACCATTTTTGCACTTTATCATCCAGCGATAATTTTTTATCTGCATCCAGCATGGCCAGCGCCGTGCCGGTAAATGCCTTGGTATTGCTGCCGATCATGAACAATGTATTTTCATCCACCTTATCATTCGCTCCGGTTTCCTTTATACCGTAACCTTTCATCACAACCACCTTTCCGTTCTTTACAACGCAAACCGCTGCACCCGGAATTTTCCATTCCTTTAATGCACGGCTTACATAATCATCAAGACTGTCTTTGATGAAGGAAGGCAGGCTGTCTGTTTGTGCAACGACGGCTGAAAATAACAGGCTGCACAAAAAAGCGATACAACTTTTTTTCATGTCCGGTAACTTTAATGATGATGGGGACGGAGCAGTTGATTCGCAGGGAGTGTAAACAGCGGGGATTAAGAAAAGTAAATTAGTTTTCTTTTCTGAAATGGCGAAGGGAGATACCGGTTATTCTTCCTGCTCCTCTTCTTTTATAAAAGGGAGCGGGGGCATTCCGTTCTGATAGCGGAAGAAAGCCTGCTTGATCCAGAACTGAAAATCGTAATCGCTGGCAAATTTGGTAAAAATATAAGAGGGGCGGTACAGCCGCATAAAGCTGTCCAGCTCATTACCGGTAAGCAGGGTGAGGCGGCGTACCAGGTTTTTATTGTAGCGATGGGCCACAAATTTTTCCTGCTCCTGCTCCAGCAGCCGCTTCTGGAAACCGGCGAGGCTGCGGTTTCGTTTAAAGCGGAACATATTGATGATCTCATCAAGGTCGAAACCCACACCGGCGCCGTATTGCGGGGCCACCACTTTCAGTTTTGGTTTTTCGTAGTTGAAGATTTTTGCATAGTCCTGCCGGTTCTGGAGTGAGTCCTGCCGGTAGTTCCGCGGCCTTATCTTCACTTCTTTCAGCGTGGGGATGCTGATATGAATGGAAATATCAAACTGCATGGTGTTGCTGATGGCTGCCACGGGAAACTTGATGGTGGGCTTGCCAAGGTAGCTGAACCAGATGGAGTCTTTTGCTGCAACATCAATTTCATACACCCCTTTACTGTTGGTGGCGGTGCCCCTGCCGGAAGTACTTAAAACACTAACAGCCTCCAGGGGATAGCTGCGGGAGCTGTCATAAACCGTGCCCCGTATTTTATACAATTGTGCATCCGCAGCCGCAGACAATAAAATACCGGCGATAAATAATATAATATAAAACTGTTTCAAGGAAAGAGGGCAAGTAACAAAAGAAAATGCAAAAGGGATGATAAATTGAGTCAGGAGCCTGTAGTCGATAGTCATTAGCCAGGGACCTGAAGTTGAAAAGAGTCATATAGATCAAATAGGTCAAATGCGGAAAGATCATAAAATGACCAGTATGACCAATATGACCTGTTTGACTGACTCACTTTAGTAAACTTTCAATAATACGGGGATAGTGCTCATGCTCCAGCAGGCTGATGCGCTGCGCCAGCGCTGAGGCAGTATCTGATTCGTAAACTGGACAACGGGCCTGGAAAATTATTTTTCCATGATCATATATTTCATCCACAAAGTGGATAGTGATCCCGCTTTCTCTTTCTTTGTTATCAATGACGGCCTGGTGTACATATTTTCCATACATGCCCTTGCCGCCGTATTTGGGAAGTAATGCCGGGTGAATATTGATGATGCGCTGCGGAAAGGCCCGGATCAGGACCGGCGGAACTTTCCAGAGAAAACCAGCCAGTACGATCAGATCAATACCCTGTTCTTTCAGCTCTTCAGCATAAGCATTGCCGGAAAAAAATTTTTCTTTTTCAAGGATGATAGAAAGGATGTTTTCTTTCTCCGCCATCTTCAGCACCCCGGCTTCGGGTTTGTTGCAAACGATAAGGCTGACCTGGGCTGCAGGAAAACTACTGCCCCCCTCTCCACTCAGTGGAGAGGGGCTGGGGGTGAGGTATTCAATTATCTTCTGTGCATTAGTACCTGCCCCCGAGGCAAAAACAGCAATTTTCTTCATAAAATATATCCGGCAGCGGCAAAGTTGTAACTTTTCGCCATGCGATTGTATTTTCTTTTACTGCTGCTGCCCGCCGGCTTGTTTGCGCAGGAGGAATGTTATGTGAACAGGGATCACCCGATGCCGGTGCTCAGCGATACCACCAAAAAAAATAACGAATCAAAGCTGACCCTGGCAGAAGCAGATTACCGAAAGGACAGCGGCCATGCCGATGCCATCATCTGGCTGGGAAGGAGGGAAGCTTATCTCGGGCATTATAACAAGGCGATTGACATTTTCAGCCGGGGCATTGCGCTGCATCCTGCTGATGCAAGTATGTACCGGCACCGCGGCCACCGCTATATCACACTCCGCTGTTTTGACAAGGCCATTGCTGATTTTACAAAAGCGGCACAACTCGTAAAAGGAAAGCCAGATGAA
>JBQTHS010000126.1:0-8715 GCA_052389635.1 Bacteroidota bacterium | reverse complement strand
CATTCCCGGCCTTCGCTGATGGCCCATACCACTAAGCTCTGGCCACGGCGCATATCACCCGCAGTAAATATTTTAGATATATTAGTACGGTAATCTTTCTCAGTTGCCTTTACATTTCCTTTTTCATCCAGTTCAACACCTAAATTGTTCAGCATACCCTCATGCTGGGGATGTATAAAACCTGTAGCCAGCAATGCCAGTTCACAGGAGATTTCTCTTTCACTGCCGGGCACTTCCACAAAACTGGCGGGGCGGCCCTCCACAACCTTCCATTCCAGGTCGGCAATCTTCAATGCTTTCAGTTTACCACTATCATCACCAATAAATGCTGAGGTGGCAACAGCCCACTGACGGTTGGCGCCTTCTTCATGTGAAGTAGTTGTTTTTAACAGCATGGGGTAAGAGGGCCAGGGCATAAAATCATTTCTGTCTTCCGGTGGCCTGGGCAACAATTCAAATTGTGTTACGGATGCCGCACCATGCCGGTTTGATGTTCCCACACAATCGCTGCCTGTATCACCACCACCAATCACCACAACATTTTTGCCGGTGGCTTTTACTTCCTCATATAGCATGTTGCTCTCAACATTCAGACGGTTTTCCCCCTCTCTATGTATAGAGAGGGTTGGGGTGAGAGTTGCTACTCTTTTATTATTCTGCTTTAAAAAGTCCATCGCATAATAAACACCGTTCAATTCCCTCCCGGGAATATTTAGGTTTCTTGGTATGGTGCTTCCTCCTGCCAGTAGTATGGCATTGTACTCCCGGAGCACATCATTGATGCTGACGTTCACTCCCACATTAGCAAGGCACTTAAACACAATACCTTCATCTTCCATCAGCTTTATCCTTCTGTTCACCACCCATTTTTCCAGTTTGAAATCAGGAATGCCATAGCGCAGCAATCCGCCTGGTGCATCATCTCTTTCAAATACGGTTACCAGGTGTCCCGCATAATTCAATTGTGCTGCTGCAGCAAGGCCGGCAGGACCAGAACCAATTATCGCCACTTTTTTTCCCGAACGGAGATGAGGTTTGCGGGGTTTTACAAATCCTTTCTCAAAAGCGATTTCAATAATATGCTTTTCAATTTCTTCAATCGTAATGGCAGGATGGTTAATACCCAGCACACAGGCTGTTTCGCAGGGGGCGGGACAAATACGTCCGGTGAATTCAGGAAAATTATTGGTGGATGAAAGAATATTATAGGCCTCTTTCCAGTCTTTGCGATAGACAGCATCGTTGAATTCAGGTATCATATTTCCCAACGGACAACCATGGTGACAAAAGGGAACGCCGCAATCCATGCACCGGGCTGCCTGCTGGTTCAGTTTCTCATCTGTATAGCGATGTACGAACTCATTATAGTGCTGCAATCTTTCCTGCACCGGTTGTTTTTCCGGAAGCTCCCTGTTGAATTCTTTAAATCCTGCTGGTTTGCCCATTTCGAAAACTTTTTTTATCAACTTCAATTTTTCCCCAAAGAAGTCCTTCGGACATGGCATCTTCGTTACGTCGTTCCGAAGGAACCTCTTCTGGCCCCGATGACACCCGTCGTTTTCATTTCTCCGGGTTTCACCGGGGCTACTGACTTTGAACCCCTCCGGGGTTGTCACACCTGATTATTTCCCCTGCACCAAGGTGTTTTAATGTTTCAATAAATATTATTTACTCATTCTTACATTTTCCTTTTTCTGAGAGAGAACTTTCTTATAGTCTTTCGGAAACACTTTCACAAAATGCTGTAACTGGTTATCCAGATCTTCCAAAATAAATTTTGCTACTGTACTTCCGGTGTATTCAAAATGTTTTTGCAGCATGGTGAACAAATCATTCTTGTCATTCACATCACAGGCATCCAGATCCACCATTTCTTTATTGCAGTTGTCAGCAAATTTTCCCTTTACATCATATACATACGCAATACCGCCGCTCATACCGGCTGCAAAATTTCTTCCGGTATCACCCAGTATTACTACCTGGCCACCGGTCATGTATTCACAGCCATGATCGCCGACAGACTCAACCACCACATTAGCTCCGGAGTTTCTTACACAAAACCGTTCCCCGGCTTTGCCCCTGATAAATGCTTCGCCGGAGGTGGCGCCATAAAATGCCACATTACCAATGATGCTGTTGTCTTCGGGGGTGTAGGTAGCAGATTTTGGGGGATAAACAATCAGCCTGGCGCCACTTAATCCTTTGCCGAAATAATCATTGGCATCACCTTCCAGCTCCAGTGTAATTCCTTTTGTATTGAAGGCACCAAAACTTTGCCCGGCTGTTCCGGTAAAGTTGAAATGAATTGTATTATCGGGCAATCCTTCTGCCCGGTGTTTTTTTGTTATCTCATTGGAAAGAATAGTGCCTGCTGTACGGTTTGTGTTTTTTATCGGGAACGAAGCAGTTACTTTTTCTTTTGCAACAATAGCCGGTACGGCAGCTTCCCACAGTTTCCAGTCAAGACTGTCTGTCAAACCATGATTCTGCTCTTCGCTGCAATAAAGTGTAGTGTACATGGAATTGGGTTCTTTGTACAGAACGGCTGACAGGTCAAGGTTTTTATATTTCCAGTGTTCAATTCCTTCTTTTACCTCAAGACAGTCCACTTGTCCAACCATTTGATCAACTGTCCTGAAGCCCAGTTCAGCCATTATTTCTCTCAGCTCCTCTGTAATCATTTTGAAAAAATTCACCACATGGCCGGGGTCGCCTTTGAATCTTTCCCTCAGTTCGGGATCCTGAGTGGCCACACCAACCGGACAGGTATTCATATGGCATTTGCGCATCAGTATACAGCCTTCCACCACTAATGCAGCAGTGGCAATGCCCCATTCTTCTGCACCGAGCAGCACTGCAATGGCAATATCCCTTCCGGTTTTTAATTGTCCGTCTGTCTGCAGCACCACACGGCTGCGCAGTTTATTTTTTACTAATGTTTGATGAGTTTCTGCCAAACCTAATTCCCAGGGAAGCCCTGCATGTTTGATGGAACTGACCGGAGATGCCCCCGTGCCACCATCATGCCCGGCAATCAATACCACATCGGCTTTTGCCTTGGTTACACCCGCAGCAATAGTCCCCACACCGGCTTTGCTTACCAGTTTCACACTTATTCTTGCTTTACGGTTTGCATTTTTCAAGTCGTAAATCAACTGTGCCAAATCTTCAATCGAATAAATATCATGGTGAGGAGGCGGAGAAATCAAACCTACTCCGGGTGTGGCGTGCCGGACCCTGCCAATCCACTCATCCACTTTATGACCGGGCAACTGGCCGCCCTCCCCGGGCTTGGCGCCCTGTGCCATTTTTATCTGAAGTTCGTCAGCTTCTGTTAAGTACAAACTGGTAACACCGAATCTTGCGGATGCTACCTGCTTGACAGCACTCCTCATGCTGTCGCCATTCGGTAATAGCTCATATCTTTTTTCATCTTCTCCACCCTCACCGGTATTGGATTTTCCCCCCAAACGGTTCATGGCAATGGCCAAAGTGGTATGTGCTTCCCATGATATAGAACCAAAGCTCATGGCGCCGGTGGCAAAGCGTTTGTAAATAGTTGAGGCTGCCTCTACTTCATCAATACTCACAGAAGGCCTGTTCTTTTTGAACCGGAAAAGACTTCGCAGCGTACAGGCTTTTTCGCCTTGCTCATTCACCAGCCTGGAATATTTTTTGAAAGTATTGAAGTCATTCATTTTTGCTGCATGTTGCAGCAGGTGAATGGTCTGTGGGTTGAATAAATGAAACTCGCCTTTCCTTTTCCACTGATAAATACCGCCAACCGGCAGCCGGTCAACCGGTATATCTTTTTTACTGAAAGCAAAAAAATGTTTGGCTAATACTTCTTTGGCAATCTCATCCAATCCCATTCCTTCTATCCTGGAGATGGCCCCGGTGAAGTATTTATTGACTACATCTTTATTCAGGCCCAATATCTCAAATATCTGCGCACCCTGGTAAGATTGCAGGGTGGAGATACCCATTTTCGAAAACACCTTCAATAATCCGTCATTTACGGCCCTGATATAATTCTTCTTCAGTTCATCTTCAGTTAAAGCCGTCTGAAATTTTCCGGTTTCTCTCATATCACGGATAGAGGACAGGGCTAAGTAAGGATTGACAGCAGTGGCGCCAAAGCCAATCAAACAGGCAAAGTGATGTACTTCCCATACATCACCAGCTTCAACAATGATACCCACCTGCCCCCTCATGCCTTTGCGGATAAGGTGATGATGAATAGCTGCTGCGGAAAGTAATGATGGGATGGGGGCATGGTTAGAGTCAATGGCTCTGTCCTGCAATATCAGAACTTTAAAACCATCTTCCACAGCATGTACAGCATATTCACAAACCCGGTCAAGGCCTCTTTTCAGTGAGCCGGGTTTACTATCGGCCCTGAAATAACACTGAATAGTTTTTGACTGAAACAAACCGGTGTCAATGCTTCTGATTTTTTCCAGTTCATAATTAGTAAGCACAGGATGCTTCAATGCCACGCTGTGACAGGTCAGCGGTTCTTCCAGCAGCAGGTTACCATTATTACCGGCGAATGTTGCCAGCGACATCACCAGCCGTTCCCGTATCGGGTCAATTGGCGGGTTGGTAACCTGTGCAAATAATTGTTTGAAATAACTGCTCAGGTGCTGTGGCTGGTCGCTGAGGATGGCCAGGGGCACATCAGCACCCATAGAACCAACCGGCTCTTTTCCGTCCAATGCCATCGGGGTAATGATGGTATCCAGGTCTTCAGTTGAGTAACCAAATGCTTTTTGGTATTTGAACACCTGGTCATGTTCAAGGTGAGTGAACATGATTCTTGGTTCCGGTAACTCTTCCAGCCTGATCTTATATTTATTCAGCCATTCATCATAAGGTTTCTGTGAGCAGATATCTTTTTTCAAATCTTCATCGCTGATGATTTCCCCTTTTTCCATATCCACCACAAACATTTTGCCGGGCTGCAACCTTCCTTTTTCAATGATGATGGCAGGGTCAACCGGGAGTGTGCCCGTTTCAGAAGCCATGATGACACGGTCATCTTTGGTAACACAATATCTTGAGGGGCGAAGTCCGTTCCGGTCTAATGTAGCACCAATAATTTTTCCGTCAGTGAAAGAAATAGAAGCAGGCCCATCCCAGGGTTCCATAAAGGAAGAGTGGAACTCATAGAATGCTTTTTTCACCGGCTCCATTTCTTCATGTCCGTCCCATGCTTCAGGTATCAGCATCATCATTACATGCGGCAGAGAACGGCCGGTTAAGCTGAGCAGTTCAATCATGTTATCCAGGCACGCAGAGTCGCTTTGCCCTTCTGTAACAACGGGCAATAGCATTTCCATTTCTTCTTTGGTGAAATAAGGAGTGGTAAATCCTTTTTCACTTGTCTTCAGCCAGTTCAGATTACCCTGCAGTGTATTGATCTCCCCGTTATGTGCAATGAAACGAAAAGGCTGGGCAAGTTTCCATGAAGGAAATGTATTGGTGGCAAATCTTGAATGTACCAGGCCAAATGCACTCACCACTCTTTTATTACTCAGGTCGGGAAAATAATGCCGTACCTGGTGGCTTGTCAGTTGTCCTTTGTAAACAATTGTTTTATACGAAAGCGAAGCAATATAAAATCCAATCTCATCTCTTCGTACGGTATTGCTGATAAGATGCGATGCATAGTTCCGGAGTATAAATAATTTTCTTTCAAAATCATCCGGGTTCGAAATGTGGTCGGGGCAGGCCACAAATACCTGTTCTGTTTCCGGCTCCACACTCAGCGCTGTCGGCCCGATACTTTCTGCATTTACCGGAACTTTTCTGTATGCCAGAATTTCCAGGCCTAATTTCTCAGCGGAGCGGTTCAGTATATCCCGGCATTCCTCCCGCAACCTGATTTCTTTGGGAAAAAAAACCATACCGGCTGCATACTTGCCAAAAGAGGGAAGATGAACACCAAGTTTCAAACATTCATCAAAGAAAAACTCATGAGGTGTCTGGATCATGATGCCGGCGCCGTCACCGGTGTTGTTTTCACAGCCGCAGGCGCCGCGGTGTTCCATATTTTCCAGCACGGTCAGTGCATCAGCAATATGCTGGTGCGATTTGTGCCCTTTGATATTAGCGACAAAACCGATGCCGCATGCATCATGTTCAAAGGAAGGATGATAAAGACCCGGGTTGCCTGCCATGTAAGCAATGTTTAATTTACAAATACAGATAGTACTATATTTCAACAGCAAGCAAGACTCCTGAAGATACAAAATAGCTTTCAGCAGGATAAGGGATTGACCGGGTAATTGTCCACAAGTTGATTAAATGAGATACCCGAACAACTGGTCGTTCTTATTTATTTCAAAAAAACCGATATTGGATACCCTCATTTTCTGCAGCAACAATTCATAATCAGAACGGCTTTGCAATTCAATACCCACCAGTGCTGGTCCGTTTTCTTTATTGGTTTTTTGCATGTATTCGAACCGTGTAATATCATCGGTTGGTCCAAGCACATTATTCACAAATTCTTTCAAAGCTCCGGGGCGCTGCGCAAAGCTGATAAGGAAATAATGTTTCAGCCCTTCATACTGAAGGCTTCGTTCTTTTATCTCCTGCATCCTGTCAATATCGTTATTACTTCCGCTGACTATACAAACTACATTCTTTCCCTTTATGCCTTCTGCATAATCATCCAGTGCAGCTATTGATAAAGCACCAGCCGGTTCAACAACAATAGCGTCTTCGTTATATAATTTGAGAATAGTAGTGCAAATCCTTCCTTCCGGCACCAGGTGCATGTCATCCAGCACATCTTTGCAAATACTGAAAGTCAGATCACCCACTCTCTTTACAGCAGCGCCATCAACGAAGCGGTCAATACTATCTAATGTAACAGGATGCCCGGCCTTTAATGCTTCAAACATGGCGGGGGCGCCTTCGGGTTCCAGGCCGATGATTTTTGTTTTGGGAGAATAAATTTTGAAATAGGAGCCCACTCCGGCGCTTAGTCCGCCACCACCAACCGGAACAAACATGAAATCAATATCCGACTGGTCTTCAAGAATCTCGACACCCGCTGTTCCCTGGCCTTCGATAATCCGGTAATCATCAAAAGGGGGGATGAATGTCATTGCATTCTCTTCTGTAAACAGTTTGGCAGCGATAGCACAGTCATCAAACGTATCACCCACCAGCTTTATCTCAATATTCTTCTCACCAAACATTTTAGTCTGATTAACTTTTTGCCGGGGAGTAATGACGGGCATGAACACCACACCTTTTACACAGAGCTTTTTGCAACTATATGCAAACCCCTGTGCATGGTTGCCGGCACTGGCGCAGACCACCCCGTTCTGCAATTGTTCTTTGGGTAAAGAGCTCATCATATTATAAGCACCACGGAGTTTGTAAGAACGTACAATCTGCAGATCTTCTCTTTTCAGAAACACATTGCACTGGTATTTCTTTGAGAGATTATGGTTGAAAGTAAGCGGTGTCCGGGTTACCACTTTTTTCAATCGCTGCTGTGCTAATAAAAAATCTAATCCCCCTGCCCCTGAAAGAGAGCTTTTAAAACCAATTTCTGTTGTGAGTACTTTTCCCTGCATGATATCATTTCTGGATGTGATTCCAATAAGCGGCCGGAATAATTCCTTTTAATGGTTTATCCGATTGATTCTGGTTTCAATACAAGTTTGCTAAAAACTTCTTTGATAGAGGTTGAATTAACCTTTGATGTTGTTTTTTCCCCTTTAGGGGCTGGGTTTTGGTTTTCCGGTCTGAGACTGCGAACCGTTTTGCCAGCCTGCCACAATTCACTCTCACGGAGTTCTTTCAGTTCCTCTTCCAGTTTCTCACGGTAATCAGCTTTGCTGTTACTGTCAATGGAACGCTGTGATTCCTTACCCGCTGCTACGCTGTCATACAATTCATTAAACACCGGAGCTGTGGCATCCCGGAATTTTTTCCACCAATCCAATGCACCACGCTGTGCGGTAGTAGAGCAGTTGGCATACATCCAATCCATTCCATTCTCAGCAACCAATGGCATTAATGATTGAGTTAATTCTTCCACGGTTTCATTAAAGGCTTCAGAAGGGGAGTGGCCTCTTTCCCGCAGTACCTGGTATTGTGCCGCAAAAATTCCCTGGATGGCGCCCATCAGCGTTCCTCTTTCACCGGTCAAATCACTGTACACTTCTTTTTTGAAGTTTGTTTCGAATAAATAGCCGCTTCCAACAGCTATACCGAGTGCAATTACTCTTTCAAACGCTTTGCCGGTTGCATCCTGGAAGATGGCATAGGAGCTGTTGAGCCCACGGCCCTGTAAAAACATTCTTCTCAGCGAGGTACCACTACCTTTTGGCGCCACGAGAAACACATCCACATCTTTTGGCGGGACGATCCTGGTTTGTTCGTTAAACGTAACAGCAAAACCATGTGAAAAGTATAATGCTTTGCCCGGAGTCAGGTACTTCTGTACAGTTGGCCATAAAGCAATCTGTGCTGCATCACTCAGCAGGTAACAGATAATGGTACCTCTTTGTAAAGCCTCTTCAATTTCAAAAAGCGTTTCACCTGGAATAAATCCATCCAGGATGGCCTTGTCCCAGGTCTTTGAATTTTTGCGCTGTCCGACAATCACTTTGATGCCATTGTCTTTCTGGTTGAGAGCCTGGCCGGGGCCCTGTACGCCATAACCTATAACTGCCACTGTTTCATTTTTAA
>JBQTHS010000125.1:0-14987 GCA_052389635.1 Bacteroidota bacterium | reverse complement strand
TTAACCAGTCTGATCCCACTTATTCCGGCAATGCCAACACTGGTTTTACCGCCGTAAATGCTGCCAGCGCCCCGGGTTTTAATGCCGGCGCTATTTACAATGTAAATTTTGGAAATACGGTTGGCATCCGGCCCGCAGTTACAGTTGCTGTGGAGAATACAGATATAGATTATACAAGACGGTCTGGTGCAGGCGGGCCGCCCACCATTGAAACAGTAGCGGTGAAAGGAACCTCTGTGAATGTTTCGCTGCCGCTGATCATCCGGTTTTCTTCCGGCAATATTGCGCCTTATCTTACACTGGGAGGCACATTCAGTTATTTATTCAGCCAGAACAGCAGTTCTGCCGAGATACTGCCGGTGAAAAAATCATTGGGTCTTGCCGGAGGCGGACTGGGTGTTGATATCGGCATTCCCAAATCAGGAATTATCATTGCCCCTGAACTGAGATATTCAGCTGGATTGTCTGATATAAAAGATAATGCAGCCACCACGCCTGCCTCTGCGGCGCTTTCATCACTGAAGAGAAATACATTTTCGCTAAGTGTGTCGTTGAGAAAGAGGTAGTGAAATTATTTTTCGGATAGTACAACAAACTCCTGCTCCAGGCTGAGTGAACTGTGATGCAGTTGCTGTATGAAGCCTTTGCCCCACTTCGCATAATAATAAGAAAGGTTTTCCCTGCGCTCCTGCAACCCATCAGCAGGGAATAAATGTGCTTTGATGGCATGTATCTGCCGCTGCCGGTCGCCAAATTTTCTTTTCTCGGCCCGCAGCATTTTCTTTTCCAGTTCCTGCAGGCGGTAAACTGTTTTTGATCGCAGCGAATCCACATGTTTTTCCAGGGTACTGTCAACTGCGGCGGCCTGCTTTTTAAAAGCATTGTATAGTTTTTCCAGTTCAGAAAATGAGCCATTTAGTTTTGTTTCATTCTTACTTTCCTTCGCCACCAGCCGGTTCATCATTTCCTCTTCCGGCAAAAAGAAATCTTCTGCTGTAAATCCAAGTTGTGAGATTCTTTCCTGCCATTTCTTTTCCACTATTAAAAAAGAATTGCGCAGTACCAGCACCGGAAAAGGGATCTTATAATGCTCAAACAGGTCTTTCAGTTGCAGCCAGTAGGCCGTCTCCCCTGCCCCGCCGATAAAAGCGATATTAGGAAGAATGGTTTCCTGGTAAAGGCCTCTCAGAATTACATTGGGGCTGAAGCGTTCGGGGTGTTCTTTCAACTCAAGAAGAATCTCTTTTTCATTAAAAGTGAATGATGAATGGTGAATGATGAAATCACTTTTCTTTTTTTCAATTCGTTCTCTTAAGTCATCCCCCAAATAGAACAGGTTGATTTCTCTTGGATTCACCTGTGATTTGTAGCCGGCTGCCAGTAATCTTTCAGTTGTTTTCTCTGCAATGCCCGATGCCGTCTGATAAAGCAGGTCGTCTTCAAACAGCGGTATCATTTGTTTTTTCAACGCTGCATTGTCAGGGAGTAAAACAACCAGTCCGTATTCAGCGAACAAATAGTTGACAAAACGGAATATGGCATCCTGCACCGTTGTTCCCTCCCTGTAAAATTCTTTCAGTAATGAGGTGATCTCTCTCCCCTGCGGAAGAACGGTTAACTGTCCTTCCATTTGGCTAATCAGTTTCAGCAGGGTTTTATCAATCTTCATCCTGCCCACAGCGCCGGTTTGTTTGGTTTCCCAAACCAGCTTCTCGCCGTTCAGCCAGATATGATTGAGCTCATCGAGGTCAGCATCTTCCGAACCGATATAAAAAACAGGAACGAACTTGTGTTGAGGCAGTGTGCTGTTCAGGTGGTCTGCCAGTTTGATGGCATGAACGATCTTGTAAATAAAATACAGCGGCCCTGTGAAGATATTGTTCTGGTGGGCAGTGGTAATGGTAAATGTATCTTCGGATAAAAGGGATTCGATATTTTTTTCGACTTTATCACTGGTTGCAATTCCGTCATACTGTTTCTTCAGTTCCTGCACCAGTATCTTCCGGCCGGTACTGAATTTCTTTCTCGCTGCAATGGCTTTTTGAATTCCCTGTAAAGTTGGCGGGTGTGCAAAGAAGGGTGTTAATGAAGCGGCCTGGTCAATATAGTCCAGTGCAATCTTTGAAAAGACATTAGTCTGGCGGTAAGGGAGCCGGGTAGAAATACAGTCCATACGAGGGTTAAAATTAAGAAGTCTGCGGCTGAACTAATAAAACCAGGTACAATTTGGTCATTTTTAAACATTTCTTTACCAGACAGGAAGATAGAAACATTGAAAGGAGCACATAGGCTTCTATGTGAAAACTATGTGGCCTATGTCCTGTGTGGTAAAAATATTATGAAAACCGTTCAACATCAAAGGGCTTTATATCAATGCCCAGCTGCTGGTTGTTTACAATCTCATTCACCAGTCTGCCCGTGCCGGCGCCCAGGCTCAGCCCCAGCATGGAATGACCGGTGGCCACCGTTACATTGCTGTATTTCTTTATCCGCCCGATATAAGGCAGGCCATCCGCCGAACAGGGCCGGTAGCCATACCATATTTTTTCTTTGGGGGGGAGTGGCACATCAAAGTCCGGATAAAATCTTTTTACGGCATCTAATATCCCCTGCACCCGGTTCATCCGCGGCGGGGTTTTGTGGGAGGTGATCTCCATCGTTCCGCCAAACCGTATTTTATTTCCATCCATAGGAGTGATGGCAGCCCGGCCTTCTAACAGCACAGCCGGGTAATTCACTTTGTATGGCGAGTCTTCCAGTGTTACAGAATAGCCACGGCCCGGCATCAGCGGAATACGCACAGATAACAGCCTCGCTGTCTCCCTTCCCCATGAGCCGGTGGCCATCACTATCTCATCCTGTTCATAAGCAGCGCTGTCAGTGATAATTTTTGTAACCCTTCCCTTTTCCCTTTCAAACTTTATCACTTCCTGGTTGGCGACAAATTTCACTCCCTGATTTTTTAAATATTGAATCAGCTGCTCCATCAGTTTATTGGGCCAACAATGTGCATCACAGTTAAAATGTATTGCTCCCATCCCATTAATTCTTGTCTGCGGTTCCAGCGCCTGCAGTTCATCCCTGCTTAAAAGCCTGGTATCGGTCAATCCCAGTTCATGGGCTTTCTCTACTGTATGTTTGGCATGTTCGCCGCCGGCGGGGGTCTGGTAGATTTCCAGCAGGCCTTTGCGTTCGTAAGCAAAATCAAAACCCGGAATGGACAACCAGTTCTCGTATTCCTTTTTACTGATGAGGGCTATATCTCTCAATGGCACAGCGGCTGTATTCACATGGTTTTTTGTGGCGCTGCGGATGAACTTCAATCCCCAGTTCACCAGGTTCCAGTCGAGCCGCGGCTGCACATAGAAGGGGCTTTTGGAATTCCACATCCATCTCAGTCCCTGCTTGACAATACCCGGTGTGGCCAGCGGAATAAAATGGCTGGGGCAGATATAACCACAATTCCCATAGGAACAGTTATCAGTGAAATCTCCTTTGTCGAGCACTGTTATCTCCCAGCCGGAACGCTGTAAATAAAAAGCCGAGCTCAAACCTATAATACCCCCGCCGATGATAGTTACTTTCATATTGTCAATTGTGAATGGTGAATGGTCAATTTGTGAGTAAGCAGAAAGGTCATATTGACCATTCACTATTGACTATTCACTTCTTATAATTCTATGATCATGCCTTCTTCCGCAACCCCAAACCCTGCATTCTTCAGTTTTTCCTTTTCCGCCGACTTCTTTTTCAGCAGGGGGTTGGTATGATTAAAATGAATGAACAGGATCTTTGATCTTTCAGCCGAAGATAAAGACGAAAACCTTTGCAGGCTCTCCTCCACAAACGGGTGCGGTACTTCGCTCATATCCCTGCCGGGCAGTTCCCCGTTACTGTAAAAGGTTCCGTCCAGGAGGGCCACATCAACATTCCTGACCTGCTCAACAATATCCCTGTCCCATTTTTCCCATTTGTCAATATCAGGGATGAAGAGGACCTTCTTTTTATCGCTTTGGATGATGAAACCGGCCGTTTCGGAGAATTCATCGCGGTGCGGTACCCTTATGGGTGTTACTTTGAAGGATGAGCTCAATTCAGCAGTGCTGTCCTCTTTCAGTTGCTGAAGCTGAATATTCTTCAGCGATACCAACTGGCTCCATGGCCCGTTATTGCGGAGAAATGAATCCATCCGCGGCATGGCCCATACGGGAATTTCCTTTGCACCCATCACCTCTCTTCCCAACTGCATAAGACCGGTATAGTGACCGATATGTGCATGGCTGATAAAAATACCGTCGGGTGAATAATCCGGCGCTGCAGCAATGTATTGCTGAACATTCTTTATCTGCAGTGTGATATCCGGCGTGGCTTCAAAGAGCCAGTATTTATTTGCTGACCGGTCAACGAGGGCCAGGCAGGTCACCAGTTTCTTCTCCTCATTGCCTTCCCAATAGGCTTTACAACATTCTTTTTCGCATCCCGCCTGCGGATAACCGGCATCCTGCGCAATGCCCAGCAGCACTAAAAATTTATCCGGCAGTTCTTTTACATTTGTTTTCTGAACAGGAGGTTTCTTCTCTGACCTGCAACCCGCAAATGCCAGCAGAAAACAAAAGATATATAAATGAGAAATTTTCAAACCCTTTCTTGTGATTAGAAATAAAAAGCTCCCATTCACCATTCATCATTGACTATATCACCTGGAACCCGAACGCATACGGATCATCTTCCTTATCTATCCAGATAGTATTGTACCCATAAATCTTCGCCCAACCTTCCACTGAAGGACGGATAGCCGGTTTGCCCTGCAGCATCAGTTCTTCTTCTATCCGGCCAATAAACTTACTGCCGATAATGCTTTCATGCACAAACTCATCCCCTTTTTTCAGTTTTCCTTTGGTATACCACTGCGCCATTCTTGCACTGGTACCTGTACCGCAGGGGCTGCGGTCAATGGCTTTCTCTCCATATACCACCGCATTTCTCGCCGTAGAAGTTTTATCTGATACAGCCCCAGTCCATAAAATATGCGAGCAGCCTTGTATTGTTGCGTCATCCGGATGAATAAAATCATATTTCGCATTGATGTTTTTCCTGAGTTCCCTTGCCCATGCAACCAGTTTATCGGCGTTGTAATGTTCCAGCCCCTTAAAATTTTTCTGCGGATCCACAATCGCATAAAAATTACCGCCGTAGGAAACATCAATCACAAGTTCTCCCAATTCCGGGCAATCGGCCGTCAACTCCGATGAATGAAGAAACGCCGGTACGTTTGTCAGTTTTACACTTTCTACTTTCGGCGACCCTCCGACCTCCGACTTCAGACTTCTGACATCCTTATATTCAATTAGCACTAATCCTGCAGGCGTCTCCATCCTCACCACTCCCTCCTTCTTCGGCACCACCAGCCTTTCCTCAATCGCAATCGTCACCGTCCCAATCGTTCCGTGACCGCACATGGGCAGGCAGCCGCTGGTTTCGATAAACAGCACCGCCACATCATTAGCCGGGTCATGCGGCGGGTACAGGATGCTGCCGCTCATCATGTCATGTCCGCGGGGTTCAAACATCAGCCCGGTCCTTATCCAGTCGTACTCCAGCAGAAAATGCTGCCGTTTTTCACTCATGTTCTTTCCATGCAGCGCCGGGCCGCCTTCTTTTACCAACCGGACAGGATTGCCGCAGGTGTGGGCATCTATACAATGGAAAATGTGTTTCATATTTCAATATGATTTCACGAAAAGACGCAAAGTTATCAAAGCGCAAAGAAATTATCTCATAACTTTTCGTCTTGCCCCTTGGCGCCTATGCGTGAAAAGCTCTCAGAAAACTTTATTAAACTTACACCCAATGGAAACCTACGGGTTTAAAACCCTCCAAGAGTTTATTTTATTTAATTACCTGATCTGACTGCCACCCCTACCATACTATCCGCTGTGCCATAATACAGAAACCATTTCCATTTAAAGAAAACCAATCCTTCCGTAAATGTAGTCCCTGCCTGATATTGTCCCCTGATTTCATGCGGCAAATCCGGTTTAATAAAATAGTTGTCGCACCGGCTGATAAGCTTTGACGGGTCGTTCAGGTCAAATAGTGCCTGCCCGCCACAGTAGGTTCCCCTGGGTATGGCAGGATCGGCATTTTCATTTTCGATATTCTTCCCGTTGTATATTAATAAAATGCCTTTATCCGTGATCAATGCAGGAGGGCCGGGCTCGGTAAGGTGACTGTCAAACTTTTTCTCCCTCGGCTTCATCGTCACAAACAATTCCTGCTGTTCGTTAAGTACCGGTGTCCAGTCAACCAGGTTTTCTGAATACGCCAGGTACATCGGGTTTTCTCCCCAATACATCCAGTATTTGCCGTTCACTTTGGCTGCAACAATCTTTTTCTTTACCAGTTTGGTTACCACGGAGCCGGATTTGCTCCAGGTATTTAAAAACTTTCCCCCATAAGCTTTTAAGAAAGCAGGCCCTTTTTTCTGCCAGTGAATTAAATCGGCTGATGTTGCCACACTCAGCCTTGCTACCTCCCGGTTCCAACTGGTATAGAGGAGCACATAAGTGCCGTCTTCTTTTTCCACAATCCGGGGGTCTTCGCATCCGCCGGGATAATCATACTGCATAAACTCACCGCCATCGGGGTACAGCACCGGGTCTTTCATTTTGATGAAATGAATGCCGTCCTTACTTACTGCCAGCCCGATCCTCGATGTCCGCATACCGATGGCCGTGCCGGGTATATCTTCCGCCCGGAATAAAATATACACCTTACCCCTGCGGACAATGGCTGCCGGGTTAAACACATCAGCTTTCTGCCATTGCACCGGTTCTTTTTTCACCGGGCAAAAGAAAATATAAGATGAATCGGCCTGCATAACGGGGTTGAATGCAGGTTTTACAAACCCCGTCATCTGCCATGATTGCTCCTGCGCAGGAGCCGGCCTTGACAGCAGCAGCAGCAAAGCGAGGCTGCCGGTTTTTAAAACAGGGTTTTGCATTATTTAAAATCCCCGGGAATTGGCTGATTTTGTAAATTCGTACTTAATTGCTTCCGCATGGAAACCTACGGCAAGATACTACTCATCGCCATGCCCGCCTTTCTGTTTCTCGTTCTTTTTGAGAAATGGTATGGCTGGAAAAAAGGCCATGACACCGTCCGCAATATGGACATGATATCCTCCCTTACCAGCGGGGTGACCAATGTGACCAAGGATGTGCTCGGCCTCGCCATCGCCATCGGCATCTACCCCTTCATGCTGAGGTACCTCGCTATCACAACAATTGAGAACACGGTCATTGTCTATATCATCACTTTTATTGTAATTGACTTCAACGGCTACTGGGTGCACCGCTGGAGCCATAAGATAAACCTGTTTTGGAACCTGCATGTCATCCACCACAGCAGCGAGGAGTTCAACCTTGCCTGCGCCCTGCGGCAGAGCATTTCTTCCTTCTTCAATCTTTTTACGGTGCTTTTATTGCCCGCGGCTGTGCTCGGCATTCCGTGGGAGGTGATCGCCGTGGTGGGGCCCATCCAGCTTTTTGCCCAGTTCTGGTACCATACACAGCATATCAATAAAATGGGTTTCCTGGAGAAAATAATTGTGACCCCCAGCCACCACCGGGTGCACCATGCTGTGAATCCCGAGTACATGGACAAGAATCTCTCGCAGATTTTCATTATCTGGGACAAACTCTTCGGCACATTTGTAGGGGAGAAAAAAGAAGTGCCCCCCATCTATGGCATTACCCGTCCGGCCCGCACCTGGAACCCCATCAAAATAAATTTCCAGCATATCTGGCTTTTGATAAAAGATGCCTGGCGCACAAAAAGCTGGAAGGAAAAATTTACGCTCTGGTTTAAGCCCACCGGCTACCGCCCGGCTGATGTGGCGGCCAAATACCCGGTGCATAAGATCGGGGATGTGTATCATTTTGAGAAATATGACACCAAAACTTCTCGTGCCCTGAATGCATGGGCATGGTTCCAGTTACTGTTCATCCTCTTTTCAGTTAGCTACCTCTTTGGCAATATTGCCTATATCAACAGCATTGACGGTTCTTATATCTACTGGTACGGGGCTTTTACTTTTCTGAGTGTGTATGCACTTACCGAATTGATGGACCGTAACCGGTATGCTATTATACCGGAACTCCTTCGGAGCGGATTGGGACTGTATTTTATTTGGGAGCAGGGGGATTGGTTTGGGGCGAGTCAGTGGGTAAGTACAGTGAAATACATTTTGGCGGGGTACTTCTTTTTGTCATTAGTAATAACTGGGTGGTTTACAATAAAACATTACAAAGAAGACGCAAAGCCTGCTTTATCACCCTGAGCCCGGTGAAGGATGGCTGCTGCTTGTTTGTTGTGAAGCATGAAAGGAAGATATATTGATGAAAACCACAAGCTTTCAATTAAGAAGTAGATACTCCTCCTATGCATTGTTATGTTTGTAATCAATTAATATGAAATATCCAGAAAGTGAAATAAGCTCAATAGGGCAGCTTATTGAAAAACTTCAAGACCATGTGGGAGCTTATGCATCACCAGTTTGGTTCCGAGGGCATTCAAAAAATGATTGGAAGCCCGAGCCGAAGCTTATGCGAATTGAACCATTACCTTCTGAAACATACTACTTAAATCGATTTAAACAGGATGCATCAATTATTCTTACACATCATCCGAAAGGAGAATTTGAATGGATGTTTCTCATGCAACACTATGGAGTACCTACTAGATTTTTAGAATGGCTCACTTCAGTTTGCAAGTCTTGCCACGATTCCCAACATCGTTAAGGTCTTCCACAAAAAATAACAATCAGCCATTTCGCGGGCCTGCCCGCAGACAAGCAGGTTTGCAGAAGAACAGGAACCGGATAGAACTGGCGCAGAGTTCTGCGCTGTATTCTTAATTTTGCCTAAACCATTTATATGTCAACCAACAGCGTATCACTGCACAGGGTGCTGAAAGCAACTCCTGAAAAGGTTTACCGGGCCTTTACTGACGCCAATGCCATGGCAGCCTGGCTCCCGCCGTATGGATACCTGTGCGTGGTGCAAAACATGGAAGCGAAAGAGGGCGGCAGCTACAAAATGTCCTTCATCAATTTTTCAACCGGCAACAGCCATTCCTTTGGTGGAAAATATTTAGAACTCAAACCGAATGAATTTTTAAAGTACACCGATTCATTTGATGACCCGAATTTGCCGGGCGAAATGATCACCTCGGTTTGGCTTACCAAAGTTTCCGGTGGCACCGAACTGAAAGTGACACAGGAAGGTATTCCCGCCATCATCCCAACAGACATGTGCTACCTCGGATGGCAGGAGTCATTGGAAAAATTAAAAAAATTAGTTGAGCCGGATATTCCGGATATGTAAATTCCGGAAAGTGGTATAAGTTTGTTCGATGTCAGACTAAAAACTTTTTCTCAACGCATCATTACATGAATAACACAAATCCAAAAGTTGACTGGTTTTTCGAAAAAGACACAAACTGGCAGGCAGCATACCAGAAATTAAGAACCATTATTCTTGACACCGGGCTATCAGAAGACCTGAAATGGGGTTGCCCCTGCTACACATTTGAGAATACAAACATTGTTTTACTACATGGATTTAAAGGATACTGTGCATTGCTTTTTTTCAAGGGTGCTTTATTAAACGACCCAAATGGCATACTGATTCAGCAAACTGAGAATGTGCAGTCGGCCCGGCAGATCCGGTTCACTGATGTGAAAGAAATAGTAAAGGTGGAAAAAGTTCTGAAAGCTTATGTTTATGAAGCCATTGAAGTGGAAAGAGCCGGTTTGAAAGTGAATCTGAAAAAGACTGCAGATTTCAAAATCCCTGAGGAGTTTCAAAAGCAATTAGATAAAAAGCCTGCCCTGGAAAAGGCATTTGATGCATTGACGCCGGGACGGCAACGGGCATACCTGTTTTATTTTTCCCAGGCCAAACAATCCAAAACACGGGAGGCAAGAGTTGAAAAATATATAAAGCAAATTCTGAGCGGGAAAGGATTGGATGATTAAAAAAAATAAAATTATGGGCAAGAACAATAAGAGGAAGTTGTCAACGGAACAACTTAACGAACTGCTCAAAACATTAAAAACCCGCTTTGAGAAAAACATGAAACGCCATAAAGGTATTGAATGGGCTAAAGTACAAGCCAAACTGGAGGCTAATCCTGAAAAACTGTGGGTGCTCGATGACATGGAAGTATCCGGCGGTGAACCGGATGTTGTTGGCCATGATAAAAAAACAGGCGAATACATTTTTTATGATTGCTCGGAGCAAAGTCCCGCGGGCCGCAGAAGTGTTTGTTATGATGATGAAGCGCTGGCATCAAGAAAGGAGCATAAACCTAAAAACAGCGCTATGGGTATGGCAACTGATATGGGCATTGAAATTTTAACGGAAGAACAATACCGTGAACTGCAGCAATTGGGAGAGTTCGATACTAAAACATCAAGTTGGGTGAAAACTCCTGAGGATATCAGGGAACTCGGCGGCGCCATCTGTTGTGACCGCCGCTACAACCATGTCTTTACGGGTCACAATGGTGCAGAGTCTTACTATGCTGCCAGGGGTTTCCGTGGCTCACTAAAAGTATGATCATATAATAAAATAGCAAATGAACAGGAACGTTCAGGCATACAACAACTCTCAATCAGCCGGCGACAAAAAAATCTGCAACCTGCTGGCCTCAGAGATCAGCGCTAATTTGCCGGAAGCTGAAAACAAGATCTGGCATGCACATCCTGTCTGGTTCCTGGACGGAAACCCCGTGGTGGGATACAGTAAACTGAAAGCAGGAATAAGGCTGATGTTCTGGAGCGGTGAAAGTTTTGAGGAAGAAGCCCTGCAGCCTGGCAGCGGAAAGTTTAAAGATGCTTCCATTACTTACACTTCTGCAGAAGAAATCAATATCAAACACCTGAAACGCTGGTGTAAAAAAGCAAGTGACATCCAATGGGATTATAAAAACATCATAAAACGCAGGGGAAAACTGGTAAGGCTCAAATAAACGAAAGAATAAATCAGGCAGGCCCAATCCCGGCAAAGGGCTTTTTCCCGTCCCCATCTTTGCAATTCCGTACCTTGTATATTCAAAGCCGGTGGTATGAAAGTTCTGAAAAAATCACTCAAGATTGCAGGTATCATACTCCTCTCCCTTATCCTGCTGGCATTTATCATTCCCGTTGTGTTCAAAAAGCAGGTGCAGGCATTGGTCAAAAAAGAAATCAACAAACAACTGAACGCCAAAGTTGATTTTACAGATGCGAAACTTTCTCTTTTCAAACATTTCCCAAAAGCCACCATCAGCATCAAAGGACTTACCATTGTTGGCAAAGACTATTATGCCAAAGACACTTTGATTTCTGCAAATAAGATTGACATAACAGCCGGCCTTTTCAGTGTGCTGAAAGGGAAGGATATAAAAGTGTACGGTGTATATGTGAAGCAGCCGCGGATACATTTGCTGGTAAATCAGTTTGGCCGGGCCAACTGGGATATTGCCAAAGCCCCTGCTGATACCAGCGGGGCAAAAGATACAACTGCTTCTGATTTCAAACTCTCGTTAAAAAAATACAAGATCAGTAACGGCTACCTGGAGTACAATGATAAAAAAGCGAACACCTATACGGAACTGACGGGCCTGAACCACAATGGCAGCGGCGACATCACCGCCGATATTTTCACCCTTTCCACTTCCACCAATGCGGTATCGGCAAAATTCATTCAGGATGGCATCCCCTACCTGGTCAATGCCAAAACCGACCTCGATGCCGACATTAAAATTGATAACAAGACGAATACCTACACTTTTAAAACAGACGATATACAGCTGAATGCCCTGCGGCTTTCAGCCGAAGGTTTTGTGCAAATGCTGAATGCGGAGACATTTAAGATGGATTTTAAATTCAGCTCCCCTGCCAATGATTTTAAGAACATACTCTCCATGGTGCCTGCGATATACACTAAGGATTTCGCAAAAATGAAAACCAGCGGCGAAGCTTCTTTCAGCGGTTTTGTAAAAGGCATTTATTCACCAACACAAATCCCGGCCTATGATGTAAAGCTGCTGGTGAAGAACGGCTCATTTCAGTACCCTGACCTGCCTAAGCCAGTAAAGAACGTCAACCTCAGTCTTCATGCACATAATCCCGATGGCAAGCCTGATAATTCAGTAATTGATATCAGCAAAGGACATCTTGAATTTGACAAGGAACCTTTTGATTTTAATTTCATTTACCGGAACCCGGTCACCATTCAATACATTGATGCAGGTGCAAAAGGCCGGCTTGACCTTTCGCAGTTATCCAAATTCATTAAACTGGATGCAGGCACACAACTCCGTGGCCAGGTATGGGCCGATGCATTTGTAAAAGGTCCGCTGAAAGCGATAGAGCAGCAAAGCGGTCCGTTTAGGGCTGGCGGTTTCTTTGATATACGTAACCTGTATTATGCTGATAAGAACTTCCCGCAACCCATACAGAACGGGAATATGAAGGCCACACTTACCAATGCCGGTGGCGTAGCTGATAAAACTGTTATTGATATTGCGCAGGGCCATATCGAAGTTGGCAAAGACCCGGTTGATTTTACACTGCAATTGCAGAACCCTGTTTCAACAGTCAACTTTTCGGGCAAAGCCAAAGGGAGGTTTACGCTGGACAACCTGAAGCAGTTCATGTCATTGCTGGCAGGTACCTCGCTCAGCGGGCTGATGAATGCCGATATGGGTTTTGCCGGAAGCAGGGCCGCCATCAACAATAGCGAGTATGATAAGATAACACTTAACGGCAGCGCTGACTTTGCCAACGTCAGTTACAAATCAAAAGACTACCCCGGCGGTATCAGCATACCCGCTTCCTCACTACTTTTCAATGCAAAGAATATTACGCTGAATAACCTTACCGGAAAATATCTTGGCACCAATTTTACCGCTGCAGGTACACTGAATAACCTTGTCGGTTACATGATGGAGAACCAGCCGCTCACCGGCAATCTTACTGCCTCAGCTGATAACATGAACCTGAACGACTGGATGGGAACCCCTGCTGAAGAAAGCAGCGCTCCGTCAGCTGCCAGTGCTTCATCCGGCCCTTTTCTTGTTCCGCCGGGGGTAAATTTTACCATCAACAGCACAGTGAATAAAGTAAAGTATGACAAAGTGGATTATGACAACATCACCGGCACAGTACTGATGAACGATGAAAAAGTACAGTTTCAAAATGTGAAGGCCGATGCGCTGGACGGAAGCATCCTTATCAATGGCTCTTACAGCACCAAAATAAACAAGGAGAAACCCGACATAAGCCTTAGCTATGATGTAAAGAACATGAGTGTGCAAAAAGCATTTTATGCATTTAACACCATTAAGTTCTTAATGCCCATTGGCAAATATCTGTCGGGCAAGCTGCATTCGCAGCTGTCCATGATCGGCAACCTGGACGGACAGATGATGCCGCTGCTGAACAGCCTTACCGGGAAAGGCAATGTTTTCCTGCTGGAAGGAGTGCTGGAAAAATTTGCCCCGCTTGAAAAAATAGCGGCGGTGCTGGATATTGACCGCCTGAAATCCATCAGCGTAAAGGATATTAAAAACTACATCGAGTTTGCCAATGGGAAAGTATTCGTAAAACCTTTCACCGTTAAAGTAAAAGATATTGAAATGGAGATTGCCGGTTTTCATGGCCTGGACCAGTCGCTGGATTATGGGATAAAGATGAAAATGCCCAGAGCTGTGATAGGCACCAAAGGAAATAAACTGGTGGATAGCCTGGTGGCAAAAGCAAAAGCCAAAGGTATCCCGATCAGCCCTGGAGAAACCATCAGCCTGCACCTGAAGCTGACAGGTACTGTCAGCAACCCCTCTGTGTCGGTTAACCTGGAAAAAATGGCGGGTGATGCCGTCAAACAAGTGGAAGATCTGGCAAAGGATTTTGTAAAAGCAAAACTGGACAGTGCCACGAAGAAGACAAGGGATTCGCTGGAGGCAGTAAAAAAACAGGTGGAAGACAAAGCAAAAGAAAAACTGGCCAATGCAGGGATTGATACTACCAATCTCACCATCAAAAATGTGAAGGACACCCTGAAGGAAAGGGTGAAGGATACGCTGAAGAAAAAAATAATAAAGAAATTACTGGGGAACTAAAAAGCAAGGAACCAGCTCCAATAAGCTTTTCGGAATTTGGCTCTTTAATGCTACATTTGCCGCCCGGTTGTTCGGGTGGTGGCGCAGCCCGGTAGCGCACTTGCATGGGGTGCAAGTGGTCGCTGGTTCGAATCCAGTCCACCCGACTTCTCAAAGGGGAACTACCGGGTTCCCCTTTTTTCCACTTATGCTTACGCTACGGTGGATAACGGGCAGTAGCGCAGCCCGGTAGCGCACTACGTTCGGGACGTAGGGGTCGCTGGTTCGAATCCAGTCTGCCCGACCCTAAAGCTCTGATTAAAAGGAGCTTTTTTTATGCCTCATTCTGTTTATATACTACAAAGCACAAAAGATAATGGCTACTATATTGTCGAAACAACTAATATAGATGCCAGGCTCAGGTTTCATAATAAGGGTTTACAGCGTTCTACCAAAAGCAGACGGCCTTTTATTATTGCACATATTGAAACTTATCCTGACAGAACCAAAGCCCTCAAAAGGGAAAAGGAAATAAAAAGTTGGAAAGGGGGAATAAAATTCAAAAGACTAATTGAGGGCAGTAGCCCCGCACAGCGGGGCACTACGTTCGGGATCCCGCAAGGCGGGACTGGTTCGAATCCAGTCTGCCCGACCAGATTATAAAGCCTGCCTGAGCAGGCTTTATAATTTCTATTAAAAAGAACCTTTATCTTCGCCCCTTAATGAAGCTACTCATTAAGCAGGCCCGCATCGTTGACCCACTCTCCCCTTTCAACGGACAGACCACTGATATTTTTATTGAAAACGGTATCATCAGCCAGATCGGAACAAAGCTGAAT
>JBQTHS010000124.1:0-2337 GCA_052389635.1 Bacteroidota bacterium | reverse complement strand
AATCCTGTTTGAGTTTTTCCGGTTTGAAGATGAATTTTTCCTGGAAAAAATAAGCCAGAATGGAAAGGGCGGCAATGCCAATGATGATATACCAGAGAAAGTTTATGGTTTGTGGTTTTTAGTTTATAGATATGCGGGAATACACCAGAAAGTTAGGGCAAGAGCCATAAACCACAAACAATAAACTGCAAACTATTCTTCCACCCGCTTCAGCTTCAGGTTGGTGACGGGCGCCACAATCAGCGGAAACTTTTCAACGGTAACATTGGCCGCATCCAGTCCGAAACCTTTCTCTTCAGACAGGCTGTGCTCCTTCAGCCAGAAATGGAATTTCATAACTATTCTTTCGAAGAAGGGCAGTTCATTATCCTGGCTCAGGTATTTTTCCATTACCATGAACTGGAAATCACCAACGGTGCCGCTGCTGGCAAGACTTTCATAGCGGCTCATGATGTTTACTTCCTTGTTCGCCACCAGGTCTTCCACCACTTTGCGGAACATCAGGTTGATGCGGGGTTCCATGCGGAAGCCGAGGCGGAAATCCACCCGGATGATATCGTTAGGGATGATATGCTCCACTTTGTACTCACAGGTGTAGGGGTCATCTTTGGTATCCACATGCACAAACCAGTAAATGTCGGATCGTTTGGGCTTTTTGTTCAGGATGGAATAGATGATCTTATGCTCAATTTCCTTGGGGTTATTGGCGCTGGTCAGATAAACGAGGTGTGTGGCGTATTTGGGTACCGACTTGTCATTACTGAGTTCCTGTATCTTGGGAATATAATGTTCCAGCCGCACAAATTCCACATAGCGGTTCTTGATCTTTCTGGCCCTGTACCAGATGTACATCACCAGGAACATGATCATGCCGATAATGAGGGTGATATAACCGCCGTGAGTGAATTTAACCATCAGCGCAAGGAGATAAACCGTTTCAACGATAAGATAAGCACCGAGGAAGATATAGATCCACAACGATTTTACCCGGTGAAGGACCAGGTAGTTGGCAAACAATATGGTTGTCATCAGCATAGTGACAATAATAGCGAGGCCATATGCCGCCTCCATGTTTGATGATTTCCGGAAGTACAGTACCACGCCAACGCAACCGAGAAACATCAGCAGGTTGATAGCCGGGATAAACAATTGTCCTTTGGCTTCTGACGGGTAGCGGATCTTTACCTTGGGCCACAGGTTCAGCCGCATGGCTTCACTTATTAATGTATAGGCGCCGGATACCATAGCCTGGCTGGCAATGATGGCAGCACTGGTGGCGATGATAACACCGGGAATAATGAACCATTGGGGCATCAGGTCATAAAAGGCATTAATACTCAGGGATTGCTTTATCTCATCGGTAACTTTAATGCCATTTCGGTGCGCCAGCAGATAGGCTCCCTGTCCAAAGTAATGAACGAGCAGGCAGGTTTTTACATAAATCCATGAAGTGCGGATATTGCCGCGGCCACAATGACCCAGGTCACTGTACAGGGCTTCGGCGCCTGTAGTGCACAGAAATACCGCTCCCAGCAGCCAAAAACCACCCGGGTAATTTTTGAGAAACTCCACGGCATAGTAAGGGCTGAGCGCTTTGAAGATAGCGAGGTCATCAAATACATGTATCATACCCAGTGCCAGCAGCATGGTAAACCAGATAAACATGACCGGGCCAAATAACGTCCCGATGGAAGCAGTACCGAACTGCTGCATGAAAAAGAAAACGGTAAGAATACTCAAAACTATTATAACAACCGTGTTGCTCCCGTCCTCAATACCCAATGCCGGGAGTTCTTTTAATCCTTCGATTGCAGAGGTAATGGAAATAGGAGGGGTGATAATGCCATCGGCCAGCAGGGCGGCGCCGCCAATCATAGCCGGGATTACCAGCCATTTTTTTCTTCGCCTCACCAGTGCATATAGTGCAAATGTCCCACCCTCGCCCCTGTTATCTGCCTTTAATATTAATATTACATATTTAATGGTGGTCTGAAGGGTGAGTGTCCAGATGATGCAGGATAAAGCACCGATGATGAGGGTCTCGCTAACTTCCCGTCCACCAATAATAGCATTGAAAACATAGAGTGGCGAAGTCCCGATATCTCCGTAAATAATTCCGAGAGCAATTATCAGTCCGGCGGCGGTAACTCTGTTGGTCGGTACTTTCACTGTAGTGGTTGTTCTTTGTTTGCCTGCAGCCCGACTTAGTTTTCATTACAGAAGGTACAAATCCGGGTTTCGGGGCAATTGCCTGCAAAGGTATAAGCAAAAATCCGGTATCGCCAATAACGGCAGGAATTTTGCCGTTTGTCCTCCGGTAGCTGCCATCAAAAAACA
>JBQTHS010000123.1:0-5940 GCA_052389635.1 Bacteroidota bacterium | reverse complement strand
CTCCTATGTAGTTGCCAAAATTGATTCAACTGAAAAACAGGCCGAAGCCGCTTACTATCATCTGGGAAAAATTAAGTTCTTTCAGGGCAAATTTGAGGAATCAATTAAGTATTTAGACAGCCTCCTGGTTCTTGTCCCGACCGATGCAGAAGGCTATTTTATAAGAGGAACTGCGAAAAGTAACCTGATGGAAATTAAAGGTTCAATTGCAGATTTCGATTTGGCGATTAAATACAATCCAAATTATATGGAAGCCTATACTAACAGAGGGTTTCAAAAAATCAATGCACTGCCGGTATCTGAAAAGGTTGGCCTTAAAGTGAAATGTCTTCAAGACCCCTGTGCTGATTTTAAAAAGGCAAAAGCTTTAGGAGATACGGCAGCAGATGATATGCTTTTTCTTTATTGCAGTGATTGCAAATAAAGATAGCGGCATACTGCCGGCTTTAACATTGCCTACTCTTCGATTTCCCCCTTCAGCTGTCCGCTCAGCGTCACCAGCAGCTTATCAATACGGTGGCCATCCATATCCAGCACTTCAATTTTAAAGCCCTTCCAGTCCAGTTTGTCACCGGTTTTAGGAATGCGTTCCATTTCATGCAATATAAATCCGGCCAGTGTGTCAAAATCATGTTCGCCCTCATTCATCCATTCTGTTTTTTCAAAACGGGTGAGGAAGTCGTAGAAGGGAATTTGACCGTCCACCAGGTAAGAGCCATCCTCTCTTTTTCGGATCTCGTATTCGGCCACATCGGGTTGAGACATATCGCCTACAATAGCCTCCAAAATATCGTTCAGCGTAAGCAATCCTAAAATGCTCCCGTATTCATCCACAATAAAAGCAGAGTGGATCTTCGATTCTTTGAATTTTTCCAATACCTGGTAAGGCGAGTTGTTTTCCGGGATGAACAAGCCCCGTCTCATAATATTCTTGAACAAGGTACTATCCGGCGCCACATAGAGGTCTTTGATGGAAACCACTCCCTTGATATTATCAATGGTTCCATCACAGATAGGATAGGCAGAGTGTGGTTCCTGCAGGATCTTTTCTTTTATCTTCTCTTCATTATCATCCAGGTTAAACCAAATGATATCGCTGCGGTGTGTCATCAGCGAAGTGATATTACGGTCCCCGAGGTGGAACACCCTTTCAATGATCTCCTGTTCGGCTTCGTCAATGGTGCCGGCTTCAGTACCTTCTGTGATCAGTGTTTTGATCTCTTCTTCCGTTACCGCATCTTCCTTCAACCGCCGGATATTGAAAATGCGGAAGAAAAGATTGCTGGTCTTGTTCAGCAGCCATACAACGGGGTGAAAGAGCCGGGCAAAAAACCGCATCGGCCCTGCCACATTTTTTGCAATTTTTTCTGAGCGCAGCAGACCGATGCGTTTGGGGATCAGTTCGCCAAAAATGATGGATACAAAAGTGACGACGATGACGATGAGCGTAGTAGAAATAGCTTCCGCATAGGGCCTGAAAAGAGCAACCCTTTCCACTACGGGCTGCAGGTCCCTGCTGAATTTCTCGCCGGAATACACACCCGTAATAATAGATATCAATGTGATGCCGATCTGAACAGAGGAAAGGAAAGTTTCCGGGTGGTTCGACATTTCCAGCGCTAGCTTTGCTTTTTTGTCGCCCCGCTCTGCCTGGCTTTCCAGCCTTGCCTTGCGGGCAGATACCAGCGCTATTTCAGACATGGAGAAAAGGCCATTCAGCAGGACCAGAAAGCCCAATATGATGATGTCCATTAAGGGAGACCAGTTGGTTGATTACCGAAGATAGCAAATCCAAACCGCTTATTGAAGAGATGGCCGGTGATGCAGCCAAAAGTCAGTCCTAGCAGGGCTCCCGCCAGCACATCCAGCGGATAATGCACTCCCACATACACCTGTGCATAGGCGATGGAAGCTGCCCAGATCAGACCTAGCCAGGCCCATTTGCCAATAATGTGTCGGAAACTGATAAAAAAGAAAGCAGCCATTCCAAAATGGTTGGCCGCATGGTTGGAAGTAAAACTGGAACCGCCGGAACAATTTTCCAGCAGGAGCCGTACCTGCTGAAAAAACTCCGGGTCACGGCAGGGGCGGAGGCGCAGTATGTTATGTTTGAACACATAAGTGCCTGTCATATCGGTAAGGGAAACGGTGACAAGGAAAAACAAAGCCCACCAAAGTCCTTTTAGTTTAAAATTGTGAAGTACTAAAACGAGGACAAAAAGATAAAGCGGCGCCCAGTTGAGCGAGGTGCGCAGAAAAGGCATCACCGTATCAAACAAAGGATTGGCCCAGTCGCTGTTTATTTTTTTAAACAGGGCCTGATCCCATTTCAGCAGGGTTTGCCAGAAGGAGGAAGCCGCCAGATACATGCAGGCAAAAGTACAGGAAGGAAAGCTTGTCAAATAGGTTAAATGGGTCAAATAAGTCATATTGGTCAGGGCTGTCCATTTGATCCATATGACTAATATGACTTATTTGGCCTTATTTTGCGGACTACTGTTTACGCACCGCCCCCAACCATGCTCAGGAAATACAGGATACCGAAGACCATCTTATGGGTAGTGAACCTGTTGCTCATCTTCCTGCTCATATTTACTTTGTACAGGCTGGTCACTTTTATTGCCTTTAAACCTAAAGGAATTTCTTTGGGAGATGCCGTTCCTTCATTTATTATGGGCATCCGCTATGACCTGCGCTGGATATCATTTATCCTGCTGCCTGTTGTATTACTGAGCCTCTGGCCGAAGCTATCACCATTTTATTCTGCCCGGAACAAAAAAGGCTGGTCCTGGTACCTCGCAGTGGTCACCTTCGTTGTCTTTGTTTTTTTTGCCGCAGGCTTTGGCAGTTTTTCGTATAACAAAACACCGCTGGATGCAGGTGCTATGAATTTTGCCGAGGACTTCAGCATTTCCTGGAAGATGATGAAGCAGACCTATCCCTTGTTCTGGATGCTGCTGGGCCTGGTGGTGGCCGTGCTGTTCTTCCGCTGGATGTACCACCGCAGCCACTGGCAGGTCATCAACCGTACCGACGGGATGGGCATCCCTTACCGGAGAAAATTTTTTGTAATAGCCGCAGCGATACTTTTTGTCTTTGTATGGGGCAACCTGTCCTGGCCGCCGCTGAGCCGAAACGATTGCTTTAAATTCAACAGCAGTTTTAAATCATACCTCGCCCTGAACCCGCTGCAGAATTTTTTTGCCACCCTGAAACTGCGCAAACCTGATTTTAATGAACAGAAAGCAAGGGAAGCATTTCCCGTGATGGCGGAATGGATGCAGCTGCCTGAAAGGGATAACTTTTCTTACCGCCGTGAGATCGGTCCCCGCAGCAACGCACTGGAAAGCAAGCCCAACATTGTACTGGTGCAGTGCGAATCATACAGCATGTATAAGAGCAGCATGAGCGGCAACCTGCTGGATGCAACACCTTATTTTGATTCCATCAGCAGGAACGGGATTTTCTTTGACCGTTGTTTCACCCCTCATTTCTCCACGGCAAGGGCATTGTTTGCCGTCCTTTCCGGCATACCCGATGCACAGTTGTTCAAATTTTCCAGCCGCAACCCTGAGGCAGTGAAGCAGCATACAATCGTTGACAATCTCACCGAATACGAAAAACATTATTTCCTCGGCGGCGAC
Source organism: Bacteroidota bacterium (assembly GCA_052389635.1). Lineage (GTDB taxonomy): Bacteria > Bacteroidota > Bacteroidia > Chitinophagales > Chitinophagaceae > JJ008. The sequence continues at coordinate 2,296 of JBQTHS010000123.1, read as the reverse complement.
CCGGAGTTTGGCAATTTCGACGGGCTGCTCAATAATATTGACGGCCTGCAGATGCATACAGGCAAGAGAAAAAATATTCCGGAGGTGAATGTGTGGGGCATCAGCGACAAAGAACTTTTCCTCGAAGCGAATGAAGTGTTTAAACAAAAAGATAAACCATTCTTTGCCTATATCCAGACTTCCGGCAACCACCGGCCTTATGACAAGACCATGGCGAAAACGGATACGGATTTTGTGAAACTGGAGGTACCGGAGGAAGATTTGAAGAAATACGGTTTTGAATCCATTGATGAGTTCAATGCCTTCAGGTATTTTGATTATTGCATCCGGGAATTTATGGAGGCAGCGGAGAAAGAAAATTATTTCCACAACACCATCTTTGTATTCGTCGGCGACCATGGGGTGGCGGGCAATGCCGAAGCGATGTACCCGCCTGTGTGGACGGAGCAGCGGCTCACCGATGAGCATGTGCCGTTGCTTTTTTATGCACCGCAGTTATTGTCACCGCAGCGGCGGAAAGAAGTAGTGTCGCAAATAGACATACTGCCGACGATTGCAGGCATGCTGCACCAGCCGTATGTGAACACTGCCCTTGGCCGTGACCTGCTCGACCCGGCCAAAACAAATAATTTTGCTTTTATCACCAACACAGCCGATGTGATTGGCGTGGTGACGGATGATTTTTATTTCTCCAAAAATATCAATTCAAAGGAAGAGCAACTGAGCCCGTTGCATAATGCATCCATGCAGTTCAGCATAAGCACTAAAGATTCTGTAAAGAAAAGGCTTTCCGTTTTTACCGATGCTTATTTTGAAACAGCGAAGTACCTGCTGATGAATAATGAGAAAGAGTGATAAGAGGCACCTGCCTTCGTCCCGAACTCATTCGGGACTTCGGCAGGCAAGCAAGGCACAAGGAACAAGGCACAAGACTGTGACTGCCTCAGTGCTTTCTTTTTGAAGCGATAAGGATCAGCCTCGGCGTTTTTCTTACATCATAACTGCCCAGCTGGTAATCTCCAAACACTTCCTGCACCTGCAGGCCCTGAAAGGCCAGCATGTCGGTAAGATCGCCGAGGGAGAACTTGGCTACTTTCTCGGTATGCTCCAGCGGTTCTTTCAGCGTTTCGTCCGTCACCATTATCTTTTTATAAAAATGCGTTTCGTCGTCCCAGCGGTGAATAATGTAGGTGGCACTGTTGATTTGTTTGGTCTCATCATGCCGCAAATGGTCTTCGGCATAATGTACGTTCAGATAATCTATCACAAAAATGCCGCCGGGTCTCAGGCTTTTGGCAATGGTGCGGATGGCATCGTCATGCTCCCTTCTTGTTTTAAAATAACCAAAGCTGGTAAAGAAATTGAAGGCATAATTGAAATAATTGCCCCAGAATGGCAGGCGCATGTCATGCACAAAAAAATCAAGATTGTCCGTTTCAAACTGTTTGGCAAATGCGATACTGCTGAAGGAAATATCAATGCCGGTGACAGTAAAGCCCAGTGAGGCGAGAATCTTGCTGTGCCGGCCCTTGCCACAGGCCACATCCAACATGCGGCTGCCGGGGGCCGGCTGCAGGTGCCCGATCAGTTTTTTGATAAAAGCTGCCGCTTCATTCTCATCCCTTTCAAAATAGAGTTTGTGATAAAAAGGAGAATTGAACCAGTCTTTGTACCAGGATGTTTCGGGCATAAGCAAATGTATGCAGTCATCAGAAAAAGGCGTTGAAATTGAAAACCGTATTTTTGTCAGCTTAATTATAATCCGTGGCTTTACTCAAGAGCATTTCAGGCATCAGGGGAACAATTGGCGGTAAACCGGGTGAGAACCTGACCCCGGGGGATATTGTAAAATTCACGGCAGCCTACGGGACTATTATTTCCGGCAATAAAAAATCAACGAAGATAGTGGTGGGCCGTGATGGCCGTATCAGCGGCGCTATGGTGCAGCAATTAGTGATGAACACCCTGGTCGGGCTGGGCATTGATGTCATTGACCTCGGCCTTTCCACCACACCCACGGTGGAAATAGCGGTAAAAATGGAGAAAGCCAACGGCGGTATCATTATTACTGCCAGCCACAATCCCAAAGAATGGAATGCGTTGAAACTGCTGAACAGCGAGGGGGAATTCATCTCAGCTGAAACGGGGGCCAAAGTGCTGGAACTGGCAGCCAAAGAAGATTTCTCTTTTGCATCCGTTGATAAACCCGGAACCATAACAAATGATGACAGTTATCTTCAAAAACATATTGATGCCATCCTGAAATATCCGCTGGTAAATACCCGGCTGATTAAAA
>JBQTHS010000122.1:0-7630 GCA_052389635.1 Bacteroidota bacterium | reverse complement strand
AGAATCCCGGCCAGAACAGGCCGGGATTCTTGTTTAAGAGCCTCCCCAAGCCCCTCCGAACGCTTGCGCTAAAGCTTTAGCGTCGGCGCAAGGAGGGGTTTTAGAGTCTGATATTTGTGAAGTTTTTAATGATTTGAAAATTCGGGTTCATCTATGAAGGAAACATCAAAGAAATCAGGATCATCGAAAAGCGGGGCAGGTGCGGGTGCAAAATCCCCCCTGCGGGGGGTGGGGGGGCCTGGTATTGCCATCCAGGGTTACGAAGGCAGCTTTCACCAGATGGCGGCACAATTGTTCTTTGGTAAGAATGTGCAGGTGATTTGTTGTGATACATTCAGGGAAGCAGTAAAGATTGCAGGTAGTAAAAAAGAAAGCGGGGGTGGTGTAATGGCCATTGAAAATTCAGTAGCCGGGAGCATCCTCTCCAATTATAACCTGCTGCAAAAAAGTAACCTGAAGATTGTTGGTGAAATTTATTTACAGATTCGTCAAAACTTACTTGTCAATCCCGGGGTAAAGCAGGAGAATATCAGGGAAGTTCATTCGCATACCATGGCGCTCCAGCAATGCGATGAATTTTTAGGTAAGCATAAATGGAAATTAGTGGAGACGGACGATACGGCATTAAGTGCAAAACACATTCATCAGCACAAGAGTAAACACATAGCCGCTATTGCCAGTAAGCTGGCAGCGGAATTGTACGGCCTGAATGTAATAGCCCCGAACATTCATACGATGAAAAATAATTATACCCGGTTCTTAATGCTGCAGCAGGAGGAGGCGGCCCTGCCGGTTGAAAATGCAGATAAAGCCTCTGTTACTTTTCATACTGACCATTCAAGAGGAAGCCTGGCAAAAGTGCTGACAAAAATTGCGAACGCAGGCATTAACCTCAGCAAGCTGCAAAGTTTCCCGATACCGGGTTCAGATTTTAAGTATGCTTTTCATGCGGACATGGAGTTTGAAACAACTGCACAATTCGATACTGTGATTGATTCAATACGACCATTAACAGAAGCAATAAAGATTTATGGCGTTTATAAAAGAGGTTTATGGAAATAAGAACCAGTAAAAGACTAAAAGGTACCGGCGAATATTATTTCTCACAAAAGCTGCGGGAGATTGATGAGCTGAACAAAGCCGGAAAAAATATTATCAATCTGGGCATTGGCAGCCCCGATTTGCCACCGCATCAGGATGTGATAAAAACATTGCAGGAAGAAGCCGCAAAACCCAATGTACATGCTTATCAGTCATACAGAGGTTCTCAGGTATTAAGAAAAGTGATCAGTGACTGGTATAAGACATGGTATGAGGTTGACCTGAATCCTGATACCGAAGTGTTACCGCTGATGGGTAGTAAAGAAGGCATCATGCATATCTGCATGACATATCTCGATAAAGGAGATGAAGTGCTGGTGCCCAACCCGGGTTATCCCACTTATACCAGCGCAGTAAAGCTGGCGGGGGGTAAGTGTGTTGAATATAAGTTGAGAGAGAAAAATAATTACGAACCGGATTTTGAAAAGCTGGAAAAGAAAAGCCTGAAGAAAATAAAGCTGATGTTTGTGAATTATCCGCAAATGCCAACGGGGCAGGCGCCCTCAAAAGAGCTGTTTGAAAAATTAGTGACCTTTGGAAAGAAGCATAAAATCCTCATCGTTCATGACAATCCTTACAGTTTTATACTGAATGACATTCCAATGAGTTTATTGAGTGCGGAAGGCGCTAAAGATTGCGTGGTTGAACTGAATTCATTAAGCAAAAGCCATAACATGGCCGGCTGGAGAGTGGGCATGCTTTGCGGGGCAAAAGAAAGAATTGAAGAAGTGCTGCGTTTTAAAAGCAATATGGACAGTGGAATGTTTTTGCCCGTACAGCTGGCTGCGGCAAAAGCGTTGTCTTTAAGGAAAGACTGGCATGATGAAGTAAATGCAGTGTACAGGAGAAGAAGGGAAAAGGTTTTTGAACTGCTTGATTTGCTGAATTGCACCTATGCCGGGGAACAGGCTGGTTTGTTTGTCTGGGCAAAAGTACCGGAAAAATATAAGGATGGGTATGTATTAAGCGATGAGATATTGTACAAATCAAATGTGTTTATAACCCCCGGCGGCATATTTGGCAGTGCGGGTGGTGAAAAATATGTAAGGGTGAGTTTGTGCAGTACGGAAGAGAGACTGGAAGAGGCGAAGCAAAGAATAATTAATAATCAGTAATTAATAATTATTGCATGGAAAGAAAAGTTATCGCAATAATCGGCACAGGCCTTATCGGAGGCTCATTGGCCATTCAGTTGCATGAGAAGAAATTATCCTCCCGCCTGATTGGAGTGGATGCGAATGAAGCACATGGAAGGAAGGCCCTTGAACTGGAACTGGTGGATGAAATGCTGCCGCTGGATGAAGCTATTCAGCAGTCTGATGTGGTGGTGCTGGCCGTGCCGGTGGATGTGATAGTATCGTTACTGCCCTTTATCCTTGATAAAGTGGACAAACAGGTTGTGCTTGAACTTGGCTCCACTAAATCACAATTGATTGATGTAATAAAAAACCATCCTAAAAGAGGGCGGTTTGTAGCTACTCACCCCATGTGGGGAACAGAATACAGCGGCCCTGAAGCTGCAGTGCGGGGCGCCTATGAAAATAAAGCTGTTATTATTTGCAATGCAGAGGAAAGCAATGCCGATGCGCTGGAATGGGTGAAGGCGATGTATAAAAAAATAGGTATGCACCTGCTGGAAATGGAAGCCCATGCCCATGACCTGCATGCGGCCTATGTAAGTCATATCTCTCATATCACTTCCTTTGCATTGGCGAATACTGTACTGGAAAAAGAAAAAGAGGAGAATGCCATTTTTGAACTGGCGTCTGCAGGTTTTGAAAGTACGGTACGACTGGCAAAGAGTAACCCGGCCATGTGGGTGCCTATCTTTATGCAGAACAGGGAAAATGTGCTGGATGTATTGAAAGAACATATTGCACAGTTGACGAGATTTAAAGAGAGTATTGAGAAAGAGGACAATGAATATCTGATGCGGCTGATTGAGGAGGCGAATAAGATAAGGAGGATCATAAAATAACAGGAACGCTGATGAAACAGATTGAGCTGATTTTTACAGTTTTTTTATCCGTTTAATCTGTTTTATCAGCGTCATCAGCGTTTCTATTTGTTCACTGGCGAACCGAACTCTGAAGGATGCGACGCAAGGGACGATGCTCAGGGAACAGAACGATGACAGCATAATAACATAAATTTGTACGAATGCAAATAACTGAACCGGCAACAAATGAAGCAGTACAGGCGGTATGGTCTAAGCGTCCGCTCATCATCAGCGGGCCATGCAGCGCCGAAACAGAAGAACAAGTACTGGCAACAGCACAGCGGCTGGCTGCCACAGGCAAAATAGATATACTGCGGGCTGGCATCTGGAAACCCCGTACCAAACCCGGCATGTTTGAAGGAGTGGGTGCAAAAGGATTGCCCTGGCTGCAGCAGGCAAAGAAATTAACGGGCTTGCTCACAACGGTGGAAGTAGCAACCGCCAAACAGGTGCAGGATGCACTCACCTTTGATGTGGATGTGCTGTGGATTGGCGCCAGAACAACGGTAAATCCCTTCAGTGTGCAGGAAGTAGCTGATGCGCTGCGTGGTGTTGACATCCCGGTACTGATAAAAAACCCCATCAATCCTGACCTGGAATTGTGGAGCGGCGCTGTGGAAAGGGTAGCGAGGGCAGGGGTGAAGCAAATTGGTTTGATCCACCGGGGTTTTTCTTCCTATGGAAATACAGAATTCCGTAATGCTCCCATGTGGCACCTGGCGATTGATATGAAACTGAAGTACCCCGGTATGCTTTTTATCAACGACCCTTCACATATCTGCGGCCGCCGTGATATTTTATTGGACACTATGCAGAGGGCAATAGACCTTGATTATGACGGGCTGATGATTGAAAGTCATATAGACCCCGACAATGCCTGGAGCGATGCGAAGCAACAGGTGACACCGGAACGGCTGGCCGAAATGCTGGATGCCATTATCTGGAGAAAAGAGGATATCAGTTCTGAAGCCTATCATGCGGCACTGGAAAAATTGCGGCAGCAGATAAATCAGTTAGACGATGAACTGATGCAGATACTCGGCCAGCGGATGAGGATCGCAGAACAGATCGGTAAATACAAAAAAGAAAATAATATCACCATCCTGCAAACCAGCCGCTGGAATGAAATTATTGAGAGGGCAACTGCCAAAGGAGATAAGATAGGGCTGAGCAAAGAATTCATCACCCGGTACTTTGATGCAGTGCATATGGAGAGTATCAATCATCAGAAGAAGGTGATGGACAGTTAAACCCCTAACCCCTTGCGAAGGCATCCCTTCGGGAAAAGGGGAATAAAAATTCCAAATGAAAAAGGTCATATTCAAGTTTGCTAATTCATCAACAGACCTATACCTGGCACACGGCATCAGTCATCTGAAAAAGATAACTGACCCGAAGGCAACCATACTGATTACTGATGAGAATGTTTACAATGCCCATACCAGGCGTTTCAAAGGCTGGAATACGATTGTATTGAAACCCGGCGAAGAATTTAAAGTACAGGACACGGTTGACGCAGTAATAAAAAAACTGATTGAAATGGAAGCTGACCGAAAAACAACTTTGGTCGGCATAGGCGGCGGGGTCATTACAGATATTACAGGTTATGTTGCTTCAGTGTATATGCGGGGTGTGCGGTTTGGGTTTTTGCCAACTACAATTTTAGGATTAGTTGATGCTTCTGTCGGCGGCAAGAACGGCATTGATGTGGGGCTGTATAAGAATATGGTGGGCACCATCCGTCAGCCTGCTTTTATTTTGCATGATATGGTTTTCCTGAATTCACTGCCACAGGCAGAATGGGATAATGGTTTTGCCGAAATCGTCAAGCATGCCTGTATAAAAGATGCCGCCATGTTTGCCGGGCTGGAAAAGAATTCGCTGAAAACATATCAAAGCAGGCAGAAATCAATTTGTGAACTTATTCAGCGAAACGTTTTGATTAAAGTAAAACTGGTGCAGCGGGATGAGTTTGAAAAAGAGGAGCGGCGTTTGCTGAATTTTGGTCATACACTCGGGCATGCACTGGAAACCCAATATGAATTGCTGCACGGGCAGGCCATTTCCATTGGTATGACCTATGCCTGCCATATTTCGGAACAACTGGCCGGGTTTACACAAACTGAAAGAGTGGTGAAGTTGCTGGAGAGATATAACCTGCCCACTTATGCTGCATTTGACAGGCAAAAGGTTTTTAATGTGTTGAAGATGGATAAAAAGAGAGAGCAAAAAGAAATGAATTATGTGTTGCTGGAAAAGATCGGGAAGGGGGTCGTAAAAAGCATTTCGCTGAAACAATTGGAAAAAATAATACAAGACTTATAAGTGAAGGTTGTTATACATCCATCGGATTTAAAAGGAACTGTGCAGGCGCCTGCATCCAAAAGCTCCATGCAAAGGGCCTTGGCTGCGGCATTATTGCGAAAAGGTGAAACAGTCATCATGAATCCCGGGCATTCTGATGATGATAAGGCGGCATTGGGTATCATTCAGGAATTAGGGGCGACTATAAAAATTAATAATGAAGAATTAATAATTAATAGTTCAGGGATCAGCCCGGTAACTGATGAAGTAAATTGCGGCGAGTCGGGCTTAAGCATAAGAATGTTCACCCCGCTGGCAGCATTAAGCGATAAAAAAATTACAATAAATGGTTCAGGTAGTTTGGCAACAAGGCCAATGGATTTTTTTGATGAGATCTTGCCTCAGTTGGGAGTTAAAATAAAAAGCAATGGCGGAAAATTACCAATCATCATTCAGGGTCCGTTGCAACCCAAAAACATAGAGATTGACGGTTCATTGAGTTCACAGTTTTTAACCGGGTTGTTAATGGCTTATTCTGCTGTTAATGCAAGCGATGTTATTATCAGGGTTATCAGCTTGAAAAGCAAACCCTATATTGATCTGACACTGGATGTGATGAAAAGATTCGGATTGAAAGTGCCGGAGAATAAGAACTATGAAGAGTTCATTTTTAGAAAGGATACAACTCCCGGCTCCCGGCTCCTGACTCCCGGCTATACTGTAGAGGGAGACTGGAGCGGAGGAGCTTTCCTGTTGGTTGCAGGTGCTATCGCAGGCCCGGTAGCGGTGAGAGGATTGGATTTAACTTCAACGCAGGCGGATAAAGCAGTTGTGGATGCATTGATGTCGTCAAATGCCGGTATTGCCATTGAGGCAAAAGGAATAAAGATCCATACTTCGCCGGTGAACGGGTTTGATTTTGATGCTACGGATTGTCCTGATTTGTTTCCACCGCTTGTTGCTCTGGCAGCTTATTGCAAAGGGGAAACGAGGATAAAAGGTGTGAGCAGGTTATCTCATAAGGAAAGCAGCCGTGGGTTGGCATTGCAGCATGAGTTTGGGAAAATGGGCGTTGAAGTTGGGTTAAACGATGATTGGATGATCATTCATGGAGGCGGGAGGGTGAAAGGAGCCATCCTGCATTCACACCACGACCATCGCATTGCTATGGCATGTGCTGTAGCTGCACTCAGGGCAGATGGCGAAACCATCATTGAAGAGGCAGGTGCTGTAAAGAAATCCTACCCTGATTTTTTCGGGGATCTGAAATCACTGGGAGCTGATATATCTTTAAGTAATACCTTTAAATGGCATGAATAGTTTTGGAAGGATATTCCGTATTACCGTCTTTGGAGAATCGCATGGTGATTGTGTTGGGATAACCATTGATGGTTGCCCCGCCGGTTTATCGTTATCACCTGAAGACTTGGCAGCTGACCTTGAAAGAAGAAAAGGCGGCAAGCATAAAGGGACCACCCCGAGACAGGAAGAGGACTTTCCTGTTTTTAAGAGCGGCATTTTTAATGGCAAGACCACGGGTTTCCCGATTACTGTCTTATTTGAAAACAAAAATACCCGCAGTGAGGATTACGAAAAGCAAAGAAGTATACCGAGACCCGGTCATGCAGACTGGGTGGCGCACCAGAAATTTGGCGGGAATGAGGATTATCGCGGCGGCGGACACTTTAGTGCCAGGATGACTGCAGGAATTGTAGCAGCCGGCGCCATTGCTAAAAAATTGATGAGTGCTGTCAGTGTAAAAGCTGAAGTAACCGCAATCGGTGGCGAAAAAGATCTGGAGAAAGGGTTACAAAAAGCCATTGATGCCAAAGATTCTATCGGTGGGATCGTAGAATGCCGGGTGAAGGGGTTGCCGGCTGGTTTGGGCGAACCCTGGTTGGATTCTGTGGAATCTGTTTTATCACATATCCTGTTTGCCATACCAGCGGTAAAAGGAGTTGAGTTCGGGGCCGGTTTTGCTGCAGCAAAAATGTTCGGCAGCGAACACAATGATGCCATTGAAAATATGGAGGGCAAAACAAGAACCAATCATGCCGGGGGTATTGTGGGGGGTATCAGTAATGGCAATGAACTTGTATTTCGTCTGGCTGTTAAACCAACATCATCAACTCCGAAAGAGCAAAACAGTCTGAACTGGGATACCGGGAAAACAGAAGATTTTTCTATCAAAGGCCGTCATGATCTTTGTGTAGCCCTCAGAGCCCC
>JBQTHS010000121.1:0-2479 GCA_052389635.1 Bacteroidota bacterium | reverse complement strand
TTTGTTTTCAATATCACTGAGTTCTTCCTGCAGTTGCAGAAAATTCTGGTTGGCTTTCAGGTCAGGGTAGGCCTCCACCTGCACTTTCAATCCTGCCAGTGCAGCCGTCAGTTGCTGCTCGGCAGCTATCTTGCCATCAATAGTGGTGGCTGCCATGGCTGCTGTCCGGGCTTCGGTCACTTTCAGCAACAATTCTCTTTCATGCGTAGCATATCCCTTTACGGTTTCCACCAATTGGGGCACCAGGTCATGCCGCTGGCGAAGCTGCACATCAATATCTGCAAATGCGTTTTGCCTGCGGTTCCTCAGGCGCACAAGCCCATTATACAAGCTTACCATCCATAATACAAGGAGCAGGATAACGCCAATAACAATGAATACTGCCATAGTTTTTTATTTATGAGGTATGAAATTACTAAAATAAAGGCTTTATCGAATAATAAATATGACTGTATGCTTTTTTGTCCTCTCCATTGGCAGCATGGCAGGAGAAACAAGTGGTACCGTTTGTAACACTATTGTTTGTTCCCTGCATAAAGGTCTCCATGGTGGTGTTGGCAAGCCGGGTGCTGCCTTTTTGTGGTGAGTTCTCTTCTTTTTCCCGCCAGGTAGTACCTATCTGGATATAATTTTTCCGTACATCTCCATCAACCAGCATGTTCATCACACTACTATTAAGTGTTTTTAAATCCGTGTTAGTGCCGGCATCATTGCCGCCGGTGCCCCATGGTTTCCAGCGGATAATATTGCTCGGGCCGATAGTGGAACCGGAATTAGCAACAATTTTATTGCCTTCCGTCTGCATGCGGGAAGCATTAAATGGCCCGGTTGAACCGTCGCTACAAAATGTCCATTGCCCTGAAGTATTTTGAGGAACAGTGATTGCCCTTCCTGTAGCGACAGCTTTGGCAGAGCTGCTGTAGTAATTGTAGGCAGCATTGGGGGTATTATTAACATGCTCAAAAGTTGCCCATAACATATCAGGCCACCAGGCGACTCTCCCTACTATATGCATTCCCACCATTGCCAGTTCAACAGTTTTTTGCCCTTGTGGTATCCATTGGCCTGGAGATTTAAAATAGCTGGGAATTACGGCTTTCATTTTTATGTATTTACCGGCATCTGGAAGACTGGCTGCTTCCACCCATGAGCATTTTATTTCAATGGTTGCTGCTTCGGGATACCTGATGGTTATCCCATGTGCTGCTCCGTATTCAATTAAATACGGTAAAGCCGAACTTAAAAAAACGTTTAGATTACTATTATTGTAATTATCGCCATAAGGATTTTTTAACGCATCATTCGCAAGACCCGTAAGAGTAAGGGCATACAGTTGATTTACAGAAATCGAATAATAAACCAATGAGTTGTTTTGCGACATCAGCACTCCTCCATCAGCTTGTGTTTCTTCCACTTCAATATTGTTCCCGTTGGCATCTACGAATACGTATTTATTGTCAATCATAAATTTATGTACAATAGATTCTGCATTTTGTCTTTTGCGGGTCAGGGGTCTGGGGTTTTGAATTACCTTACTGTTTTTATCCATGAATACCGGTTTCCCGGCATTATCCAGCGTTATTCGGGATACCTCAGTTTGTTCGCCATCTTTATTTATTATTAAGGGCAGCCCTTTTGCTGACACAGTTGTTTTTTCTATTTCAAGTAACCGGCCCGTTTTTTTCTCAAAAGTCACCGGCAAATGGTTAGGTCCTACTTTCCCCTCCCTTACGCCTGATACCCTTATTTTTCCGGATTCATGCGGGATGAAAGTACGGTTACCGTCTGCATCGGGAGGTGATACATCATAGAAAGCGGGTGATTCAAAAATCCTCTCAGTAATTTTGTTGCTTAAAGGCATACCAGTATTACCTCTTTGCAGTACGGGTGAAGTCAACCATAGAAAAGTTTGCTCCGACCATTGGAAGAACTCACAATCAGAAGGCGAATCACTTGGTTCCGGGAAATCATTACTCACAAAGGGCTTTACTATTCCGTTTAATGTTACCGAACCGGAATTAAACCAGGAATTAAATTCTGTTGCAGTTACAGGACACCCTCCTCTGACAGGAGCAGGAGGGGTGACGGGACTGGAACGAAAGCTGAAACTTGCAGCTATCACTACCACAAAAGAAATTGTAATTATTACAATTATTTTTCTTGAAATATATTTTTTCATGTTCATGGTTTAAAAAGCGGTTTTATCGAATAATAAATATGGCTGTAATTTTTTTTGTCTTTGCCATTGGGAGCATGGCAGGAAAAGCAAGTGGTACCGTTTGTAATACTGTTGTTTGTTCCCTGCATAAAAGTTTCCATGGTGGAGTTAGCAAGCCGGGTACTGCCTTTTTCCTGAAAGTTGTTCTCATCTATGTATTCTTTCCAGGTAGTACCTATCTGGATATAATTTTTCCGGACATCCCCATCCTTAAGCATGTTCATCACACTATTATTAAGTGTTTTTAAATCCGTGTTTGTG
>JBQTHS010000120.1:0-19401 GCA_052389635.1 Bacteroidota bacterium | reverse complement strand
TAAGTTATAACCCAAAATTACTGTAATGCAGAGCAGTATGCGGATTGGGAGGAATGAAGGACAGAGAATGTGTATAAGATGTGTTTAAACGTAACAAATAAAAAAGCCGCCTCAATATGAGACGGCTTGTCAGCAGGAGTTAACTGCTTTTAACCGAATAAACCACCTTTTTTCAGGCTTCTCACACCTTCACCGATCTTGAAGCCATTATGATAAATTTCAATTTTGTAATCGCCTGTTGCAAAATCGCCGTTGCGGATGGGGAACTGGATATTCTTGCGTTGTCCCTGTGTATAGTCAAGAGACACTTTGCTGGTAAATTGTTTGTCGCCATCGGTACGGGTATTCAGTGTGCTTGAACCCATTGAAGGATCAGCAATCACTTTCCCGTCAGGCGCTATTACTATCAGGTACATATCAGCCGGGCCCGATTTGGCGATGCGGTTCTCCACATCAAAAGACACTACTAATTTGTCAACCTTTTTCGCTGTGGCTGTATTTTTCTCTTTGCCGCTCTTCTTTTCATTGATAGGCGTTACCTGGATATTTGAAGCGCTGAAAGTGGAACCCACATCAACTGTTTTTGACAATTCTTCTTTTTCAGTGGTTGTTGTTACTAAGTTTTGTTCCAGCACTGATTTTTCTTCTTTCAGCGAGGTATTGGCCGCTGTCAGCTCCTGGTTTTCGCCGGTAAGGCGGGCCACATCGGCTTCCAGTCCGCTGATCTTGTCGTTCAGTTCAGCGATCATGCTTTTTGCTTTGGCCAGGTCGGCAGCACTGGCATTGCTCTTATTCAGCAACCTGCGTATCTCAGCTTTTTTGGCATCAATATCTTTCTGGTATTGTGCTTTTAGCTGTGCATTTTCGCCGCTAAGGGTATTGTTGGCGCCTGTCACTGAATCGAGGCGGGCAAGTGCATTGTCGAAGTCTTTCTGCAGTTCTGATTTTTCAGTACCGAGTGTGGCGATCTCTTTTTGCTGTGTATCAATTTTTTCGCCTGATTTGTTCTTATCATACAGCAAATAACCCCATGTGCCGAGCAGACCGGCTGCCAGAATGCCGATAAGCAGGTTCTTGTTATTCTTGTTTTTCTGCGGCTGGGACTGGGTTGTTGTGGTTGCCGAGGGATAATTGGTGTTAGTCATACAAAAGGATTTTGATATTTAATAACGATGAATATTGATTTCTGGTATTTAAAGGGCCGCAAAGGTAAACCTGGTTTTGCGGTTGTTTGATTAAATCCTGTTAAAAAAACTAAGTGTTTGCTGTTATGGCCACAAAATTTCGAAAACCGTGCCAGAATGGGCTGGCTAATTTATACACGGCTGTTATTTTTGGCGGGTTCCGAAGGCTGAAAGCCTGTATCTTAGCGGCTTATGAGTGTGGAAAAGATAATAGGCGACTGGAAAAAGAAAAGCTTCAGACCGCTATACTGGCTGGAGGGGGAAGAAGATTACTACATTGATAAGGCTGTGGAATATGCAGAACATCATATTCTGACTGAAAGCGAGGCCTCCTTCAACCTTAGTGTTTTTTACGGAAAAGACGCCAACTGGGCGGAGGTGATGAATGCCTGTCGCCGCTATCCAATGTTTGCCGAAAGGCAGGTGGTGCTGCTGAAGGAAGCCCAGCAGATGCGGGACCTGGAAAAACTGGAGCCCTATATTGAAAACCCGCTCGACTCCACAGTCCTTGTTGTTTCTTACAAAGAAAAAAAATTAGATGCCCGGAAAAAGTTCACCAAATTAGTGAAGGAAAAAGGGGTTCTGCTCAGCACCAAAAAAATGTATGACCGGGAGCTGCCGGAATGGACGCAGAACCTGCTGCATGCAAAGGGGCTCAGCATCACTCCAAAAGCGCTGACACTGCTGGTGGACCATGTAGGCAATGACCTGACCCGGATTGAAAACGAAATTGACAAACTGTCGCTGAACTTAGGCAAGAGAACCTCCATCACCGAGGAAGATATCGAAGAATACATCGGGGTGAGTAAGGATTATAATGTATTTGAGCTGCAGTCGGCGCTGGCGAGGAAGGACCTGCCAAAATGTATTCAGATAATCGGCTATTTTGAAGCCAACCCCAAAGCAGCGCCATTACAGTTAGTGCTTCCTTCGTTGTATAATTTTTTCAGCAAGGTATTCATGGTCTTTGGTTCCGGCACGGCAGATGAAAAAACGGTGGCCACCATCATTGGGGTGAATCCCTGGTTCATTAAAGATTATATGCAGGCGGCAAAACTCTATACTTACCCCGGGGCGGAGAGGGCCCTGCTGCTGCTGCACCAATATAACCTGCGGAGTGTGGGAGTGGGCGATGCCAATACAGAAGACGCTTCTCTGCTGAAAGAATTAGTGATAAAAATGATTGGGTGAGTTGTTGACACACGGACGCCGTTGGCCAGAACCTGTGGCGGTTGACGGATGAAACCGATGTAACCGGAAATACCTTTTCTTTGTGCCCCGAAGAGAAGCCCCGGTGCAACTTTTCAGAAACCATATCCATCTTTTTTGCCAATTAAAACAATAAAATGAAGAGAATATTATTATCAATTATGGCGGGAAGTTTCCTGCTGACGGGCTGCCTCGAAACCACCCAGGAAATAACGCTGAAGGAAGATGGCAGCGGTGTGCTGAATACTACCAGCGACATGAGTTCCCTTCTCACCGTTGCCAAAAACATGAGCGGGGACGAGCAGATGGAGAAAATGGGCGGCGAAAAAAAGGACACCAGCATCAGCCTGGCCAGTCTGTCAGACAGCATTCCCGGCCTGACCACCGAAGAAAAAGCCCTGCTCAGCAAAGGGATGCTGCGGATGAAGATGGACCTGAAGGAAAGCCAGTTTCTGGCAGAAATGAATTTTCCTTTTACGGAACTGAATGAGATAGCTGCGTACAACAGGCTCACCGGCAAACTGATGACTAACCTGATAAAAGGGCAAATGAAAGAATCACCGATGGGCGGTGGAATGGGCGGCGATATGCCGGATCCCAGCTCTTTTGATGATTATTATAAACTGAGTTATGAAAAGGGGGGATTAAAAAAATCTCTGGATAAGGAAAAGTATGCTTCTGCTTCCTCTGATGAATACCTGAACGGGCTGAAGCAGGCTGCTTCGATGGGCATCCCTGTTTCCAGCACCTGGGTTATCAACCTGCCGAGGCCTGCCGAAAAAGTGGAAGGCAAAAGCGCTAAGTTATCCGTCGATAAAATGAAAGTAACGGTGAAAGCCGATCTCGATGATTTTTTTGACGACCCGGAGAAGCTGGAGTTCAAGATCAAGTACTGAGTGTCAACAGGCAATTGGCAATAGTCAATGGGCAAATACTAAATGTGAAGATAATAACAGCAAAAGAGCAACCTGATAAAAGTTGTTCTTTTGCTTATTGCCTGTTGTATATTTGCGAATCAAAGTACTTTCAAACTCTCCACCTTATCCTGATCAATCTGTTTTACGAGGGCTTCCAGCCCGTCAAATTTTATTTCTTCCCGCAGGTATTTCTTTACAAACACTTTCAGCGTTTGCCCGTATATCTCCCTGTCAAAATCAAAAATGTTCACTTCCACAACTCTTTTCTTCCCATCCACCGTGGGGCGGAAACCGATACTCATCATGCCTTTCAGGAGAGAGGAGGTCTGAGGTCTGAACCCGATAGCTATCGGGTCTGAAGTCTGACCTTGCTGTTCGGGGTTTTCCTTTCTGACCTCTGACCGCTGACTTCGGACCTCAGCATACACCGCATAAATGCCATTCCCGGGAATGATCTTTTCCTCATCTTCTATCTTCAGGTTGGCCGTGGGGTAGCCCAATTTCCTGCCCAGTTTGTCGCCATCCACTACGGTGCCGGAGAAAAAGAATTCATAGCCCAGCAATTTGTTGGCCGTTGCCGCATCGCTGTGCAGGATTGCTTCCCGGATATTGGTTGAGCTGATGGAAATATTCTCCACTACATGCTTGGGTATCTCTTTCAGCTGGTAGTTGTATTGCGGCGCTTTTTTTTCCAGCAGGCGGTAATCGCCGAGCCTGTCACGGCCAAAGCGGTGATCATAGCCGATAATGATGGTATGCGGATGAAACTTACCAATCAGGAAATTGTCGAGGTAGTCTTCCGGCGACTGGTTGGCAAAGGCATCTGTAAAAGGAGCCACCACGAGATGGTCAATGCCCAGTTCCCTCAGCAATCCGGTTTTTTCATCCAGTGTATTGATGAGCCGGATGCCGAGAATGGCAGAGGAAACGATCTTGCGGGGGTGCGGATGAAAAGTGATGATGACAGTTTCTCCGTTTACGGCGCTGGCTTCTGCTTTAAGCCGGCTGATAACCTGCCGGTGGCCCATGTGCACACCATCAAATGTGCCGATAGTGATGACGGCGTTTTTAAATACGGGGAGGTTTTCTATATCATGATGGACCTGCACTGTTGCAAAATAAATATTCAATATTCAATAATCCCCGCCTGACCACAAAAAAAATAAGAAATAGTCGGGCAGGAATAGTCAATGTTCAAGTATTTTTGAGGCACAACCTCTTGCATGAGCCTGTATTCAAAGCGGGGCGTATCGGCACAAAAAGAAGAAGTGCATGAAGCTACCAAAAATTTAGACAAAGGACTTTACCCCAAGGCCTTTTGCAAAATATATCCCGATGTGCTTGGCGGGGATGATGCCCGGGTAAATGTGATGCATGCGGACGGCGCCGGCACCAAAAGCATATTGGCCTACCTGTACTGGAAAGAAACCGGCGATCTGTCGGTCTGGAAAGGCATAGCGCAGGATGCCATTGTAATGAACTTAGATGATTTGTTGTGCGCCGGTATTTATGACAACCTGCTTTTTTCTTCCACGATTGACAGAAGCAAGAACCTGATACCCGCAGAAGTACTGGAAGCAGTAATCACCGGCACACAGGAATTTTTTGACAGCATGAAGGGTTTCGGGGTAAACATTTCCTTTATGGGTGGTGAAACAGCCGATGTGGGAGATGTAGTAAGAACAATTGCCGTAAATGGCACCATGACAGCCCGCTGGCCCAAATCAAAAATCATCAGCAATGAAAAGATAAAAGCCGGCGATGTGATTGTGGGACTGGCTGGATTTGGACAGGCGAACTATGAAAAGGAGTACAACAGCGGCATTGGCAGCAACGGGCTGACCAGCGCCAGGCATGATGTGCTGCATAAAACTTATGGGGCAAGATTTCCTGAATCGTATGATACTTCGCTGGACGAATCGGTGGTATATATCGGGCCTTATGGAATGACAGAGGAAATTGAGGTCGGAAGTCAGAAGTCGGAAGTCGGAAGGTTGTTGCTCAGCCCGACAAGGACCTTTGCGCCGGTGATGAAGGAATTACTGGAAAACCATTTTGATGCCATTCATGGCCTTATTCATTGCAGCGGGGGAGGGCAAACCAAATGCCTGAAATATGTGCCGGAAAATGTCAGAATCATAAAAGACAATCTCTTTGAGCCGCCAATAATTTTTAAGCTGATACAGGAAGCCAGCAGGGCCGATGACCGGGAAATGTACCAGGTGTTCAATATGGGTACCCGGCTGGAGATTTACACGACTGAGAAAGACGCTGATAAAATCATCAGCATTGCAAAAAGTTTTGCAGTGAAGGCGCAGGTTATTGGAAGGGTGGAAGAGGCTTCGAAAAAAGAACTGCGGATTACAATCCCTTCAGGTGATTTGGTTTTCTAATTCACTTCCACCCATACTTTTCCCAGTTCCGCCTGTTTGTCTTTCTTTTTTATCAGTACTGTAAGCAGAAATCGTCCTGCTTTTTCAGGAAAAATATTATACACTCCCGGCGCCTCCATGCTGACCTTTGCATCAGGAAAACTTATTACAAAGTCTTCGGCTTTTACTTCATCTGACAACACAGTAACCCGGTTTTCTTTTCCGGCGGTGAACTTATAGGTTGAAAGTTCAAATCCCCTGAGTATTACAAATGTAACAAGCTGATTTCGGTATGCTTTTACAATCCTGCCGTTTTGTATGGCCGGCGACCAGAATGGCCCCTGTTTGATGACCCGCACTACTTCCTCTTCCATTCCAAATCCATGCGATGTCAGAGGTTTTATTTCGCTGATAACTCCCTGTTTGTCCACCAAAAACCGAACTATAACCTGGTAAGTGCCGGATGGTGCATAATTATCAGAAGGTATATTGGCATCCAAATTCCGCTCTAAATATTTCCGCCAGTTGGCTGCTCCTCCGGGAAAAGAGGCTTCCACTTCCACTTTTTCAAATACAATATTATCATCATCCGCATCGGTTTTTTGCCTGTTGTTTTCATCAGAGATAGTTATAGTTTCTATTTTCACTTTCTTCAATGTGATCTCCAGTACACCTGCTTTTCCTCGTTCACCGTATTTTTTTTCGGCTTCCGGCCCTTTTAATACATTGATGCTTTCAATGGTCTCGGGATGGAAAGCCGTAGCAATATCCATTTTAAGTTCCCGGATGGTTCCGGCGATATTGCCGTTTACAACAATCAGGATGTTTGAGTCAAGCGAACCGGATTTTAATATGCTGTAAGATGGCTTGGTGGTATCGTAGTCAATCCTATCAACACCGGCATAAGTATTTGTAGCAGATAGCAGAATCAGCGAAGTAAATAAGAACATTTTTTTCATTGAATGATTATTGTCTTTTTTTTGGCACATAGAAATCGCCTGTAGCAGTAAATGTTACGGATTGTATCCCTGCTACCTTTACAGGTCTGCCATCAATTATTGTTGGTTTCCATTTTGTCTTTCTAAATAACCCTACTAATTCATCTTCCATTCCATATCCATGATTCGTTAATGGGATTACATCAAAAATATTTCCTGTGGTATCAATAATGAATTGTACCACAGCTGTATAACGGCCGGCCCGTGCTCCTCTTTCTTCAGCTATCTGGCCATTAATATTTCTCTCCAGGAATTTCCGGTATGCTTCAAGCCCTCCCGGGTAAGCGGACTCAATATCAACTTTTTGAATTTTTTCAACGGGCTTTTTTCCAGAAACCGGTTTACTTTCAACAATAATCTCTGATTGTTTGTAACCGGGTTTATACCCCTTTAAAATAAATTCAGTAACCCCATACTTCCCGTCCTCTCCAAATTTTTCTATTGCAACAGAACCTTTCCAAACATTAATTTTCTCAATGGTATCAGGGCTAAATATTGAATTAATATCTTTCTTAATAACCCTGAGAGTGCCTAATATTTGGCCATTTACCACAACCAGCATATTTGAATCAACTGAATTGGTCTTTGGCCCGTATAGTAAATCGTATAAAGGCTTTGTTGTATCGCTGTAGCATTTGAATATTAAGCTATGACCTGAGGCCTGAACAAAAAAAATAAGTCCGGATAGTAATAAGCTTCCTTTTTTGGCTGGCATCCCTAATAAAATTATAATATAAATATCCTAAAAATTGAGGAAGCCTGTTCTTTCTTTCCGTTATTTTGCACCAAACCCATTCAAATGTCCGAACCGATCATCGAACTCAAAAATGCCAATATCTACCAGGGTAATAACCTTGTACTGCAGCATGTAAACCTCACGGTGAACAAAGGGGAGTTTGTGTACCTTGTGGGAAAAACCGGCAACGGAAAATCAAGCCTGCTGAAAACACTGTATGGTGAACTGGAACTGAGAGAAGGAGAGGGAACCGTGGCCGGCTTCCCCCTGCGGGGGCTCGACTGGAAGAAAGTTCCCTTCCTGCGCCGGACCCTTGGCGTGGTGTTCCAGGATTTTCAACTGCTGACCGACCGGAATGTAAACGATAACCTGAAGTTTGTTCTGAAAGCAACCGGCTGGACAGATGTGAAACTGATGGATGAGAAGATTGCCGATGTGCTGGATAAGGTCGGGCTGCGATCCAAAGGGTTTAAAATGCCTTTTGAGCTGAGCGGCGGCGAGCAGCAGCGGGTGGATATTGCGAGGGCATTACTTAATTCCCCCAAGCTGATTCTGGCAGACGAACCTACTGGTAACTTAGACCCCGAAACATCCGACGAAATCATGAACCTGCTTTTCCAGATATCAAAAGACTACAACACGGCGGTGGTGATGGCATCGCATGATTATATTGTTGTGCAGAAGTTTCCTGCCCGTACAATACGGACAGAACGGGGGCAGATAACCGACAACGCTACCATAAGTATTGAATAAGCCGCCGGGTGCTTTTTTCGTTGCTGTAAGTATCACCCAATAATTGTTTCCGCAAATTAATTTCCTCCCCGGTAAAAGGCTGGTGCTGCAGTTGTGTGACGATGGAAGCAAATGCATCAGCCGACGCTGCAATATGACAGGCCCCCTCAAGCCCTGTTCCCTTTACCATCTGTTCGTTCACCACACAATGCCTTCCCTCAAACAGCACATGCAGCAGCTTAAGCCGGATGCCGGTGATATCTTGATTGAGGCAGGGCAGGACGTTAATATGAGCTTTGCGGATTAAGTCGTTGAGCTCAGATTCAGATGGATCGGCTACCAGGCAGGTGTGCTGGCAGAGATGCGCCATCTTCTGCAAACGGCGGGAAGGCTTTTTGCCGGCAATGACAAAAGGTTTCCGGATCCGGGTAAACACTTTTCGCAACAGCCAAATGGCCGCTTCTTCATTTTCAGGAACGGACAGGTTGCCATGATAGAGGCAGAGGTTGCCCATACCTTCTTCGCTGTTCACCTGCTGCCAGGAGGGAAAGGCCGGGATGAAAATGGCCTGCTGAAGAGGATGTTCCAGCCTGAACCTATCCATATCGTAAGGAGAAATAAAAGCATACACACAATCATCCGGCATTTCAGCGTCATATTTTTTGATGAGCCTGCTTTCCCGTCTGAAAAAAAATTTCTTCAGCAATGATGGTTCCGATCTTGCCAGCTCTTTGTAATAAATGCTTTCATTATTGTGCATCCGCACCACCACTTTACGGCGCTGCAGATCCAGTTGCGGGAGGATGCCGGTGCAATGAATGCCCTCCAGTAAAACAGGGTGGTCGTCTTTTTGCAGATTATTTACCAGTTCGTCATTCATCCGTGAAGAGATGATATAAGGAAGCCTGGCAGAAAGTCCTTTGGGGCCTGTGCTTCTTTCATACACATGGATGCTTTCACAAAACCGGTTCAGTTCATTGGGTGTTCCCCGTTCATTATAGCTGAAATAATGCAGATGAACGGCCACACCTGATTTCATCATCATCATAATGCGGTTCATCATGTCAATGGCGCCGCCGTAATCGGGTGGCCAGGGAACATCGAGGCAGACGATATGCAGGTGCCGGTTCAAACTTCAAAAACGGATTTATAAAAACTGAGTAATTTCTTTTCTTCCTGCTGCCAGTTCAGTTCAAGCCTGGCACGGAGGCAGTTCTCCCTGAGTCTCCGGTGTAAAACGGCATCGCCTAGTAAATTGTTTATAGCCCCTGCAATTCTTTCGGGTTCCATGCCGTCAATAAGCACTGCTATTTCAAACCGGCTGTTTATTTTTTGGTATTCCGGGTAGTTCATCGTTATCTGCGGAAGACCTGCATGAATATAATCAAAGAATTTGTTGGGAAGGGCCAGGTACTGGTTCAGGCCGGTGTTTTCTGCAATGGCCAACCCGATATATGCTTTTCGGGAAAAATGCCAAAGTTCATCGGGCGGCAGCATACTTTTCAGTTCCACTTTATCTTCAAGTTTGTATTTCCTGATAAGTTCTTTCAGTTGCGGCATGAAATTTCCATCGCCGCAAACAACCAGTTTACAATTGACCGATTGCATGGCGGGCATCAGCCATTCAAAACCCCTTGCTTCATTTACTGCCCCGGCGTAAAGTAAAAATCTTTCGACTGGCCCCGGTTCTTTCCATTCCCTCAAAACAGGAACATTTCGGATGGTTTCATAAACCACACTGTAGCGCTTCCTGAATTCTTCCGCAATGCTTTCACTTACCGTGTAACCAAATTCGAATTTTGGAACAGCCTTCTTTTCAATCCTTGTCCATGTTTTCAGCACTCCCGGCCGTGTGGCTACTTCCTTCAGGCCGGTAAACAGTTCATGCGCATCATATATTCGGGGGATTTTTTTCCAACGGGAAATATGCAGACAAGGGAGAATGGTATCGAGGTCTATGGCACAGACGGCATCCATTTTTTTTAAAAAAAGGTATAGAAGCAAACGGATATTATACTCCGCATAGAACCATTTCCCTTTGTGAAAGAAACAGCGAAGCCTTTTTTGGTTATATTTCTTTTTTTCTAATGGGAGAGAAGAAGGAAGTTTTCTCCCCACCAGTGTCACCTCATAACCATTCCCCGCAAGTGTACTGCATATCCTGTTCATCCGCTGGTCAAACACAAGGTCATTCGTAACAGTAAAAAAAATTTTTTTACCCATCGGGTTCAGTTCAGGAAAGTAAAACGGAATTATAGATCCTTTCAATGGCTTCCACTGTTTTCAGACCCTCAGCTGCATGGGTGAAAGGATGATTTTCATCCGCCAGCGCTTTCACCAGGTTTTCATACACCTGCTCATGATTGCTCATGGAGCCTTTGTAAAAACCATAATCGTTGGCAGAGCCGGGCTGAGGCATGGAAAGACTGAACCCATCTGTTAACTGGTATTCTATCTTATTCATGTAGCCGCCGCCCATCCGGATTGTTCCTTTCTCAGCGATAAGTGTCAGCGACACTTCCATGTTTTCCCGGAAAGTATTCACCGACCAGTTGATGCCCCCAAGCACACCGCTTTCCATTTCAATGGCAATCACACCACAATCTTCTGACTTGATTATTTGCTGATGCGCCATATTGCTGCGGAACCCTTTTACTTCCCGGATATCTCCTAATAGCCAGAGCAGGGCATCAATATAATGACTGAATTGTGTGAAAAGTGTTCCCCCGTCCAGTTCAGTTCCTTTCCAGGAACCGGCATAATATTCAGGCGGTCGGTTCCAGAAACAATTCAACTGAAAGCTGTATAATTTTCCAAGCTTTTTCTCTTCAATATTTTTTTTCAGTTCAATCAGCCCCGGGTTGTACCGGGTGGATTTGACGACAAATAACTTCCGGTTATACTGCCCGGCAGCGGCAATCATCTTTTTTGCATCCTTTACTGAAATGCTCAGCGGCTTTTCACACAATACATGACTGCCTGCCTGTAAAGAGAGAATGGAATGTTCATGATGGAGGCCGTTGGGTGTACAAACAGCCACCACCTCTGAATTTCGTTCGGATGAAAGCAAGTCTTTTATATCATAAAAGGCCCTGGCCCCAAATTCACCTGCCAGTGCATCAGCCTTTTCAGGAATGATATCACATACCGCTGTTAGCTGCCCGTGCTTTATTATTTCTGCCGCATGGCGGGGGGCTATTTTACCACAGCCAATAATTGCAAAACGAAGTGATGAGGCCATAGGCTTCAAATATACAGATTGGATGCCTGATAGGCAGAGTGCATGACCGCCTGCAAATAAAAAAGGTCATGCTTTATGCAAAACCTCTTTTTATATCAGTTGAAACCTTGTTAGCTGCCTGCGCCCATCATATCACCGCCATCATTCTCCTGGTTTTTCTGGTTCTTCCGTTTGAACAGGTTCGGGTCGAATTTGCCAAACCTCCAGTTGAAATTGAGGCGCAGCACCTGCGGATCCCTGCGGCGGAACACATCCTGAGTGAAATAAGGGGATTCAGAATGAATGTCTGAACGACGGGTGCGGAAAATATCGTTGATGTTAAGGGAAACAGAAGCCTGCCTGTTCTTCAGGAACTCATACCGGAAACCGGCATCCACAAAATAATTGGCCCGCACAAATCCCTGAGAAGACGTAGCCTGTCCGAACATACCACCGCCACCAAACATACCGGGGCCGCCGCGGCCACCACCCCCACGGTTGCCGCCACCGCCCGGGGGCAAAATGGTTTTGGACTGATATTCCCCCGACAACTGCATGGAGAAATTTTTAAACAGTTTAAAAGTATTGTTCAATTTTCCAAACCAACTTGCAAACTGGTCCTGCTCGGGCTGGCCTGCAATACCCGTATTGATCTTTGAAGTAAACAGGTTCACATTGGTGGTCATATCCCACCACTTCGTCATTTTTGTTTTCAGGGTCATCTCCAGCCCTGTGATGTAACTGGAAGAAGCATTGATGTAAGTATTCACCAGGATGGTATCAGGGATGGTTTCCTGTACCTGGAAGCGGGTGATAAGATCGTTGGTGTTTTTGTAATAGACAGAGGCCAGGAAATTATCCTTATTCTTCTTAAATACTTTCTGATAAGACAACTCAACAGAGTTGGTGAACTCCGGCCGCAGGTCAGGATTGCCCCGGCTGATGTTCAGTGAATCGGAATAATCCGTATAAGGATATAACTGGAAGAAATTAGGGCGGTTGATCTTCCGGGTGTAGTTCAATTGCAGTTCCTGGTCATTTTTCATCTTACTGCTCAGGAAAACGCTGGGGAAGAGGCTTACCGGGAATTCTATATTGAAGACCTGGTTTTTATCGGGAAGCCGTCCCTGGTAATCTGAGCTTTCAGCCCGCAGGCCAAGCTGGTAACCAAAATTCTTTATTTGATTACTGTAGTTAGCATAGGCAGCATACACTTTATCGGTACTGTTATAATTTACGGAGAGCAGGGGGCTATATATAGCTGTGCCGGAAGAGGAGATGAGGAAGAAATCATTCCTGTTGTCCACATTCCGGACGCTGATCCTGGCCCCGGTCTCAAATTTTGATTTATCGTTTATGGGATTGATATAGTCAGCCTGGAAAGTAAAGTTTTCATTGGAACCCTTGCCATCCTGGCGCTGTGAGGATGTTTTCACTACATTCTTGGTGGAGTAATCCAGCGAATCTGTCCTTATCTGGTTAGAACTGTTGCTGCGGCTGGTATTATAAGTCACATCGGCGGTAAGCTCCTGTCCCGATTTGGGAAAATTATGTTTGTAGCTCAGCATGGTTCCGGTATTCCGGAATTTATTGCTGGAATTCGATACTCTTTCAGCCAGCGAAGAGATAACAGGTGTCCCCAGCAAATCAGTCATCATGGTGCTGGTGGTGGAAGGCTTCATAGTTCCTTTCGCCATATTGCCGGATAAGGAAATGGTATTGCGGTTGTCAATGAAATAATCAAACCCGCCGCGGCCAAAGCCAAATGTGGCTTTCATGGTGCTTTTATCATCCTGTGTCAGCTGGCTGGCAGGGTTTCCATAAGTGAGGCGGTCCGTATTGCCGGTGCTGATGGATTTGCGCTGGTTCAGATTGGCTCCTAAAAAGAAATTCACTTTTTCCTGGCGAATGTTGATGTCGCCGCCTAATCCTATCCGTCCTCTTGAGTCCACATTGGTACGTATGCTTCCGTTGTACCCCACTTTTTTATTTTTCTTCAGCACCACATTGATGATGCCGGAAGTGCCGCCGGATGCATCAAACTTGGCGGAGGGGTTTGTGATGATCTCCACACTTTCAATGATATCAGCCGGTATCTGGTCAAGCTCCATCGTAGTAGGCCTGCCATCCACAAATATCTGCGGAGCGTTATTCCGCATGGTTACATTTCCGTCGAGGTCCACATTTACCGAGGGAACATTTTTCATTACATCCACGGCCGTGCCACCTGCAGAAACGATGTTCTTGTCCACATTAAAAACTTTTCGGTCAATGCCCAGCCTGAGTCCCGGGTTGGTTGCTGTAACGGTTACATTTTCCAGCACTTTCTCTTCAAATTCAATTTTCACATTGCCGAGGTCTTTGTCCAGTGCATTCATCATATCCCCGTTGCCGCCTGCTTTAAGGTCGAAGGAAACGGTTTGTTCAAATGATTTATATCCTACAACCGTAATCTTTAATTTAGATTGCCCGAATGCAGGCACATTTTCCAGGCTGAATTCACCATTGGTTTTGGTAAGCATCCCTGCTATTACGGTTTCCTTTCTTTTTTTTGTAACGGTATCCATTTTGTTCTGGATCAGTTGCACCGAGGCATATTCAATCGGTTTACCGGATTTAGTTTCCACCACTTTCCCATAAAAACGGCCGTTTGGGGCCTGCCCGCCCCCGGGTCTGCCACCAGTGCCGGGCTGAGCTATAAGGACATAACTAATTAAAAAAGAAGCAAAAAGGAAGAAAATATTTTTCATTCTGAAGATTTAAAAGATGAACCGCTTTTTAGACGGGCAAAGGTGACCGAACTTGTTGACAGTGGAATGACAACTTGATGAAAGGCTAATGACTGCTGCCAAAGGGAAAAGCCCGGGTTACACACATCTGTGGAGAAATCAGTTAGTGAGCCAGGTAATGAGGACTTGCACAACCCCGATGATGAAACCGATTACCGCCCCGATGAATTCAACAAACCTGAATTCTTTGGACATGATCTGGTACAACATCTCCTCCAGCTTATCAGAAGAGAAGGCGGATACTTTTTGTATGACGATGTGCTCCAGGTCCAGTTCCGATTTCAGGTTGGCAGCATATTGCTTCATCACCTTCGGAAAAAGGGTTTCAATCTCCTTCATAAAAGCCGCTTTCATCCTTTCAATGGTCCTGTCGCCGATGAACATACTGATAACCGGCATTTCATCGGCAAGCCGCACCCGCAGAAAGTCATCCACGTTGCGTTCAATCATCGGCATGATCTTTTTCAGATTGCCCGGGTCGCTGATCTTCTGTTCAATGTCAGCAAATGAAAGGAACTCGTTGCTGACGATCTTCCCGAGTTTCTCAGCAAACTGCTGCTGCCGCTTGGGGAAGATGCCATGAAAGCTGATACCAAGTATCTTCTTTGGCTCCCTGGGATGGAAAAGCATTTTGATGGCAATCCAGTTGGTGATCCAGCCGATGAAAGCAGAAATAAGAGGAACAAGAATAACGACCCAGATATTCATAAAGTCAGAATAAGATAAAACCCTGCTTCAGCAGAAACAGGGTTATTGTTTTTCGGGTGGCTAACCGGGCTCGAACCGGCGACCCTCAGAACCACAATCTGATGCTCTAACCAACTGAGCTATAACCACCATGTGGATGAAATTCCAATCCCGATAGCTATCGGGACAAATCTCAAATTCCAACCGGGCAAAAATAAGAAAAATGAAGTGCCGCCAAAAATAAAAGCCTGATTGCTTTATGCTTAGATGGATGCACGGCAAGAGGAAGAACCAGGCCATCCATCAAAAACACTTGTTAAATGCTTATAAGAATAAGAAAAACAGGCTTTTTGCGTTATTTTTGGGTTATGTCCGAAACAATTAAATACCTGTTGAATATGAAGAGACTTCCGATACTGATTATGATCGTAGTTGCAGCATTCTTTTTGGCATTCAAAACGATGGGCACAGGCACTCTTAATCCTAACCCTGATCCTCCTTCCAAGTATGAAGATATCCTCCGGCTGGTAGGCAAAATGCTGACGGATGCACATTACAGCCCGCAGGACATCAACGACGCATTCTCCAAAAAAGTCTATAAAAAGTTTCTTGCAGATCTTGATCCTGAGAAAAACATTTATCTCCGGGGCGACCTTGACGATCTAAAGAAACATGAAACAAAAATTGATGACGAGTTGAAAGGGGCGCCTGTGGAGTTCTTCCTCGCTGCCGGTAAAACCTTTAATATAAGGATAGAAGAGGCAGCCGCCATTTACAATGAAGTTCTCTCCAAACCTTTTGATTTTACGTTGGATGAGGAAGTGGAACTGGAGGGTGATAAACTGAAATTTCCTGCCAGTGAGGCCGACAGAAAAGACCGCTGGAGAAAAAAACTGAAATACCTGTCCCTTGAACGGTACATTGACCTGCTGGAGGTCCGTGAAAAAAATAAGGGCAAGGAAGGATTTGTGGTGAAAACAGATGACCAATTGGAAAAAGAAGCAAGGGAAAAGGTAAAGCGGCTGATGGACAGAACATTTGACCGTTTTCGTTTTAAGTTCAGCGATGATGACAAGTTCAGTGTTTATGTAAATGCCATTACCACCACGATGGATCCCCATTCCGAATTTTTCCCACCTGTTGATAAACGATATTTTGATGAAGAGATGAGCGGCCGTTTCTTCGGTATAGGCGCATCACTGCAGTATGATGATGGCAACATTAAAGTAAGCAGTGTGCTTACCGGGAGCCCCGCCTGGAAATCGGGCGAAGTGCAACCGGGTGATATCATCGTCAAAGTGGGACAGGGCAATGAGGAGCCCATTGACCTTACCGGCTTTGTGGTAACAGATGCGGTGAAAGTGATCCGCGGAAAAAAAGGAACAGAGGTTAAACTTACTTTGAAAAAGCAGGACGGAACCATCAAATTGGTTTCGCTTATAAGAGATGAAATAGTGCAGGACGAAACATTTGCCCGCAGCGCCATTGTCAAGCAGGGCAATTCTAAAATCGGTTATATATTCCTTCCGGAGTTTTATGCTGACTTTGACAGGCCCAACGGTAACCGCAGTTATGCGGATGTGGCCAAAGAATTGACCAAACTGAAAGAAGAAAAAGTAGATGGCATCATCATGGATCTGCGCAATAACGGCGGTGGTTCTTTGTATGACGTAGTGCAGATGGCCGGTCTGTTCATTGATGAAGGGCCGATAGTGCAGGTAAAAGACAGGGAGAATAAACCTACGGTACTGAAAGATAAAGACCGCAATGTGTTATACAGCGGCCCGCTGGCTGTGATGGTGAATGAATTCAGCGCTTCCGCTTCGGAAATTTTTGCAGCAGCCATACAGGATTATAACCGCGGCGTCATCATCGGCAGCACATCCACCTATGGCAAAGGCACCGTACAGCGGAACATCGGGCTGGATACGGAAACAGGCTTCTCCATGACCAATTCAGACCTCGGCACTGTGAAACTGACCCTGCAGAAATTCTACCGTATTAACGGGGGCTCCACCCAGCTAAAGGGAGTTAATTCGGATATTGTGCTTCCTGATAACCTTGAGTACCTGAAAATAAGGGAGAAAGATGATGAGGATGCGCTGCCCTGGGATGAAATCAATAAAGCCGCTTACAGCAACTGGAATGGCGGATTTGACCTGAAAGCATTGCAGCAAATGAGCCAGCAGCGCTTAGAAACTGATAATACTTTTCAGTTAATCAAAGAAAATACTGAATGGCTGTCCAAACAGAACGATAAGCACTATTCGCTGCAGATTGATAAATACCGGGAAGAGCAAAAAGCCATCCGCACCACCATCAAGCAATTAGAGGCATTGCTGAAGCTGAAAGGTGAGCTGGATGTAACCGCACTGCCCAAAGAAGTAAACCGCTGGGAAAATGACAAGAACAAGCATGAGCGGTTTGAGCAGTGGCTGAAAAGCCTGCAAAAGGATATTTACCTTGACCAGACCGTGAAGGTGATGAATGATATGATTGGACAGCAAAACCTGGTAAAATCAAAGAATGAAGCAGAACCGGTGAAGAAAGCATTTTGACGGAAAAATAAAATACACAGAAAGCCCTGGCAAAGTGCCGGGGTTTTTAATTTAAATATCCTTCCCTAATCCCACGTATGATGATTCATGTGCCCTACCGGTATGTACCCGATGGCAAGTACAGAAAAAGGATAGTTGCTGGCTTTTTGCCTTCATTGGTGTTCCGAAAAAGAAACACGCCGCTGTTGCGTCTTGAGTGCAGGCAGTGCGGCGCAGGCAAGAGACCAACAGCAGGTACTATAGGAAACCCTTATCTTAGTTCTTAGTGTTACGGGTTTTTTAGCACAATACAAGGATTGAAGAATTGGGTTTTCCTTAATTCGTTTGTTGGTCTTTCTGCCAGGTACAAGGCCTGTACACAAGACATAACAAAGGCCGCTGAACGGTTTGCTAAGACCAACAGCGGCGAAAAGAGGAACCTTTTCATTTGCACTGTAACTATAATTTATAGTTGTTCTAAACGATTTACTTCAATGTCTTTATAAATTCCCTTAAATCTCTTCCCCATAAATTTGAAGCAATGACTTTCCCATCCTTGGTTATTATTACATTGTATGGGATTCCGTTTACTTTAAAGTTTTTTGCAATAGGCGATTCAAATTCTTTGTAATCACAAATTGATTGATAATTAAGACCGTCATCTTTCACTGCCTTTAACCACCTTGCTTTATTTACATCAGTAGATACAGCTATAATAGAAATATCGGCATCCTTCAATATGTTTGCTTTTTCCTCTACTAACTTCCTATTTTCATAGCGGCATGGTGTGCACCATGAAGCCCAAAAGTCCAAAAGAATATATTTTGTTGGGAGTTTGCCTAAACTTAACTCGGTACCTTCAGCGGTTTCAAACTTTAGATCAAGTAAAGACAAATCATACGCCTGAATTAATTCTTTCTTTTTTCTTTCCTCAATCTTTGCAGATAATGATTTTCCAATCGTTGATTTTTTCATAGTTTCCGGGAATGACTTAAAGGCATTATCAGCTATTGCAATATTCACTTTTATATCGTATACCAAATACTTCACCCCCTCAAGGGTTTCACTATTCTTATCATTGATAAGAATGTAATTATATATAGCTTCATTTTTCTCTTGCTGAATAGCATAGACATTTGAATCGAGTGAATACAGCAAATTTTCACTTATGTCCGATTTATTCTTAAAAACCGCCCGTTTTACTTTGAAAAGCGAATCTAATATATAGTTGTAATACTGAATTAGCTTGGGTAAAGTATCGAAAACCGGACGATGCCTAGCGATCGGTGAAACATCGGAAGCGATATCACCAGAATCTAGTGTTTCTGCTTTAAATTCTGGAGAACTATTAGTTTGAGCATCTGAACATGAGAATACGATGATAGAAATACCAATTCCAAGGTATAAGCAAATTTTATTCATAAATAATTAATTTAAAAAGATGAAACAGATTGCACCATTCCTTGAGTGGCGCAATCTGTAAGGTCGGCAACATCTATTTAATTCATGTTGCATCCTGAGCAACCAACAGGCCCTAAGCACTGAGGATCCGAAATGAGATATTCGTAGACAGGACAACAAATAAAATGATATCACTTTATGAAATAGGCTTTTTTATACCAGTTTTTGGTATTGCCTGTATCATTCTTTAATAAGAGATTCGCTGTAATTAAGGCCTGTATTGAGTTTGTAAAACTATCATGGGCCATTCGTCACCTCATACTTGTATTTATTGTTCAGCTAACTCCATCAAAAAGGGCTTATATAAATCCGTTCAGAAATATTATTGCAGGTATCTCTCTTTAATAACCCCTGCATGATGGTTCATGTGGCCCACCAGTATGTACCCGATGGCTAGTACAGAAAGAGAATTATTGCTGGCTGTTCCAAAAATATTCATCTGTTCTTTATCAAAAGAAGCAAACAGCAACTCCGTTGAACGGCGGACCGCTTTGAATTCTTCGATCATATCCTTCCAGTCCCGTCTGGCTGCCTTTGCATTATCGCCATACAGGTTTTC
>JBQTHS010000119.1:0-6281 GCA_052389635.1 Bacteroidota bacterium | reverse complement strand
AACGAACACTAAGAAAACACTAAGAGCACAACGCAAATAGCCTTTAATATTAATAGTCTTTGTGTCCGTTGTGCCTTCTTTGTGTTCGTTGTGATACTTTTTTACTCCCTTTTGAGACAGCCTCTTTAAAATTGTGCCCCGGATCGGAGTTGAACCGATACGGCCATTGCTGGCCACAGGATTTTAAGTCCTGCGTGTCTACCAATTCCACCACCAGGGCCTGAAAAAAATCCCTCCACCGGAGGAGGAAGGATTTTGAACCGCCTTCGCTAAAGCTACGGCGGTTAAGAGCGGAAGACCGGGCTCGAACCGGCCACCCCGACCTTGGCAAGGTCGTGCTCTACCAAATGAGCTACTTCCGCGGGTTATTGTCGTCTGTCGTATCCCAAGCCATTTTGTGGCAGTCGCCTGATTGACTTTGGCCGACATTAATATAAAAGAACTAACGGGCTGCAAAGATAAGGTTTGAACCCTTTTTTAAAAACTTTGATGCTGATTATTTGTATTTGGGAGTGTAAAGACTGCTCTCCTGAACAGGGGCTTTAATCCTGTCGTACTTCTTGGTATAAAGCATGTAGCAGCTACCAAGCACAAAAGCTACAATGCAGGCCACCTGCAGGTAAAAAAGAAACCCTGACGAAGACACCCAGCTATGGGTGAAGTCCTTGTCCTGAACTTTCCGGAGTTCCTGCTGGTATTCCTGTTGGTCGCTCATAATGAAATATTGTGCTGCAAAAATAAGGGTTCAAGCCAAGAAAATCAGGTGGTTTTGCCCACAATTTCTGAGAACTTATTCTTCTTTTTTACGAAATGCTGCCAGGCGATATTCTTTGGGTAACAGCCTTTCAGCACCCCTTTTTTTGATACAGGGAAAACACTTTTCTTCCGGTGAAAAAGCCACCATTTAATAAATGCAACCTGTGCCCTTACAATAGCTATAAAATAACCTCCGTCGCCGGACAATAATCCTTTCCATGCCGAAATGGCGTCCAGCAGGTTGCGGACAGGCACCACCTGCAGCTTTTTTGCAAACGGGAGGTTTTTGGAAAGCATGATACGGTTGTTCCGGAAGTTGAGAAAGGTTTTTAATGAATTTCCTTTGGGCAAAGTGCCGCCGCCGACATGATAAACGACCGAGGCGGGGCAGGAATAAATTGTATAGCCGGCCAGTTGTATCCGCCAGCAGAGATCTATTTCCTCCTGGTGGGCAAAAAAGTATTCATCAAATCCTTTCAGTTCATGAAAAACCGAGGAGCGGATAAACATAGCGGCACCACTGGCCCAGAATATAGGTTCAGCCGTATCATACTGTCCCCGGTCTTCTTCATATTTATCAAAAATTCTTCCCCTGGCAAAGGGATAGCCGTATTTGTCAAGCCAGCCCCCGGCACCGCCTGCATATTCAAACATTCTCTTATCATGCCAGGCCAGCAGTTTGGACTGGCAGACAGCAATTGTTCTGTCAGTCTCCAGTAAATCAACCATCGGCTGCAGCCAGCCCGGCTGCACTTCCACATCCGAGTTAAGTATTACATAGTATGGTGCCGTTACCTGTTTCAGCGCTTCGTTGTAGCCTTTGGCAAACCCATGGTTTTTAGCGAACCTTATCAGCCGGATGGCAGGATAGTGCTGCTGCAGGAATTCAACGGAATCATCTGACGAACCATTGTCTGCAATAACAACCTGCATGTGCTGATAGGTTGTTTTCAGCAATGCGGGTAAAAACTGCTCCAGGTATTTCTTTCCGTTCCAGTTGAGTATGACGACAGCGACTTGAGGTGAGGGGTTCAATGCAGTGAAAATATTTAATCAAAAATAAGGCAAGCCGGTGTATCATCGCTAAATTCGAAATATGTTTCGCCAACTCTTAAACTGGAGGACGGTACTGGCACTGGTGGCTATCCTGATTGTAAGCGGTACTATTTTTTACTCTCAATACCTGGCCCGGAAAATCAAATCGGAGGAAAAGCTGCGGGTGGAGCAATATTACAAGGCCGGCAAGTTCATCATCAGCGCCCCGGATTCAGTGGACATTGATTTTGCATCCCAGATCCTGACAGAAAATAAAACAATCCCCATCATTGAAACCAATGAAAAGGACAGCATTACCAACCATATCAATCTGGATTCCGCCAAAGCAACCGACAAAGAATACCTCGAAAAAAAATTAAAACATTTAAAATCGCAGCATTCCCCCTTTGAATGGGTGGACCCCAAGGACTCCACCATCCGCAACCGCTATTATTATGGCAACTCCCGGCTGCTGGATGAGGTCCGTTACTACCCCATCATCCAGTTATGTATTGTTGCCCTTTTTATTCTTATCACTTTTTTGTCGCTTCGCAGCAGTTACCGTTCGGTGCAGAACCAGGTGTGGGCCGGCATGGCCAAAGAAACTGCCCACCAGTTAGGCACACCGGTTTCATCGCTGGAGGGATGGGTGGAGATGCTGAAAGACAGTCCGGCGGAAAAAAAGATCGTACAGGAACTGGAAAAAGATGTGGACCGGCTACGGTTAGTATCCGACCGGTTTGGAAAAATCGGCAGCACACCGCACCTCGAAGAAACGGACCTGGTAAAGCAAATCAACAGCATGGTGGATTATATGCGGAAAAGAGCAACGGGCAAGATTGTTTTCACTGTAAATACCCATGGGCAGCAGGAAATACCGGCCAGAACATCTGCACCGCTGTTTGACTGGGTGATTGAAAACCTGCTGAAAAACTCATTGGACGCCATGGAAGGAAAGGGCAGCATCACCGTGGATATTGTTGACGAACCAAAGTCCATTCATATTGATATTACGGATACAGGAAAAGGAATCAGTAAACAGCATCTTACCCAGGTTTTCAAACCCGGCTTTACCACCAAGAAAAGAGGCTGGGGACTCGGTCTGAGCCTGTCAAAAAGAATTATTTCACAATACCACAAAGGGGAAATCTTTGTAAAAAGTTCAGAGGTAGGCAAGGGAACCATTTTCAGAATTGTTCTGAAAAAATAAGGGATTAGTTAATTGGATATCGGTTAATTGATGAACAATCCCTGCTTGTTTTTAGACTTATCGGCTATATTTGCAGTCCGTTTTAGTGGAGGTTGAGTTTAGGTAATTGCCCAATGCTTTGCCTGATAAACTAATTAACCAATCACAAGACTGCCCGGGTGGCGAAATTGGTAGACGCACCACTTTGAGGTGGTGGCGCCCGAAAGGGTGTGCTGGTTCGAATCCAGTCCCGGGCACAAAAGGCCGGAGCCCAGCTCCGGTCTTTGCATTTTAGTTACCGGTCATTTGATGCAAAAACAAAGGCAACCCGGATTTCCACTCTCCGTCAATGTACAGTTCAAAGGAATAGCGGCCTGGCTTTTCAAACTGAAGGTTACCGAAATTGATAACCAGGTTGACAGAGGCAAACTGCTCGTTGGCAGGACTGGCAATACTGATATTGCCCTGCACCGGCTTGATGATCTCTTTGCCATCGCTGTCAATCAGCCGGAGCCTGAATTCATGCTCTCCTGCTTCCTTTGCTGCAAACCTTAAGCGGCAGGCAATGCTGCAGGCCGGGTGCTGTGCGGGAAACTGTTTGGTATGTATGCTGTCAAATGTGCCGACTATTGTCAGCTTGGAGTTATTGTCCTGGGCAAAATCTGCGAGTGTGAATATCTCTGTTTCCATACACCCACAAGTTATTTGTTTTTCGGGCAACAAATAAATAAAAACCTGCCAAAAGCGGTTAAACAGACCGCCCTGTTTGTACTTCCCTTCAGAGACTTTTAACGGCCTCCAAAGCAATCCCTTTTTATTAATTTAAATTCCACCTGCGCAACCTGTCGCTTGCAGAGCGGCTGTTTCGTTGCCGGTTCCACATGTCCACCACAGTGAATTTTACTTTCTTGCTGATGCCGGCATCTTTTGCCGGTGTTTCTTTTAATTCTTCGGGCAATTGTGTGTTTGTTTCTTCAGTCAATTGCACAGTTTTGGGCATAACAATGCTGTTCATAAACTCTCCTTTTTTTATTCTGTCGTTTATTAATCGTCTGAGCGTCTTTTCAGCAGTAAGAGAACCAGGCGGCAAGCATTTAAGCTGGTATCAGATACGTTCTTTGTAGTTGGGTGCGATGCTCAGTTAATTGCGGGCAAAGATACGGTTCAATCGGTGACCTGCCAAATGAAAAACAGAAAGAAAATATAAAAAATGATGTTTCAGAAAAGAAACGGCTGATGGCTTCCCGCTTCATCATTTCAGTTTCTTGTCGAGTTTGGAAATAAGTGTATAAAGCGACTTTTCCTCGTACAATGAATTCTCCAGCAGATATTTCAGTTTTTTATCTTCTCTAAAATCGTAATACACGGATAACAGCCCCCTGTACTCATTCAATACATAATATTTAGGGGCCCGCTGAAAATCAAATCTTTTCTCAAATTCTGTCAGGTACCGGTACTTCTGCACCAACTGGAGCATTTCCTTACCATCATAAATAAAAAAATAATTGCTCTTGTCATAAAACCTGTACAGTGAAAGCCTGTTCCCGGTGTATAATGGCGTTAGCGGGATCGCTTCTGTGACGGTGCTGTCGGGCAATTGTATGTTAAAGTTTGACTGGTCTATGTATTCAAGGCTCCGCTTTACGCTGCAGATAGTGATGGCCTGCTTTGCGTTTTCGTTCCAGGCATATTTTAATTCGCCCCAGGCGTAATGTTTAACAGCGTCACCCTCAGTTTTTTTATAAAGCAGGCTGTCGCTGCTCCTGCTGTTCTTTTTCCAGTACACCAGGCCTTTCAGGGTATCTCCTGCTTTGGTGATCAAAAAGCCATCATTGAGTTTTATTTTTTGAGCACCCGCTGAAAAACTGATGACCATGAACAGGGTGGAGATATGTCTTTTCATATAATTAACCGGCAATGGTTATATCATAAATATAACGAAAAAAGACTGCTGCCCGTTGCCGGGAAAGAAAATAATCATCTTAATTCATCAGCCGTTTTACAGCAGGCCGGTCTTGTAATAGCCGATGGAAGAGAAAGCATCACCGGTCCATGTTAAGGCATTTTCCGGGAGGACAGCAGGGAAGAATGGAGAAAAACATTTTTATTGGACAGAAAGGGAAACCATTGTTACTTTTGTAAAAACTGCAGTATGAACCTTTTTGTTGCCGGCCTGCCTTACGACCTTGATGATGCAGAACTGGAAGAAATTTTTGAAAAGTTCGGAAAGGTGATCTCTGCCAAAGTTTCCATGGACCGGGAAACGGGTAAAAGCCGTGGCTTTGGTTTTGTGCAGATGGAAAAAGAATCCGATGCCAGGGACGCCATTGAACACCTCAACGATATTTCGCTTGGCAAAAAGCCACTGGTAGTAAAAGCAGCTGAAGATAAACCCGGTGGCGGGGGCGGATACAAAAAACCGGGTGGAGGATATGACCGGAGGAGGTATTGATGTTTTTTGGAAGACCGACAATGGCAGAGCTCTCACTTCTTCACTTTATATTTCAAATCTAATAATAACCTGAAAACCTTTCTAAGAACTACAAGCTATCTCAAAAGTAATATTTCAGTAAATAGCCGGAAAGGCGAGAAGGCGGAAAGAATTCATTTCTAAAAATCTTTAATTTACCGTCTTACTGGTTTCCCGGCTAAAATTGACTTTTGAGATGACTTCTAAAAACAAACATAGGAGTCCCCCTCGCCGGCTTTTCTTTACGTTGAAACTACTGCCGGAGGATAAATTCTAATCACACTCATATTCTATCGTTTTAATTGCAAAAACAGGTTTGCCTGTCAGGGTAGTTTCCGTTAAGCCAATATAAAATGGAAATTCAATTGCCGTACTGGCTATGCATGATTTACCTGGCAGTTTTCGTTGAATTTCAATTTTGATACCATTCTTCTCCTGCTGGATGGAGCTGATCGAAACACTATGCCCCCCGGATTTCACCGAACCCAGAAATAAAGCCACAACAGAGTTCTTTGAAAAATCAATACTTGGTTTTGCAGGCTTATCATCGCCGGTAAAGGCTGCTGACCATAAAGAATCCAACTGACTGATACTGGAGATTACCATATTTTTCGGCTCCTGTACAGTACACTCACTCCCTGAATTCAATTCCTGCCATTTGACGATTGTATTAGTTGTATCCGCTTCTGGTTTTTCATCAGCAGTCTGTTTATCACTTCCTTTGCCGGCACTGTCACAGGAGAATACAAAAAACAGTGCGGATAATACAAATGCAGCTTTTTTCATCTCAATATAAATTTAGAGTAAAAGTGAATTTTAAAAACCCGATCC
>JBQTHS010000118.1:0-8224 GCA_052389635.1 Bacteroidota bacterium | reverse complement strand
CTCCGGAATGGCAATTTGAAAGTGGAAGTTTAAAAAGATGGTAATTCATGACTCTTAAAGAGGAGATTGCTTCGTCGTCTCGCCTAAGGTGACACTCCCCGCAATAATAGAGGCCGGGTAGAAACCCAGCCTCGTTTTAAAATCCAATATCCTATGAAAAACCATGGCAAAGATGCGGATTTATACCCAAAACGCTGCACCATAACCGAAAAATATTTTTGCTCTATAGTAGTTTTACGCCATGTCACTGACACACAAAAAAACCTTACAGGGAATGTAAGGTTGCACTAACTTATGTAAGCGGTATTATTTTACCAGGTACATCACTTCTTTTACCAGTTTCACTGTCCTTGCAACATCGGGCAAAGCGGCATTCACCAGGTTGCCTGCATAATGAAGGGGTGCATCAGCAGCGGTGATGCGCCGGATGGGTGCATCTAAGTAATCGAAACCTTCTTTCTGTATGCGGTAAGTGATCTCCGATGAAACGGAAGCAAAAGGCCACTGCTCTTCCACGATCACAAGACGGTTGGTCTTCTTTACGCTGTCCAGTATCGTCATCCAGTCCAGCGGGCGGATGGTCCTGAGATCGATCACTTCAGCGCTGATGCCTTCTTTTTCCAGTTCAGCAGCAGCGCCCAGCGCCACTTTCATCATTTTATTGAATGAAACGATGCTAACATCACGGCCCATCTTTTTAATATCCGCCTTGCCGAGTTCGATGTAATATTCTTCTTCCGGCACTTCGCTTTTATCGCCATACATCACTTCGCTTTCCATGAACACCACCGGATCTTCCTCATAGCGGATGGCCTGCTTCAGCAAACCTTTTGCATCGTACCCGTTGCTGGGAGAAACCACTTTAATTCCGGGTATATTGGCATATAAACTTTCAAAAGCCGTGGAGTGCTGGGCGCCTAACTGACCGGCAGACCCATTCGGCCCGCGGAAAACAATCGGGCAACTGACCTGCCCGCCACTCATGGCCAGCATTTTGGAAGCGGTGTTGAGAATTTGGTCTAAGGCCAGTACGGCAAAGTTCCAGGTCATAAATTCTACAACCGGGCGAAGACCATTTTGCGCTGCACCAACTGCTACAGCCGTAAAACCCAGTTCGGAAATAGGAGTATCAATTACCCGCTTGGGGCCAAATTCAGCCAGCATACCCTGGCTCACTTTATAAGCGCCATTGTATTCCGCTACTTCCTCCCCCATTAAAAAAACCCGGTCGTCCCTTCTCATTTCCTCTGTCATCGCTTCACGCAGGGCTTCCCGGAATGCAATTGATCTGGCCATTTCTTTGCTTTTTATAAGAGAGGCAAATTTAGGCGGGAATAGGGATAAAACCTAAAGCAAAAGCCTATGCTGGCTGGCACAGGCTTGCATTGTAAGGTCCGATCGCTTTTACATACCCAGGCATTTTTTTACCATCGCCTGCATTTCATCTGAGTCAACATTAATGTTGCCAACATCCTGTGAATTCGGGTACATCACTTCCAGTTTTCTTTGCATGCATTCGCAATAGTCAGTGGCTTTCCCCCTTTGCATACCGCCTTTGACAGCTTCGTCTGCACAATTATCAACAAATATGTTTACATCCGAGGATGACCATCCCCCGCTCTTGTCATTATCATCATTGGGTTTTTCCTTGTCGTCAATATAGTCGGTACTTTTAGTATCCTTGTCTTTTGCATCTTCATCCCGGTCGCGGTAGTCATCCTTGTCGCGGTCAGTCTTGCGGTCATCCCTGTTTACTTTGCCTTTATCGTTGTTACAGGCAGCAAAAAGACTGACAGCCAGGAAGAGAAATATCAGCTTTCTCATAATGGTTGGTTTAAATTGATTATTGGTGAATTTTCGATACTACTGCAGCCCCATCTTTCTCAGGCATTCTTTTCCCAGGTCTATGCCTTCCTGCTCTGTTCCCTGCCTGTTCATCTTATCATAGTTCTCATATCTTTTTTCCAGCTTTTCCATCACACACCAGCAATATTCATATTTCTTTTCTTTGCCCATACTGGAACCTACCGATGTTTCACAAACATCCATCCATTGCTGCTG
Source organism: Bacteroidota bacterium (assembly GCA_052389635.1). Taxonomy (GTDB): domain Bacteria; phylum Bacteroidota; class Bacteroidia; order Chitinophagales; family Chitinophagaceae; genus JJ008. Next base: position 6,163 of record JBQTHS010000118.1, on the reverse strand, counting down.
GTCCGAACGGGTCCATCCGCCGCTGTTGTCATCAGCAGTGGTTTTGGTAATTCCCTTCATGCACTCCCGGCCCGCAGCCTCGCCTTCTTCTTCGGTGCTGTTTTTGTCCAGGTCGCTATACGAAGAATATTTATCCTGGAATTTTCCCAGCAGGCAGGAGCATATTTCGGTCATCTGATCATTGGTCAGCCCTTTGTCTTCCATCATCTGTTCGCATTCCCGGTTAAACCTGCTTACATCGCCGGATGCCCATTTGGCGCTGTAGTCCCGGCGGTCGTCCCGGGTATTGTCTTCTTCATCCCGGTTGCGGTAATCATCACTCTCCCGGTCAGAGCGGCGGTCATCACGGGATACTTTGCCTTTATCGTTGTTGCAGGCTGCAAAAAGGCTTACAGCCAGTGAAAGAATTATCAGCTTTCTCATAATAGTTGGTTTAAATTGATTAATGGCCAAGTTGCAATTGCAAAACAAATTAGCCAAAGTTTCAGAACCGGGAAAATTAATTACCGCTGATTTTTAAACAGTGCCGACGCCCTGCATAAATGCCCGGAGTTTTCCTTCATCCAGCCGCCCTTCCGTTCTTACCCCGCTGCAGATATCCACTGCAAAAGGCTGCACTATACGGATTGCATCTGTCACATTACCAGCATGCAGGCCTCCCGCCAGGAAGACCGGAACCCTGACAACCTGCACTATACTGCGGCTTATCTCCCAGTTGTGGGTGTTGCCGGTTCCTCCCAATGTTTTAATGGCTGCTTTAGGGTTGCCGCTGTCAAGCAGGATAGCATCCACTTCGTTATGCAGCTGAATGGCCTGCGCTACACTTTCCTCTCCCGTTACATGTATTACCTGCACAATGCGGAGATGAGGAAGGGCTTCCCTAATCTGCCGGTACGAACCATCAGTCAGTTCATCCACAATCTGAACAGTATGGGTATTTACTCTTTTTACATGGCTGATGATACCGTTTGCAGATTGCTCGCTGCTGAGTAAAAAAGAAAAAACAGGAGGATGAATGTTTTTAGCAATAGAAGCGATCAGTTCATCGGCTATCGGGCCGGGACCACTGGGCATCTTGCCCACCAGTCCCAGCGCATCAGCGCCATACCTGATGGCCAATGCTGCCTCTTCCGCTGAGGAAATACAACAGATCTTTACTCTTGTCCGCATGGGAGATTACTGAAAAATGAATGGGCTGAAATTAATTATAACGGCTCAAAGCTCAGGATTTTTGTCATACCGGGCCCTTCTTTACTCCATCATTATTGAAAATGAATTTTAGGCGAGGTATCTTATACTCTTCTGTTGTTTAAGATACCCCGACTCCCATTTCCTGTAAAGAAAAAAACCTATGATTAACCGTCTAGGTATGACAAAACTCCGGGTAAGGCTGATTCCTGTTCGTCGTAAAGAAACAGGTTCTTCACTGCAGTACTTCCTTTTTTTCGCCGGAGGCAGTTACCCGGAAGTACTTTCCGTTTTCTATGAGAATACCTTCCGAATGCCCTTTCAGGTGATGCACATCTGTATTAATCACCTTACCGCCAAACAGCACACTGATGGTATCGGCAATAACCGTATGCCCGGTGGCTATCTTTTTCACTTTATACAAGCGGAGGGTGCTGTCAACTGTATTGGCTTCTGAAGAAGGATTTGCTTTATAGTATCCCCTGTACCAGAAAGGGCCGAAATCGCTGTACAACGTATCCAGGTTTGCATTTTTAAAATCAAAAAGACTGTCGGCGTAATAAGGCCTTACTAACCTGTTCAGTTTGCTGGTCGAAAGCTCCATCCGGTTTACAGGAGCAGACACACCACCATGAACAAAAAGTATATCGCCGATCTTTTCCATCACATTTTTGGTACGCAGCCAGCGGCCCAGTTCAGCATTTTCTCCGTACAACGAAGTAAATCCTTCATTCAGCAGCCCGGCGCTTTCCATGTATTTGGGGTGCACATACCGAAGGTCGCCATTCATGTTCATGATCTCATGATTGCCTAACACATAGTGAACATAACCCCCTGCGGCTTTGGCTTTATCTTCCAGTGAATAGATAAGCCACAGCACTTCATTTACCTGGCTGCCCCGGTCCACAAAATCGCCGGTGAGTACCAGGTGGCCGTTACCGAATATCCAGTTGTAATCCGTATCAATGATCTTTGCTGCAAGCAGCAATTTCCGGAAAGCGGCAAAGTTGCCTTCAATGTCAGAAACGATATACATCTTATTGATGGAGGGGAAATCTGTTTTCTCATTTTGCAAATCGCCTTTCAGTTTTACGGTAAATAGTTTACCCGGTTCATCACTCGCCACCTGGAGCGAAACATCGGCCTTTTTACTCAGTGGCATACTGTCAGCCTGTACTTTTTTCACACCATGGTCATCCACAATGTATTTTACAAAGACAAGATTGTCCCCGTAAAGTACATAGGGCCCGTCGTACCGGGTGGTATGCGGTTTTGGGGTACTGCAGTTCTCTCCGGGAAGAACAAAACCTGCAAGTATGAACGGGATAAAAGCCAAAGCAATATGTTTCATGTGTGGTTATTTAATAGCTGCGCCCGAAAGACAGGGGATAACAGGAACAGGGTTGCCTGACCGGGTGATTAAAGTTATTTGAAAATCATAAAACTTGTGACCTGCTTTTCCATGCAGGAGCAGTCATCTCGAACCTGGTCTCCCCTTTCCCATACAAACCGGCTTCTCTCCAACCCGCCCTTCGGTAGAAAGCATCGGCCCTGGTGCCCGGTGAAGTGCTGAGCCAGATGGTTTGATCGGTCTGTTGAAAATACCAGTTCATCATTTCATCATGCAGTCTTTGCCCGATTCCCATCCCTTCGTAACCCGGCTGAATAAACAATGCCCACACATTATTATCCTGAACCGATACAATAGAAAAACCTGCAATCTCCCCGTCCGCTTCACAAACCCAGCCCCTGCCCCTGCGGGTGATATAGTCCTCCACATCACAGTCGGGAACCAATGCCGGGTCGGAAAGCATGTTCTCTTTCACAGAATTCCTTACCGCCTGTATTTGCGGTATGTCTGCAACCAGTGCCTGCCTGAAAATCATTACTGTTTTTCAATTTTAAACGGATGGGCTTCCGTGGTCAGCACCACTTTGTCCAGGTTGATGGCTTTGCGGGGCGCAAAGAGCAGGTAAGCATACTTAAATGTTTCGCCAAACAAAAAACTTTCCATGCCGTTCGATTTTTCTTTTGTGAGCACATTCTTTAGCGAAGCAAAGCCTGCTTCCGCTTTGCAGTAGGTAACGATGTCGTCCACCATCCGTTTGCCCATCCACAGGTAGCTATCATCGCCGGTGAGACGATACAGGTAAAAGCAGCTTTCCAGGTTTTCCGGGCGCAGCACGTAGGAAGCGTAGAGCACGGAATCTTTTTTGAAATCAAACACTTCAGGTTCGATGCCGAATTTTGTCCACATATAATAATTGGCCTTCTGCATCTCCTTCGCCGTGGCTACATCTCCGGCATAGGCAACAAGCCCGGCATAAAAAGCATCCAATGCTCCATAAGTAGTGGATATTTCCTTACCGCTATTCATATCCACATGTGCCATGAACCAGCCGTTGTCCTGTTTTCTTACCAGGTATTTATTTATCGCTGCCGCATGCTCATCCCATGCCTTTTTAAAATCTTGATCGCCGAACAGCAGCCATGATTTGTACAGGTATTCATAATACGAATCAATCATGCCGCTGATATGGCTCCTCGTTCTTGTCCACTTGCCGGTACTCACATCAATCACTTCCCCCACCAGCCCTATGGCGCTTCTTTTTTCATAAACAGTCATGATGGCTTTCTTTGCCGCATCATAGTAACTGTTATTGCCGGTAAGTCTGGAGAGTTTGCCGAACTCCATCATCAGTGTGCCGATCTCAGCGGGGTTATTCAATCCATCCCTTGTCTTTCCTGTTTGCAAATGCACATACCGGTACGGCATGCCGGTGGGGGTATTAAATGCGGGCATCAGTCTTTTTGCGAGGTCTTCAGCAAGGCTGAGAAAGCGTTTATCGCCATCCAGTTCGTAGGCTGTTTGCAGGGCGGCCAGCAGTCGGATGGTGATTTCAAACAACTGCACATCATTATCCGTATCAAAATTCAGTTTGGAAAGGATTAGTTCTTTTGCCTCTGCCGCTTCTTTTGTCATACCCAGCATGATGAAGGTATCATAGGCATCCACCGGCGACATCAGCAAGGATTGCTTGTACCAGTTGCGGCCGTCTTTGGTCAACGGGCGGAGATCATCGAAGCCCCATGCATATTGTTTATACCCGTTCCAGGCATGGCGGCAGGCATTTACCACTTTTTGTGCCATTTCCTTTTTCATCTTTTTTGTAAAAGGCCCTGTTTGCGACAAAGAAAGATGGGAACAAAAAATAAAACTAATGACCGGCAGTAATGCTTTCATTTTCGGCATAAACAATATTTGGCGGGAAGTTACAATAAGAAGGGCAGTAATTATTCCATTTTAGAAACAGGATGCTGTGTACAGGCCTTTACAGTTTCATCGGGCATCCTGCACCATTTGCGGCCGGCACGGGTGGTGGTTTCGGCTGTAGCAAGGGTTGTAATGCTTCTCCAGGTTGGCTCCAGTTCTTTTTGCGTAGTCCTGAGCTTGCCTATGTGCTTTTCAAGCGATTGAAGAAAATTGGAAGTAAAAAAGCCGCCTTCGCTGATATTTCCGGCTGAGAGCTCGCCTTTTTTGGCTGCTGTTGCCAGTACCGATATTCTTTTGGGGTTCAGAAAAAGCTCTATGCATTTGTTTTTGTCCCACCCGATGGATGATACCCTTGTATCGGGATCATCTGAGGTCATATTGGGAGATTGTGAGGGGTCGTTATTGCAGCAGTCACTTATTACCAGGTTCAGCCTGGCGCCTTTCAATTTAATCTTCTGGTTAATGGCCTCCATGTTCATGGTGTACTGTCCTCCATATTCCTGGTAACTTTTATCCCGCAGGTCGAGGTAGGGGTATGAGTAGGCGGTTTTATGGTCGTTGAAACCATGGCCGGTATAATAAAAAACCACAATATCGTTGCGGGCCGGCCGCAGGGCATTAATGGCTTTCTCCACATTCACCTTGCTGAAGGCATCGCCGGAAATGACTTTGGGGACAAATTGGATTTCGAGGAATTCCGCCACCTCTTTGTAGGTGTCAAAACTGTTCTTCATATCCACGGCGCAGGTTTTCCCGATTTTTTTATCGTTGGTGTTGGCCACCAGCAACAGGTGCAGTTTTGTCTTTTGCTCCTGCGGGGTAAGGCTGCGGGTGGTGGTTTCAAAAAGGTCTTTATAAAAGTCCTCATCCTTTGTGAAATAAGTAAGCACCAGTTCCTCCGTAAGGTCTTCCTCGTTTAACAGGCGTGCATTATCAAACTTGCCATGGGAATAGGATTTTGTCTTTTCATCATAGGTGTCCACAAAATCGGGTTCAAAAAAACCGCTGTCATTACGGCTGAATATGAAGTTGTCCGGTGTAAAATCATCGTCTTCCCCAATTATCCTGCGTACATTAGAGCCAATCACCACCAGGGTATTGCTGTCCAGAATACCTTCCTCATCCCCTTCATCATATTTCTCCGTAATATTCATTTCAACAATATGCCTGCTGGTCTTTTGCCTGTTATCATCATACTCAAAATACTGAATCCGCATAATACCTGTGCCATCCGGATTCCGAAGCAACAGGGCACTGTACTCATCCTGCTCCGCTGCTATAGCATTTTTTGCATTATCCCACAATGCATAATGGTACTTAAATTCGAAAAAGGACTGTGAAAAGGAAATACAGCTGCACAGGACAAGCAGAACAAAAAGAAGCGTTCTTTTTTTCATACAGCAGTGATGGGTTGATGGTTGCAGATAATCCTTAAATATAGCTCATCGGTATTAATTTGTCAAAGAAAAAATCTGAATGAACACGGAAAAAACATAATTTACAAGCACCTTTCAGGTTAACCACTACTGCCATGAATCTGCCGGCCCGTTATTTCAGTTATGCAGGAAGAACGCTGTTCCTGGCCGTTTTTCTTTTTATTTAACCAGCCGGTTTTTATCAAAAATCAAAAGCCGACAGCCTGGCCCGTCAGATTGCCACGGAAAAGGACGATACCAACCGGGTAACGCAGATGTGGCGGCT
>JBQTHS010000117.1:0-7901 GCA_052389635.1 Bacteroidota bacterium | reverse complement strand
TGGAAGTATCTTACCTGCCGGTACATGCGCAGGCCGGTTATTTAAACGATATCACCAGCCATCATTTAAAAGAGGAAGCTCTACCCACACTACTTGTTCCGAAGGAGTTTGAGAAGGGGAAATATATTGTCATCGAGGTCAATGGTGACAGCATGGATGATGGTAACAAAAGATCTATTTGTGACGGCGATAAGCTTCTTGTAAAAGAACTCGATAAGACTCTTTGGAGATCCAAGCTGAATATCAAAAATTACATTTTCGCAATTGTGCACAGGGAGGGGGTTGTTATTAAACAGATCATCGATCACGACCCGGAAAAGGCAGTTATTGTTTGCCACTCCTGGAACAGTATGTATAAAGACTTCAAAATAAAATTAACCGATGTCTTCCAGCTTTTCTACGTCAAGAAAGTCGTGGAGCGCCGAATAAATTTTTAAGTATGAAAACTCTTTTAATCATCCTTCTGCTCATAGCTGGAACAGCCAGTGGCCAGAAAATAATGCTGGATAAAACCGATCCATTCAATGGCACCCGGACTATAGGAACGGACAATCTAAAAATATTTCCCCCTTTTCTGCAGGCAAGTAGTATGGCGACAATATCCGGGCACGACAGTTCATTTTACATTGGGTTTATAATGGAGCTGACCTATGATGTAAAATTGGAAACGGCTGATACCATTAAAAAAGAATGCCTCATCAAACTGACTACCGGAGAAGTGGTAACCGGCACCTGGAAGGGAGATGCAGAGTTGCCGATCGGCACGAAGATCTATACCACTTCCTCGTTTCTATTTTCAGACTCCGACTACAAAAAGATAGCGGCTGCCGGCACGTCGTTCATAAAGATAACCGGAGTCAAGGTGGCTGGATTGTTTGAAATAAAGGAAAAGGACGAGGACAAAATTTCGAAGCTATGCCGCCTAATTCTTTCTGTGTTATGAGCAAAGGAAAGCAGCCATATAAAGAAATTGCCAGGGTAAACTTTTTGCAGCTGATGGACGAAGTGCTCCGGTCAGGCGCCTGTAAAAATCGGCAGGCATTCGCCAAGAGCGTAGGAGAATACCTGCCCAACATTTCAATGATGGAAAAAGGTGGCAGGACCCCGACTATCGAACAGGTGGCAATGGCATGTGAGCTATACGGTTACAGCATGAACTGGGTAGTAATGAATATTGGCGATAAGCGCATAGATCAGTCTTTCAGAGAACCATTGACTGAACGGGTTACTAAACTGGAGCAGCAGGTACTTGTTTTACAAAGGACTATGCGGGAGAAAGGTTAACAAAACAGTTAACAATTTACCCCGAAAAAGGAAAGAGCCCGAAAAAGGAATATTGTAAAAGCCGCTACAGGAGCGGGTTTCGGAAAATGCAATTCTGCTTTTCGCTCTGTTAATCAGAGGGTCGCTGGTTCAAGTCCAGCAGCAGGAGCTTAAAGGCTGGCAGTCGCCAGCTTTTTTTATGTACTATATCTACATCCTATATTCCCCTGTCTCTGATAAATATTATGTGGGCTACTCTGACAATCCGCAGCGAAGATTAACTGAACATAATACGAAACCTTTCAATACTTATACAAGTAAACACAGACCCTGGGTATTAAAAGCATTTTTTGAATGCGGAACCCAGGAAGCCATAGCCGTACGCCTGGAGCGATTCATCAAAAAACAAAAAAGCAGAAAACTGATTGAAGAACTTTGTAATAGTAATTTTACCCCGTCGGGTTCTCTGGCTCAGTTGATTAGAGTCCCGGACCTCCGGGATTAATCAGAGGGTCGTTCCGCAGCTGCGGAATCCAGCAGCAGGAGCAACCCTGAAAGCGCCGGAATCTTATGTTCCGGCGTTTTCAGTTCAGATGAAACTGATATTTTGGATACAGAGACTGCAGGGTCGGCCGCCTCCAACATCTTCTTATCCTGCTGTTTTCTTTCTTCCTCCCATCATCATGCTCCCATTTTACTGGTTAAATCAGATAAACAGAGCATTAAACAACCCTGGCTTACCGCAGCCTGCTGTTTTTTGCAGCAGCAATCACCCGGTGCACAAATTTTATTTTTTGAATCCGCCGTTTTTTTTGTAATATGTGTGCCTGTTTTATTCCATCTTTTCTAAGAAGCAGCTCATTCCACTACCCCCTGAAATAATTTTAACCCCTCCCTTTCATTTATTTATTCTTTTTCAATCAAAACTTATGTTATGAAATCGAAATTTACTCTTGCCTTCCTTGCTGTTTTCCTGATGATTTTAACCTCTTCCACCCATGTTTCGGGCCAGAATTACAGCTTTACCACTTCAGGAGGTAATGCGATTGTTCCCGGCGCTGCACTGGTAGCCGGAAGCCAGGCAGACGACGTGGTAATTAATGTTCCTCTGCCTTTTTCTTACACCGTGTATGGTACCAGTTACGCATCGGTGGGTGTAAGTACAAACGGCAACCTGCAGTTCACCACAGCTAATTCCACATTTACCAACACCTGCCCGCTGCCGACGACAACAAATCTGGGCCGTGTCTTTATGCCTTTTTGGGAAGACTGCATTTTTAACCGGAACCTTGCTACAGACGGGATCTTCACTTCCACATCAGGCGTTGCGCCCAACCGCATCTTCAATATCGAATGGAGGGGGCAGCTTTTCTCCACTGTTGGCAGCACGGTAAATTTTGAAGCCCGTCTTTTTGAAGGACAGCAACGGGTTGATTTCATTTACGCAACTAATACCGGCAACGGTGTTGGCGCCTCAATAGGTGTGCAGCGGGAAGTGGCCCCCACCACTTTCTTTACCCAGTTTTCCTGCAATACCGCCAGTCTGAGTTCGGGATTAAGGATTTCATTTGTTATTCCGCCGGCAGTGGCTCCCTGTGTAATGCCCCCGGCCCTCAACTTTACTCAAAATACACCCACGGCTATACCCACAGGGCCCGCTGTGGTAACCTCAACACTGGTTGTGGCAGGCGCCCCCACTTATTTATATGATCTGAACCTGACCACTTTCCTTACACATACATTTGCTGCCGACCTGGATATTACCATCCAGTCTCCCGCAGGTACGGTGGTTACGCTTACTACCGACAACGGCGCCGGTAATGACAATGTGTTTAACGGAACAGTTTGGGACGATGATGCCAACCCTGCCGGACAAGTTCCCTATACCACTAACAACGGTTTAGCCACGGACCATGCTTATGTGAACCTGACCACAGCCACGCCGCTTGCACCCGAAGAACCATTGGGCGCATTCATTGGCGAAAACCCTAATGGAACATGGACCATCACCATCAGCGACGATCTCGCAGGCGATGGCGGATCGCTCAATTCATGGACACTTGCCATAAGTGCATTACCCTCACCACCGGTAACAGCCCTTACTTCGGCAACTAATAATACACCTGTGCCAATTCTTGATGTGGCTGTGGTTACCTCTACATTGAATGTGGCAGGAGCAGGAACCCAGTTGCTTGATCTGAACCTCACCACTTTCATTACCCATACTTTCGCCGCCGACCTGGATATTACTATCATGTCCCCGGCAGGAACTGTGGTTACACTTACAACTGATAACGGCGCCGGCAATGATGATGTGTTCAACGGAACGGTTTGGGATGATGATGCCAACCCTGCCGGACAGGTGCCTTATGTCACCAATAACGGTGTCACTACTGATCATGCTTATGTGAACCTGACAACCGCTACACCATTGACGCCGGAAGAACCGCTGGCTGCCTTTATTGGTGAAGACCCGAATGGAACCTGGACCATCACCATCAGCGATGACCTGGGAGGCGATGTAGGCACACTGAATTCATGGACACTTAATATGACCACCTCGCTTTGTCCGATACCATGTACCATTACCTGCCCGGCCAATATCACTACGGGAAATACACCCGGGCTTTGCGGGGCAATTGTAAACTACCCGGCTCCCACTACTACCGGACCCTGCGGTACCGTTACTGCAGTCCCTGCTTCAGGTTCTTTCTTCCCGATTGGTACCACCACTGTAACCGCAACCACTACTGCAGGGCCTTCCTGTACGTTTACCATTACTGTAACTGATACAGAACCTCCTGTTTTCATTAACAATGCGCTGGTTCCTGAGCGCCTCTATTACAAATTCAACGGAGTGGGAGCTACTGTACCCAACCAGGCAACAGCGCCACCTCCCGGTACTGGTACTGCCAACCTGATCGGACTTACTCAGGGTAATGTGGGTAAATGCGGAGGCGCCCTCGTAGGCGCGGGCACAGCCAACCAAAGTCTGAATACCAACTGGGCTACGAATATGGCCGGCAACTGGACTATCAGTTTCTGGCTGGGCCCGAACCAGATTGATAACAATCCTTCATACCTGTGGGGCGATGTTACTGCCGGAGCATTCCGTTGCTTCTATGGCGGGGCAGCTCTTACCAACAATGTGCTGGTGAGAGGAGGTTCAGGCGATGTGCTGATAACAGGGGTGAATCCCACCGCCACATTTATTACTGTCGTATATAACGGAGTTAACACGGTGGTGTATAAGAACGGCACTGCACCCCAAACCTATGCGGTAACCTTCCCCGGTAATACCGGCCCCGGTCCCTTCAGGGTGGGTGGCTATTCCACACTGGCTTCAGTTAACGGAAGGCTGGATGAATTCGGTATGTACAGCCGTGCATTAAGCGCTGCTGAAGTGCTGGCTTTGTTCAATGCCTGTCCGCTGGAAGTAAACACCTGCCCGTCTAATATGACGGTTAACACCGACCCCGGACTTTGCAGCGCCGTAGTGAATTATACCACTCCTGTGGGCATTGATAATTGCCCCGGTGTAACCACCATACAAACCCAGGGCTTGCCCAGCGGCAGCGCTTTCCCTGTAGGCACCACCACCAACAATTTCCGGGCAACGGATGCTGTAGGCAATATCACCAACTGTACATTTAATGTAACCGTGGTTGATAATGAACAGCCGGTATTCAGTTTGTGCCCACCAAATGTGGTTAGAAATACCGATCCGGGATTTTGCTATGCTACCTATACGCCGCAGCAACCGACCTTTACGGATAATTGCGGTGTGACAAGGCTGACATGGGTATTAACACCGCCAACAGGGCCCCCCGTTCTCTCTCCGGCTACTGGTATCAACTATGTTCCTTCCACCCAGTTCCAGTTGAACGGAACCACGGGTACGGGTGTAACCACTATTGTCTATACAGCTACTGACGCAGCAGGCAATACCAGGACATGTACATTCACGGTAACTGTTAATGATGCTTCCATACCGGTTATCACAACACAACCACCAGCTACCAAGTTTGTATGTGTGGGCAGCGACGGAACATTTACCGTTATTGCCAGTGCAGGGGCCGGCAATCCGCTGGCATATCAATGGCAAATATGGAGTGGTTCAGCCTGGGTAAATGCTCCGGGGGCCAGCGCTACCACGGCAACACTTGTTGTTCCGTCTGTAAGTTTTGCACAGAATACCAATACCTACCGCTGTGTGCTTACTGGCCGTTGTTCCGTAGTAATATCCGGTACTTCAACATTATATATAAACCCGTTGCCATCTGTAACCGTGGTAACTTCCATACCACCTGCTCTTGTACCCGGACAATCGCTGAATATTTCATCCACCGTGAGCCCGGGAGGCGGCACTTATCAGTGGTATAGAAACGGAGTATTGCTGACCAGCCCGTTGCAGCAGTTGCCCGTTCTGTCAGGCCTTACCGTGAATGATATCGGAACATACCGTCTCGTTTATACCGACCTGAACGGTTGTGTAAACAACTCGGCAGATGTGGTGATCAGCGGTCAACCTTCTGACAAACTCTGGGTGTACCCTGTGCCGAACAACGGTACGTTCCAGGTACGTTTCTTCAACAGCCTGAATGAGTCAGCTACGGTGCGGGTTTGGGATGCCAAAGGCGCCAAAGTGTATGAAAGGGCGATGGTAACCACTCTTGCTTATACAAGCATCGTAGTGGATCTTGGCCCTGCTATTGCCGACGGCGTGTATATCGTTGAACTGGTGAACGGCGCCGGTAAGCGGGCAGGTGTGAAGAAGATAGTAGTGCGGCAGAAGCCATAATATAAAACAGATGATCATTATAAACCCCGGCCGGAATGCCGGGGTTTTTTTATACCGGCCCGGCAGTTTAGCAAGGAATTTGCTGAAGTTAACTGCACTGTCTCCTTTCACTGTGTAAAACAGGGAAATATGAAAACTGCAATTATATCTTTTGCCGTCTGTATAAGTTTCTGTCCGCTGAATGCACAGTTGAAAACCACTCCTGTCTGTCCTGCATTTAATGTTGACATCCTGGCGGGCAGGATAAACGACCTGAAACCTAACTCCACGGGGGGACAGATAAAGAAAGCTTTTCCCTGCTTTACCAGTGCAGAAGACGAAGGAACTGAAACTAAGTGCGGCAGCAATGTTTTCTATAAGGACAAGGATATCTATTTCTACACCGGCCGTGATTACGTGGAGATCGGCGAAAAATTCAAAGGCAAGCTAAGCCTGCCCCTGATGGGGGCCGCCCGCAACGGTCTCTTTAAATGGCTGGGGCACCCCAAAATAAAAGATGTGAACTGGGATGCTTTCCAGACGGCTTACGGAACACTGGTGTTGTATTATAATAAGGCCGGGAAGATCAATAAACTGCAGTTCAGTACCCTCAGCAGCGAAACGCTTACTTTATGCGAATGAGCTGAATCCGGCCTGTTTATTTTGCCGGCCCTTTATCCCGGAAGAAGGTATCCCCTTTTATGAGCCAAGAAAAACCAAAGGCCAGCAGCGCAATGGTCTCCAATGTGAAAGTGGGTTTCAGGAATTTTATTTTTTCGTACAGCTCTTCAGGCAGCAGAAAGCTTACAGCGGCAATACTTACTATGCACCCTACAATGACCCAGCCGCATATTTTGTAAATGCTGTTCCTCGTTTTTTTAGGGCCCGCCAAAGGCCCGGGTTTATTTGTTTTGGTAAACTGTACCAGTGAAAAAAATGCAAAAGTGGAAAAAAGGATAGTAGCTGATACATAATGCAGCACATTTGATATGGGGCTTTCCAGGTCGGTTATCCTCGAACAGGTTTTGGCGGCGTAATCGCCAAAGTCGGTAGGAAAGATGGCCACCAGCAAAGCAAACAGCCCGGCAACCTTGGCAGCAATCATATCCTTTTTATCTCTTTCAGTAGTATGCCCGTTGTAACAAAAAAGGAACAGTGATACAGCACAGAGTGTTCCCACAAACACATTTCCGATATCCGTATAATAAAAATGACTGATGGATGGGGGAAATGTACAACTCCTTTCAAAAAAAAGATATCCGAAGAAAAGCAGAAAAGGGAGTATCATTCCCAGGATACCGACTGCTTTGCGGAGGGTGAGGTAGGAGATGACCAGGCCCTGGTTATCTCCTGCTGGTTTGGGGGTTGTCATGCCTGAGGATTGTATTGGAAATATAAATAATCCCCCGGAGCTCTACGGGGATATTTTAGCAGGCTGAGGTTTTCCACTTAACTCCTCAAAAAGGCCCTTTATCAATAATATTTTTGTCTCCACGAATATTGTCGTAGTTTAAGGGGAACAAAACTTAATGCCATGAAACAAAGAATTCTACTCTTCTTTGTAATGACAGCCGTCGTTACAACCCTACAAGCACAAAAAAAGAATAAAGAAGTACCCGGCACCACCGGCTATGCCATTACCGCAGTAGAAAAAGGCGGACGCAGCTGGAAAGAGGTGCGGCAGATTGATGCTGCCACCGGCGAAATCATAAAAACCATTTACGACAGCAAGCAGGAGACTGAAGCGCTGAATGCCAGGACTGGTAAACCCGTCCTGAAAAAAGATAAACCTGTTGAAAAGATTTATACCAGCACATTTAAGGCCCCTCCTGCTGAGAAAAAAGTGGTGAACCTCGAC
>JBQTHS010000116.1:0-15827 GCA_052389635.1 Bacteroidota bacterium | reverse complement strand
CCGGAATAGCATACATTGACAAAACTTAATGCCGGTATTTGCTTTATAAATCCCTAAGGAAGAATTTGACGGGAACGGGACATCCTCCCGCAAAACGAAAGGGAGGTGATGGTCAGTTTTACTTTATACACCTGCGACGGGTTAGCAAATATATGCACGGGGTTCTGCAGGTTGGAGGTATTGCCATCGCCAAAATCCCATTGCCAGCTTATAACAGGGGGTAAAGTAGTAGTCGCATTAAACTGTACCTCACCGGTGCAGTTATCAATAACAGTGTAATCAAAACCATTGTCCCTGTTGCCCACAATATCGTTGATGTGTGAGGGAAGGCCGATGAAGGCCGTACCCGGCTGCAGGTCTATCACATTACGCTGAAAATCGCAGGCAGCGCCTTTCAGGTTGGGCTTGTTGATGACTGCCAGCAACTGGTTAGACTGGGTAAGATATATCCTTTCATCAACGGCCAGTTGAATGTCGTAATAACTGACCTGAGTGGGAAAACTTATCCTTGAAGCCTGTATAGCTGCCACTGTTGGCAGTGTTACTTCCAGCTGATCCAGTTGCATATCGTCTTTACGGGTAAGATAGAGCAACTTTGAATCAGGAGAAAATTCACAGTGATTGTACTTTGTATTGGGCAATGCAACAGATCTGGCATTGCTGAGCTGGCCGGTGGAATTATCAAAATCAAAAAGCTGTACAAAATTTGACAGTGTGCCGGGGATGGGGAAATGTGTCTGGCAAAGCAAATTTCCATCGGGGCTCGCTTTTAGCACTCCCACATTTGTAAGGATATGCATGTTCATTACTGTACCAACAGTTGAAACTACGGGGACCGGCTGCAGGCCATTGCAGTCAATCAGCCAGGCACGGAAAATATCTGAATCGTTATCATTTGTTATCAACCATACATACACTCCGTTAGAATGTCTTACGGTGGCCAGCCTTTCGCTGCAGGAAGCCCACAGCAGGTTATTTTTGCTGTTTACTGCACCATTGCCTCCGTCCTGCGACATATCCACGATGGAGTAACGATAGCCGTTAATAAAATCATCCTCAATGGCGTCGGCGGTAAATATGTAAAAAAGGTCCGGGTTTCCGGGATGTGGCACAATGCTCATCTGGCAGGCAGAAATATTGCCGCCGAGATTATCTCCGTTCAGCATCAGTTGGTGGTTCCGGTTGAAAACCTCCACTCCGCTGGTATAAAACAGAAGGTTGCCGTCTTCGTCTGAAATGGCAGCAGCTGCTTCGGATGATGTCATGGCGCTGTTGGCAAGCACCTGCGGGCCGGTTATACTGAAATTCAAACCCGCTTTTCTGCCGAAATACCAGTTATTATCATATTGTGCACCTGAACTGAAAGTGAAGAGCACCGTCAGTAATAAGAGAAAAAATGACTGATTAAAATGGTTGTATCTCCTGAGCATAGTTTCCGTGGTCTGGGTCTTAAGTGAATAAGTGGTTTTTCAGGATTTGCCTTTAACAGCTACCTTCACACAATAAAACAACGAAATTAGCGATTTTGAAATAAACTGACTGTTATTGAACAGTTTATACCGGATATTATTTGTTGCTTCTGCCTTATTGATAACCGTCGTGATGGATGCACAATTTCCATCGGACAGCCTTCCCGCCTCCAACATCCGCCTCAAAAAATTAAAGATAACGACTGATTCGCTGTTGATTGATACCATCAGCGTAATTCCCAACAGTTTCCTGATACAAGGCATACCCCCTTCTCACTACCGGCTTGATTTTGTAAAAGCCGTTCTGTATTGGAAAATAAGACCGGATAATGACAGTGTTATCATCACTTACCGGGTTTTCCCTTTCAGGCTGAATGCAGCGGCACAAAGGCTGTGGTACGACAGTGTGAAAAATAACTTTTATGTAAAGCCCTTTGAATTCAACGCCGGGCTGACGGATGCACAACGGGGTATTTTTGATTTTGGTACGCTGAAGGCAGAGGGAAGCTTTGGCCGCCAGGTAGGATTTGGCAACAGTCAGGATGCAGTGCTTAATTCCACATTCAACCTGCAACTGAGCGGAATGCTGGGCGACAGTATCGAGGTGCAGGCAGCCATCACGGATAACAATATTCCCATACAGCCGGATGGCAATACGCAGCAGTTAAATGAATTTGACCAGGTGTATCTGCAGTTTAAAAAAAGGGGATGGCAACTGAACCTTGGTGATATTGACCTGCGCCAGAATCAAAGTTATTTTCTGAATTTTTATAAACGGCTGCAGGGAATTTCTTTTCAAAGCAGTAATCGTATTTCAAAAACTATCAATTCAAAAACACTGGTAAGCGGCTCGGTGGCAAAGGGGAAGTTTACCCGCAACATACTTACCCCGCTGGAAGGCAACCAGGGACCCTACCGCTTGCGTGGCGCCAACAATGAATTCTTTTTTATTGTACTGGCCAATACGGAAAGGGTCTTTTATGACGGGCAACTGCTGCAGCGGGGCGAAGACCAGGATTATGTCATTAATTATAACACTGCCGAGCTGACCTTTACCCCGAAACGGATGATAACAAAGGACAGCCGCATACAGGTGGAGTTTGAATATGCTGACCGGAATTACCTGAATGCAAATCTTTACCTGTCGCAGGAGCTGGAATTCAGCCAGCAGTTGAAACTGAGGGTAAGCGCCTTTCAGAACAGCGATGCAAAGAACTCCCGGATCAACCAGGACCTCGATGACAGGCAGATACAATTTCTGGCAGCACTGGGCGACAGTGTGCAGCGGGCTTTTTACCCGGCAGCCGTTATTGATACATTTGCCGCAGGCAAAATCCTCTACGAAAAGGTATATGTGGGGCTTGATTCTTTCTACCGCTACTCCACTGACCCTTCGCTGGCAAAATATAATTTATCCTTTGTGGACGTAGGGCAGGGTAACGGGAATTATATCCCGGATTTTAACGGCGCCAATGGAAAAGTGTATAGTTATGTGCCACCGGTTGGAAGTATCAAACAGGGGCAGTATGAACCGGTGCAGGTTTTAGTGGCGCCGAGAAAACAACAGGTGGTTGACCTCGGTATTGATTATAAAATAGGATCTTCCACGTTTCTGAAAGCCGAAGTGGCAACCAGTAATAATGATGTGAACACATTTTCTGCAAAGGATGATGGTGATGACCGGGGATGGGCGGCAAAGTTTCAGCTCAGCAATGATAAATTCTTTTCATCTGCCAGGAAATTACAGTTGAGCACTTCATTAGATTATGAATATGTGCAGCAAAAATTCAGGCCGCTGGAGAGACTTCGCACAGTAGAGTTTTCAAGAGACTGGGGGCTGAACCTGCAACCCGTCCCCATACCAGTGGATGAGAATATCATCCGGGCTGCCGGTAAACTGAGGGACAATAAAAGTCATTCTTTTGCTTACCAGTTTACCAATTACCGCCGCAGCGATGATTACAGCGGTTTTCAAAATGCCATTCAGCATTCGGCCGGCTGGAAGGGCTGGCTGATCAGTAATCAGTTTATGATTACAAATTTCAGCGGGCTGAATAATAAAGGAACTTTCCTGCGGCCGGTGATTGATATCAGCAAAGAACTGGCAGCGCTGGATAAATGGAGGCTGGGTTTCAATTATTTGCTGGAAAAAAACAACAACCGGTTTAAACTGAATGATTCGCTGAACGCAATCGCTGCTTTCTGGTTTGATGTGTATTCGGCTTACCTGCAATCCGCTGATGCCAAAAGAAACCGGCACCGCATCACTTTCTTTACCCGTTCAGATAAATACCCGGTAAACAAAAATTTTATCCGCGGCGACCGCAGCCTGAACCTGAACCTGCAAACGGAATTACTGGCCAACCCTAAGCGGCAGTTTTACCTGAACAGCACTTTCCGGAAACTGAAAGTGTATGATACGGCCGTGTCAAAACAAAAGGAAGATGAAACCATTCTTGGGAGGATGGAATATGTGATGAATGAATGGAAGGGCTTGCTGACAGGCAACATCCTGTATGAAGTGGGAGCAGGGCAGGAGCAACGCAGGGATTTTGCCTACCTCGAAGTGCCGGCCGGAACCGGTCAGTATGCATGGATTGATTACAACAGCGACGGGGTGCAGCAACTGAATGAATTTGAAATTGCCGCTTTTCCCGACCAGGCCAGATTCATCCGCATCTTTACACCCACCAATGATTTTATTAAGGCGAACTATACTACTTTCAATTACAGTTTTAACATCAGCCCGAGGTCAATCCTCACATCACCTGACCTGAAAGGGTTCAATAAAATACTTTCCCGGCTGATGCTCATCACTTCGTTGCAGACAAGCAAGAAATCCATTGCCCGCGGAAGTTTTGAGTTCAATCCTTTTAAATATGGTGTAAACGATACAGCGCTGATCACACTGAATACAACTATCCTGAATACCCTTGCCTTCAACCGCTTCAGCAGCAAGTGGGGTCTTGATCTGAGCAATCTCCGCTCTAATGCCAAGTCGCTGCTTACTTACGGTTATGAAAGCAGGAGGCTGAACGACTGGACGATGAAATGGCGATGGAATATCAGCCGCAGCCTTTTGTTTACACTGAACGCCAAAAAAGGAATGAATGCACTTTACACCCCGCAGTTTGCCAACCGTAATTATGAACTGTCTGTTTACAGTATCGAGCCGTTCCTTATTTATATCAGGTCAACTGCATTCAGGCTTGTGACCAGCTACCGGTTTGACTATAAGAAAAATCTGCCGCAATACGGCGGGGAGAAATCAGTATCCAATTCAGTCAACATCGAGTCTAAGTATAACATACTGCAAAGCGCTTCCATCACCGGGAAATTCACTTTTAATAATATTGATTATAAATTTCCGGCCAACACTACGGTCAGCTATATCATGCTGGACGGTCTTTTACCCGGTAAAAACTACCTGTGGATGCTCAGTTTCTCCAAACGGTTACTGAATAACCTCGAACTGAATTTCCAGTATGATGGCAGAAAGGCAGGAACATCCAGAACAGTGCATCTCGGCAGGGCAGGGATAACGGCGTTATTCTAGGCCTCCTGTCCCCCGCCGGGGAACTTAGGCTTGAGATTCCTTTTAATTTCACTCATTGATCAATCTTTTCTAATAGAATTTAATGAATGTTCAAATCTCCCTTGCGGGGAGCAGGAAATTTTCAACACAAAGAATCTTACCGGGGCTTAGACATTAAACCTGAAGTGCATCACATCCCCGTCCTTCACCACATATTCTTTTCCCTCAATTCTTAATTTGCCGGCCTCACGGCAGGCGGCTTCAGAACCGTACCGGATATAATCATCATAACCGATTACTTCAGCCTTGATGAATCCTTTCTCAAAATCAGTATGGATGACCCCGGCGGCCTGCGGGGCTTTCCATCCCTGCTGGATGGTCCATGCCCGCACTTCCTGTACACCGGCAGTGAAGTAGGTAAAAAGATTAAGCAGTTTGTAAGCAGAGTGAATCAGGCGGTCAAGGGCAGGTTCTGTCATTTTATATTCTTCCATGAAAAGCTGCTTGTCGTCCGGGTTTTCCATTCCGGCAATCTGCGCCTCAATGTTATTGTTCATGATGATGACTTCGGCTTTCTCATTCTTTATTGCCTCTTTTAGCTGGTCAGAAAATTTATTACCGGTATGCATGGAAGTTTCATCCACATTGGCCACATACAGCACCGGTTTGCCGGTTAGCAAAAACAAATCTGCAATCGCCGGTTTTTCCTCCTTGCTCAGGTCCAGTTCCCGGATGCTCTTTCCTTTTTCAAGATGTTCCTTACAGCGGAGCAGCACCTCTAATTCTGTTTTCAGTTTAGGGTCTGTCTTTGACTGTTTCTCCGATTTCTGGATTTTTTTCTCCACGCTGTCCAGGTCTTTCAGCTGAAGTTCGGTTTCAATGATCTCTTTGTCACTCACCGGGTTGATGGCGCCTTCATCTCTTAAAATGTTTTCGTCTTCAAAACAGCGGATAACATGGATGATGGCATCCACTTCACGGATATTACCGAGAAATTTGTTGCCCAGTCCTTCGCCTTTGCTGGCGCCCCGCACCAGGCCGGCGATGTCCACAATTTCGATTTGTGTTGGAACGATGCGTTGCGGCACCACCAGCTCCGCCAGTTTATTCAGCCGGGGGTCGGGCACATCCACAAGCCCCACATTGGGGTCAATGGTGCAGAAACGGTAATTGCTGGCCTGCGCTTTGGCGCTGCTGCTTACTGCATTGAATAAAGTTGATTTGCCTACGTTGGGAAGTCCTACGATGCCTGCCTGCAATGCCATAAGAAAAATTTAGCTAAATAAATCAAACAGTTCAGATAAGTCATGTTCGGGTCTTTATTGCACCGCTATGACTCACTGACTTTTTTTCGAGCCGCAAAGGTAAGTGAATAGTGTGTCAGTCAGAGCTTTTAATGGAAACCCCCGGTACTAAAAATTCTGGTTTCAGTGTTTCTGTGGCAAAATAATAACGCCACTGAAACACAGAAGCACTGAAACTAATACATTGCCACGGATGCCAGACTGTGCTGAGTCATCATTCCATTGTTTATCTTTGTCCCGCTTTAGAATTTTGCCCGACCTGCAATCGGGTCCCGCCCGGGGCGGGATAAAATTTAAACATCATGGCCGTATTACATAACCGCATCTCCCGCCGGGAGCTGAAGGAAAGAATTCAGAACGACCCCACACCCCGCAATACTGTTTCCTTTTACTGTTATTTCCGGATTGAAGACCCGCAGGCTTTCAGGAATGAACTGTATAAACAGCTGAAGGAACTTGCTGTGCTGGGCCGTATTTATATCGCATCAGAGGGTATCAACGCACAGGTCAGTGTGCCATCAGCCAATTTTGAAACATTCAGGACTTACCTGTATTCCATCGGGCCGCTCAGCGGGCTACGGCTAAACATAGCGGTGGATGATGATGGAAAAAGTTTTTATGTTCTGGATATAAAACTGCGGCCCAAAATTGTGGCGGATGGGATTGATGACCCCTCTTTTGACATGGCTAACCGGGGCAGGTATGTAAATGCTGAACAGTTCAATCAGTTAACAAACGATCCGGACACTATTGTCATTGACATGCGCAACCACTACGAGTATGAAGTGGGGCATTTTGAAAATGCCGTTGAAATACCCAGCGACACTTTCCGGGAGCAGCTGCCGATGGCAGCGGATATGATGAAGGCCAATAGGGACAAAAACATTATCATGTACTGCACAGGTGGCATCCGCTGCGAGAAAGCATCGGCCTATATGCTGCACCGGGGCTTTAAAAATGTTTTCCATCTTGAAGGCGGTATCATTAATTATGTGAACGAAGCAAAAGAAAAAGGGCTGGGCATAAAATTTCACGGAAAGAATTTTGTATTTGACCAGCGGCTGGGGGAGAGGGTAACGGAGGAGATCATTTCCCAATGCCACCAGTGTGGTAAACCGGCCGATACCCATGTAAACTGTGTGAACGATGCCTGTCACTTACTCTTCATCCAGTGTGATGAGTGCCGGGAAAAAATGAAGGGAACCTGCAGCAAAGAGTGTTTTGATTTTATTCATTTACCGGAGGAGGAGCAGAAAAAGAGGAGGAGCGGGGTTGATAAGGGGAGGAATGTGTTCAACAAATCAAAGGCGCTGAAACTGCCGGGCAATCATGATTTCCGCCGGGGTGACGGGTAGATTTTTTTATTTTTTAAACCAGCCGGCCAATATGGACAGGTCCACATTGCCGCCACTGAAAATGATACCCACTTTTTTCTCATTGAATTTTTCTTTGTTTTTAAATAAAGCAGCCAATGGAACAGCAGCACTTGGTTCAATAACTAATTTCATCCGTTCATAAACCAATTTCAACGAAGCAATTATTTCTTCATCGCCTACGGTGAATATCTCCGCTATCTTCTGCCGGATGATGGGAAATGTTTTGTCGCCCAGCTTGGTGAGCAACCCGTCGGCAATAGTATCAACATAGGGGGCCGTTTCGATTTTTCCGTTCTTTATTGAAAGTATGGCATCGGCGGCACCTTCGGGTTCACCGGCATATACGGATGCGGCGGGTAAAAAATATTCAGCGCTGAGGCAGGTGCCGCTGAGCAAGCCGCCACCGCCTACAGGTGCAATGATGCAATCCAATGAAATAACTTCTTCAATCAGTTCTTTGGCACAGGTAGCCTGCCCGGTAATAACTGCATAGTTGTTATACGGATGTATGAACTCAGCGCCGGTTTTTTCCACCACCTCATTCAGCATTTTTTCTCTTGCAGGCTGGTTGGGCTCGCAGAAAAATATTTCAGCTCCATAGCCCCTTACGGCATCCACTTTTACTTTGGGAGAGTTGTCAGGCATTACAATATATGCTTTTGTGCCGGCCTGCCGGGCGGCATAAGCAATGGCCTGTGCATGATTGCCGGAGGAATGGGTGGCAATGCCTTTCCCCAGCTTGTCTTTTGAAAGCGAGATAACTGCATTC
This sequence comes from Bacteroidota bacterium, assembly GCA_052389635.1. Lineage (GTDB taxonomy): Bacteria > Bacteroidota > Bacteroidia > Chitinophagales > Chitinophagaceae > JJ008. Next base: position 7,374 of record JBQTHS010000116.1, on the reverse strand, counting down.
ATGGCGCCCCTTATCTTGAATGCGCCGATCTTCTGGAAGTTCTCGCATTTAAAGAAAAGTTCAGCTCCGGTAATTGCATTCAGTGTGGCTGAGGTAAGCACTGGTGTGCGGTGGATAAAGGGCTTTATCCGCTGGTGCGCCTGTTCAATCTGTTCTTTTGTGATGATCATCGTCATTAATTAAGATTGCGCAGCAATACAATCAATCTCAATACCACAGCCATAGTTCAGCTGGTTGCAGGGCACCACAATCCGTGCCGGGCGGTGCTCACCCATAATGGCCGCAAATGTTTCATTGAACTTTGACCAGTTGCCGATGTCGGCAATAAACACATTGACTTTTAAAATACGGTCCAGGCTGCTGCCGCTGGCTTTTAATATTGTTTCAATGTTTTTCATGCACATGCGGGTTTCCTCTTCAATCGTTCCTGTTTGGGCCAGGCCTTCACTGTTGATGGCCAGTTGCCCGCTTACAAACACCAGCCCGTTATGCACAATGCCGGGTGAATAATGGCCCCTGGGGCGCTTCATTTCATCGGGATAAACTGATTTTATTTCCATACAAAGCTATTTTATGGTAATCCATTTAATGCAAACGGGCTTGCCAACACTCACCCGGTTGCCGGTATCGCTGAGCAAGCCTGTTTTTAAATCTCTTTTGAAAATTACAATTTCATCGCTGTTCTGGTTGGCAACCAGTAAAAATTTTCCCGTGGGGTCAAAATTAAAGTTGCGGGGCGTTTTTCCTAAGGTGGGTTGATAGCCGGCCCTGGTAATTGTCCCGTTTTTTGAATCAATGGAAAAAATGGCAATGGTATTCGATTCGCCCCGGTTACTTACATACAGAAATTTTCCATCCGGCGAAACATGTATATCGGCGCTGCCAGCGGGACCAGGAGAATCTGCAGGAAGTGTTGATTCCGTCTGAACCGATATCAGTTTCCCTTTTTTAAAACTAAACACATCCACCATGCTGCTGAGTTCATTTACCAGGTATATGAATTTATTATCCGGGCTGAATGCAATATGCCGTGGCCCGAAACCAGGCGAAACATAAACGACCTGGGTCTTTTTTCTTTCAAGGATCCCTTTTTCCCTGTCAAAAGGATAAACAAAAACTTTGTCAATGCCCAGGTCGGTTACAACAAGATTGTCCCGGTCTGCTGTAAATACAGTGGCATGAACATGCGGGCCTTTTTGTCTTGCTTCATTCAGGCTCCTGCCGCTGTGCTGTATTGTATCTGAGAAATTCCCTATCAGCCCATCAGCTAAAAGCGGGTAAACAGCGAGGCTGCCCGAGCTGTAATTACCGGTTGCCAGCCATTTGCCTGAAGGATGGATATCAATATAACAGGGATTGTTGCCCTGCGAGGATTGTTCATTCAGCCATGTGAGAACTCCTTTTTTCTTATCAAAAGAAAAGGAAACCACCCCGCCCCGTTTGCCGGTGCTGTCGGACCTCTCGCTAACAGCGTACACATATTTCTCGTCGGGGGAAACAGTGAGAAAGGAGGGGTTAGAAGTGTTTATATGGCTTACTTCGGTTGCCCTGCCGTTCCTGCTGTTGAACTGGTAAACATAAATACCCTCACTTTTCGGCGAATCGTAGGTGCCTGCAAGCAAATAATGCTGCTGCGCTGCCGCCTGCTGCAGGAAAAGTGACAGAAATGTTAACGGAAAAAACTTCATATAATCTTTTGAAAAGTGAATATCCCCCTTTAAACTGATTTTAACAAAAGCGCTGACGGCAGCAGTATGGTCTGGCACAATCTTATCATTACTGACAGCGAACAACAATTATTAACCCTGCCTGCGGGCAGATAGTAAAACCTGAAACAATGAAAAAAATATTTACGCTGTCCCTGTTAGCGGCAACAGTTGCACTGGTACTTACCAGTTGCGTTAAAAGCCGTGTTTACTACGAATTTAATGAAGGCTACTGGCTCTCCAAGGAAAGGGGAGAAGTGGTGTACAGTGATCCCTACTGCAGCTATTATGTAGTGGAAACTTATTACGGTTTCAATATCATTCAGACCTACTCTGGTTACAAACCCTTTGAAGGCGCCATGGTTTATGGCAATTTCAGCAGCCGCGGCACCCGGGATATGTACAACCGCAGCACCGGTTATGTTTTCACCGGTACTGTTACTGATTACTGGCTCACTTATGATGAAGCACAGGACGCTCTTGACTACTATTGTCCGCTTGGCGGCAAAGGCGTCACCAGGCAATTTAAAAAGTCAACAATAAGAGAAACGAAATAACCTGGATTGGATTTCAGCAACAGCAAGCCGCTGCCTGCAAACAGGCAGTGGCTTTTTTTATTCAGAGGTTTTTTGCATATGCAGCGAGGGTAGTGGCGGGTGTGCCGAGCTCCTTCCAGGTATTTTCGCTTTCAAATTTTTCGGGGTATTTGTTCAGCGCTTCGCAGATATGCCAGATGTAGCTGAATTTCGGGCTGAAGTTTCCTAAAAATTTCAGCAGGCCCAGGGGGGCTTTTGTTATTCCTAATTTGGCTTTGGAGTAATTTTCAATAAAAATTTTATTCCCGTCCCCGAAGGTGAAAGGCTCCGGCCCCTGCACGGCATACTCCCTCTTTTCGGTGGTAAGAATCTGAAATGATTTTGCGACCTGTTTTGCATAATCCGCAGCGGCGATAAACCACATCGGGGCGACCGACCGTCCCAGCACCCCCATTTTATTTCCCCGCATCATCTGGTAAGGATAGCATTCCATAAAAGTGGAAGGATAAAAGATAGTATAGGATATGCCCGACGATTTTATTTTTTGCACCGCATTATTTTTGATCTGAAAAGCCCACCAGTGAAAGCCATTCATCCCTTCATACTTATGCACCAGGGAAGAGATGCTGGCGATGCGCCGGATTCCGGTTTCTCTGGCGGCAGCAATGATATTGTCAATCCCTTCCCGTTCGGGCTGCGGATCTTTTTCTTTTGAGGTTTGCAATACGGAAAGGTTGCAATACACCGCCTCTGTTTCTTTCATTGCTGAAGCAAGGCTGGCTTTATCGAATACATCACCCCGCAGGGTTTTGGCTCCCGGAAACTGCGACTGTAATTTATTTCTATCCCTTCCAAACAAGGCCACCTCAAATCCCTGCCGGATCAGTTCTTTGGCAACGGGTTTGCCTAACATACCTGTGGCGCCGATAAAAAGTATTTTCATAACGGAAGCTGTTCTAAAGATTGCGAAATGCGCTGCTTTGTTTCTTCATCACTCAATTGTTGCGGAATAAATTTCTCTCCAATCACTCTTTCGTACAGTTCAATATATCTTTTGGAAATGGTATCTACCCACTCATCGCCCATTTCCGGAACAGTCTGCCCTTCCTTGCCCATAAAATTGCCGGCAATGAGCCATTCCCTTACAAATTCCTTGCTCAGTTGCTTTTGGCGTTCGCCTTTTTCCTGTCTTTCTTCGAAACCATCTGCATAAAAATACCTTGAACTGTCGGGGGTGTGGATTTCATCCATCAGCACAATTTCACCTTTCAGTTTTCCAAATTCATATTTCGTATCCACTAAAATCAATCCCTGTTTTGCAGCAATCTCTTTTCCCCTTCCAAAAAGTTGCAAGGCATAGTTGCTTAAAATATCCCATTCCTTTTTAGTGGCCAGTCCGGCGGCTATGATCTCCTCCGGCGAAATATCTTCATCATGCCCTTCGCTGGCTTTTGTACTTGGGGTGATGATGGGAGCGGGGAAGTAATCATTTTCTTTCATCCCTTCAGGCATTGCTGCGCCGCAAAGAACCCTTTTACCGGATGAATACGACCGCCAGGCGTGGCCGGTCAGGTTTCCCCGAACCACCATTTCAATTTTGAAGGGGTCACATTTTTTTCCGACAGAAACATGGGGGGCTGGCACATCCACCAGCCAGTTGGGACATATATCTGAAGTGGCTTTCAGCATATAGGCCGCAATCTGGTTCAAAACCTGACCCTTAAAAGGGATTGGCCGGGGCAGAATGACATCAAAAGCAGAGATACGGTCGCTGGCCACCATCACCAGCCAGTTGCCTGAAACGGTATAAACGTCCCGCACCTTTCCGCTGTAAAAACCGGTCTGGTGGGGGAGTGAAAATCGGGCCATATTCCGAAAGTATGAAGGGTCAGAAAAACCGCCAATCCGGGGCGCTTCAAGATTTCAACATTTTGTTCTTTTCCCTTAAAAATTAAATTTTTAGAAAAAGCTTACAATGCTTATTTTTCCGTCCAATTCTGCCGGGGCCATGCCTCCGGAACAAAACTAAAACTCCCTTATTATGAGAAAAAGCTATAGCTTTTTAGCTGCCTTGTTACTGGCTTGCCTGTTCTCCGTTTCTGCTTATGCCCAATCCGTTACTGTTTCCGGTACCGTTAAAAACAGTACAAGCAAAGAAAATGTGCCTGCCGTATCTATTCTGGTAAAAGGCACCAGTCAGGGTACTTACACTGATGCAGAGGGCTTATTCAGCCTGAAAGTGGCCAAACTTCCCGTGGTACTGGTGATTTCATCAGCAGGATATACCAGCCAGGAAGTGACCGTGTCAGATGCTTCCAAACCTGTTGAAGTCAGTTTTGTAGTCAACAATATCCTTGGTGACGAAGTAGTGGTGGCTGCCACCCGTGCACCGTTGCGTATTCTTGAATCTCCAGTTACAATTGAACGTATGAGCAGCAGCACCATTAAGAATGTAGCTGCCCCTTCCGTATATGAAGCCATCACCAACCTGAAAGGAGTAGATGTACATACCGCCAGCCTTACTTTCCGCACCGTTACTACCCGTGGTTTTGTAAGCAGTGGCAACACCCGGCTGAACCAGCTCGTGGATGGAATGGATAACCAGGCGCCCGGTCTCAACTTCGCCGTGAGCAGCATCGTTGGTCTTACCGATCTTGATGTGGACAATATTGAGGTGCTGTCCGGGGCCTCATCAGCGCTGTATGGCTCGGGAGGTATGAACGGTACCGTGCTGATCACCAGCAAGAGCCCTTTCAAATACAAGGGTTTCAGCTATAATGTGAAGCAGGGAATGATGCATGTGGACAAGAAACAGCGGAGAACGGCACCCTATAACAATATTGCTATGCGGTATGCCGCAGTTTTTAAAAATAAACTGGCCTTCCGCTTGTCCGGCGAATTGATCCGAGGCAGCGACTGGGAAGCTGAAGATTACCGCAATAAACAACAAATAGGAATTCTCAGCAAAGTGGTCGGCGGCAACCGGAACAATGATCCCAACTTTAACGGGGTGAATGTGTATGGCGATGAAACCAGTGTAAACCTGAATCAATTAGCGCTGGCGCTTTTTTCTACCATTCATGGACAGGTACTGGCTGCTTCCGGAGGAGGTGTGAACTTGATCAACAATGCCAATGCGAATTTTGGAGCCAGTCCTTATCCAACCAATACCCAGGTCGCTAATTTTATTGCCAGTTTACCAGTTCCCTTCCAGCCGGCTGGTCAGCTTTTTGCTCCAATGTATATTGGGTATTCAAGGAATTATTTCGGAGCACAGACCAATGTGACCCGGACAGGATATAATGAAGATCAACTGGTGGACTACAATACCCTGAACGTAAAAATAAATGCTGGCATACATTACAAGTTCACTGACAAGATTGAAGCTTCTGTCAATACTTATTTTGGAACCGGTACTACGGTATATACCGGCGCCAACCGTTATTCGCTCCGTGGTTTCAAGATGGCGCAACATAAGTTTGAAATAAAAGCCAAGAACTGGATGTACCGGGCTTATACCATCCAGGAAAATGCAGGCGATTCTTATATCGGCGATGCGTTGGGCTCTTTCATCAATGAAGCATGGAAACCCAGTGTAAATACAGCGAACCTACCGGGATCCTGGTTCCCTCAATACCTGCTCACTTTTTCTGAGGGTCGCCGCACATCCAATGGCGCTGCCAGCGATGCCCAACTGCATTTGGCAGGCCGTAATGCTGCTGAAGTGGGCCGCTTTCTTCCTGGCTCACAGCAGTTCAATGATGCGGCAAGAACAATTAAAAGCACACCTGTTAACCGCCCGGGTGGCGCAAAGTTTTTGGACAAGTCCGCCCTCTACTCCATGGAAGCTAACCTGAATGTTTCAGACGCTGCAGGTTTTTCCAATGTGGTGGAAGTGATGGCAGGCATCAACTGGAAGCAATGGGCCCTTAACTCTCAGGGAACCATTTTCTCCGATACACTGAACCGTATCCGTGTAAATGAATATGGCGGTTTTATCCAGTTGAAGAAAAAACTGCTGAATGATGCACTTACCCTGACAGCATCCGGCCGCTATGACAAGCAAACGAATTTTGAAGGAAGGTTCACCCCGAGGCTTACGGCTGTGGTAAGGGTGGCAAGGGATAATAATGTAAGGCTGTCTTACCAGACCGCTTACCGTTTCCCCAGCAACCAGAACCAATATATCAGCTTACGTCTTGGCGGAGGAAGCAGCTTCCTTATCGGCTCCCTGCCCGAGTTTCAGACTTACTACAAACTGAACGGTGCAAGACCGGGTTACACGGCTGCCAGCATCCTTGCTTACAGGGCAGGCACACCGGCCGATTCCAGCAGATTAGTAAGGGCCGCATTCGAGGAACTGAGACCGGAGACCGTAAACTCTTATGAAATAGGTTACAAAGGCATCATTGGTAAAAAATTGCTCTTAGATGCTTATTACTACTTCAGCAATTACAAAGATTTCATTGTGAGTGTGGCAGTGGGACATACGCAAACAGATAATGCCGGCAAACTTCCGCTGTATTCACCTTTCAGCACCAACAACGTATCCTACAATCAGAATTCCACTTCTATAGTGAAGTCAAACGGATGGGGTATAGGCCTGGAGTTTAAAGCCGTTAAGAACTATATCGTTTACGGAAACGTATTCTCCGATGTGCTGAAAGATGTACCTGCAGGTGAAGTGACTTTCTTTAATGCGCCTAAATACCGCTACAATATCGGTTTGCGTAATGATGATGTGTGCAACGGCCTTGGTTTTAACGTGGTGTTCAAATGGCAGGACAACAACTACTATGAAGGCACATTTGTATCCGGTACACTGCCTTATTTTGGCTGGTGGGATGCGCAGGTGTCTTACCGTCCCAAAGGAACCAAGAGTGTGTTCCGAATGGGCGGCACCAACCTGGGCAACTTCTATGCCCGCACCGGTTACGGCAGTCCTTCCGTAGGCGGTCTGTACTACATCAGTTACGGGTACAACCTGTTCTAAACGATCTTATACTTTGGGTTAAAGTACAGCCCCGCTTCGGCGGGGCTTTTTTATTGATATACACCAAAGCTTGAATTGTAGATAGATGACAATAGTACTTTTACAAAACCTGGTTTAAAGGAAGTAATTAAGATGAGGA
>JBQTHS010000115.1:0-24707 GCA_052389635.1 Bacteroidota bacterium | reverse complement strand
AGAATTCTGTTTAGCCACAGATGACACGGATTAACACAGATTATCTGCTTTCTGTCCCGGGTTTCTTAATTATTACTCCTTTATTCAAATGTAAAAACTTTCCCCCATCAAATACTTTTTCTCCCTTAAGCCAGGTTTGTTTGACAACTCCATATAACTGCTCACCGAGGTAGGGGGTTATTTTATGTCGGTGATGAATGATTTCTTTTGACACAATAAACTGCTCTTCGGGGTTCAAGACCACAAAATCGGCATCGAAGCCTTTTGCAATTTTCCCTTTTGTTTTTATTTGCGGGAGCAAAGCAGGTTTTTCACACAGCCATCCCGCTATATCACTCAAACTGCAATCATGCTTTTTTGCCGCTGTCCATAAAACAGGTAAAGCGAACTGTATGGATGAAATGCCTCCCCATGCTTTCATAAAATCTCCTGATTCCACTTCCTTCATGGCAGAAGGGGCCGGCGAATGATCTGTGGCCACAAAATCAATGATACCCTCTTTCAATGCCTGCCATAATTGTTCATTATTTGCCTTCTCCCGTATCGGCGGCGCACATTTGAATTCCGTTCTTCCGTCTTTTATTTCTTCAGCACTGAAATACAGATAATGCTGGCAGGTTTCCACCGTCAGCGGCAGCCCTTTTTGCTTCGCTTTTCGGATCTGTTCTATTGAATTGGCAGAAGACAGGTGAACAATATGGGTGCGGCAGTTGAATTCTTCGCAGAGGCGGATCATCAGTGCAATGGCATCATCTTCCCATTTCTTTGGCCTCGAAGAAAGATAGGCTGAGTAGCGGCGAGTGGGGGGTGGCGAGTGGGGAGTGGGAATCGAAAGTTCGCAGTGAACTAAGAGTGGTAATCCATACTTTGTAATGACGGGTATTGCCTTTCTTAAATCATCTTCTGTAACATTCGGAAATTCATCAATACCTGAATGAGTGAGGAATGCTTTGAAGCCCAAAACGCCTTTTTCAATCAACGACTCAATTTCTTTCTCATTTCCGGGGATGATGCCGCCCCAGAACCCACAATTGCAATGCAGTTTCCCTTCTGTTGTCTTTATCTTTTCTTCAAACGCCCTCACTGTTGTGGTTACCGGAGAAGCATTCAGCGGCATTTCCACCAGCGAAGTAATACCGCCTGCAAGCGCTGCTTTGGTAGCCGTATCAAAACCCTCCCATTCTGTTCTGCCCGGTTCGTTGATGTGTACATGCGGGTCAACGATGCCGGGCATCAGCACATTGTCAGCTACGTCCTCAATAATAAAATCGCCTTCTGGTAATTCGCTGACAATGTCTTCGATTTTTCCGTCTTTTATCAGTACTGCCGCTTTCCTGATACCATCAGGAGTGATAGTCCGGTTACTTATTATTGCGAAGGTTGTCATACTAATAAATACAGGAGCACAAAGTACATGAAGAACCACGAAGGACACTACGTTGTGTCCATTGTGCCTGCTTTGTGGCCTTTGTGCTCCTTATCCTAAAAATAATGAAAACAATTTTCTACTTTGAGGATTGGTTTCACGCAGCGAACGCAAAGACCCGCAAAGGCCACAACGGATACAGTTGCCCTGTTGCGCCGTTGTTCCGCTGCGGCCGCTGCGAGAAATAATGGCTGCTATACTTCTTATATTATCTTCCGCCATCCTTGTCATGCTGATCATCATGACCTACCGCATCCATGCCATCACTAAAAAACAGGTCAACGAAAAAGAACTGGAGCGGTACGGTATGATACAGAACTGGATTTATGCGGCTATCGTCTTTAGCAGCATCGCCATCATTGCCGGTATTTATTTTGTGCTGAAGGGCACTCCCTACGAAGGTCATTTAATGGAATGGCTGAATATAGCCGTCCGGGTAATGCATATCACTTTCGGCATTGCCTGGATAGGCGCCTCTTTCTATTTTGTTTTTTTGGAGAATGCCCTCAACAGGACCGATAATGTGAGGGACGAGCTGGCCGGCAACCTCTGGGCCGTACATGGCGGCGGGTTTTATTACCTGGAAAAATACAAAGTAGCTCCAAAGTCCTTGCCCAAACACCTGCATTGGTTCAAATACGAGGCTTATTTTACCTGGGTGTCAGGTTTCGCCTTGCTGTTCATCCTCTATTATTTCAATGCATCAGCCATGCTGATTGATGCGAATGTGCTGAAGCTGACAGCAACACAAGCCATCGCCATCAGTATCGGTTCCTTCATAGCCGGCTGGTTCATGTATGACCTGCTCTGCAAATCGCCGCTCAGGAAAAAGCCTTTGCTGTTTGCCCTTGTTGGCGTTATCATACTGACCGGCTTTGCCTGGTTTTACAGCGGGGTGTTTAGTGGCCGGGCTGCTTTTATACATTTCGGGGCCATGATCGGCAGCATCATGACGGCGAATGTGTTCTTTGTCATCATCCCTTCGCAAAAGGCGATGGTGAGTGCCGCAAAGAAAGGGCAACTGCCCGATGCGCAAAAGGGCAAGAATGCGTTATTCCGTTCTATCCACAACAATTACTTCACCCTGCCGGTATTGTTTGTAATGGTGAGCAATCATTTTCCCAGCACATTCAGTAATAAATACCAGTGGATTGTTCTGGCCGCCATCAGTATCGGCGCAGCAGGCATCAAGCACTGGCTGAACCTGCGGGAGCAGGGCCGGCTGAGTGTGTGGATACTGCCCGTATCTGTTTTATTGCTGCTCGCTGTTGCTTATGTTACAGCGCCACAGCCTTCCAATAAAAAATGCAAGGAAGTTAGTTTTGCAGAAGTGAACAGTATCGTCCAGCAGCGCTGCATCAGTTGCCACTCTTCCCGGCCAACGGATGATGTATATACGGCCCCACCCAACGGGGTGAAATATGATACACCGCAGGAGATCGCCGCCAAAAAAGAACTGATCATGCAGCGGGTGGTGCTGACCAACAATATGCCGCAGAACAACAAGACTAATATGACGCCGGAAGAAAGGGAGGTGATACGATGCTGGATAGAGCAGGGAGCAATCACCAAATAGTAAACTCACAAGCGGGTTCATCGTAAAAATACAGGCCTAAAAAGAGTACTTGCCGGATTGTGCAGCAGCCCGGGATTTATTTACTTTATACTGTCCAATATCTGCTACTATGAAACTGATGATGTACCTCGGCAACGACCTTATCGAAGCCGTACCCCTCAACGACCAGGACCTGAAAGTACCCGGTTACCTCGGCAAATTCAAACGCTACCTGAAGCAGAAGTATGACAGCCTGCTGAAAACAGCGCCGGAACCGCCGGAGTTCCTTGTCTTTAACCCGGATATAAAGCCGCAGTTGCCGGGAGAGACGGGGCAGCAGTAAAAACTCCTGTATCTCACACAAAAACAGATTCCGGTCTTCAGTAGATTTGCTTCAAATCATTCCCGTTGAAGCATTCTCTTATTTTTTTAATGGCCTTTTCTCAACTCATTGTTACTGCCCAAAAAAAGGAACAGTATTATGATTTTTTCTGGAAGCCCAGTGAACCGGGGCTTGCCCGGTATTACTCCACCACAGAAAAAACAGACAGCGGCTGGCTTCGCCATGATTATTATATCAGCGATATGACACTGCAGATGCGGGCCCTTTATGAAGATGCTGATTGCAAAGTACAGAACGGGTATTGTGTATATTATCATTCGAACGGGAATATCTCAACCGCAGGCCGGCGTGTACACGGCAAAAGAGAGGGTGTTTGTGTTCAATACCACTTCAACGGTATGATGGCCGACTCTGCCACTTATAGTAATGACAAACCGCTTGGTTCCCGTTTCCGCTGGCACCGCAATGGTTACCTGGCTGATTCCATTGCCCATGTGAACGATAGTACAGATATACATTTTGGTTGGTTTGATAATGGGGCACCCGAATCTGGCGGGTATATGCTCGATGGCAAATTCCAGGGTAAATGGAAATTCTATCACCGCAACGGCGCCCTGGCAGGTGAAGAAGTATATGATAAAGGCCGGGTCATATCCAAACAATATTTTAATGAGGATGGCTCTGCACAACCTGATACAGCCAAAGCCAATACAGAAACTGCCTTTAAAAATGGAGGCGGAGATGGTTGGAGGCGCTTCCTGCAAAAAAACACTCAGTGGCCGGCAGGTTATGAGCTGGCAAATACCAATCTTGTAACGGTAGGTGTATCCTTTTGTGTGGATGAAGAGGGAAAGCTGACCGATATAGAAATGTGGGTACCCTTTCACCCGGTATTTGATAAGGAAGCCATCGATATTATTCGAAAAAGCCCGGCCTGGAAACCGGCTATACTTCATAACCGGAAGATGAAGTCTTGGTTCCGGCAGCCGATCACTTTTCAGCAGGAGTGATTGATCGTTATCCTGAATACCTTAAAGAAGGACCGGCCTGTATCCGGTGCTTTAGTTTTTTTATTCCCCCACTACTTTCCCATCCTTCATCACAAAGCTTACCTTCTCCAGCAGTTTAATATCCTGCAGCGGGTCGCCGTCCACAGCAATGATGTCCGCCATAACGCCTTTACTGATCTCACCCAGCACTCCCTTTTTATTTAAAAGTTCAGCGGCAACGGTGGTAGCCGATTTAATAGCCTGCATCGGCGTCATGCCCCATTGCACATAAAAGGAAAACTCCCGGGCCTGCGGTACTTTATGCCAGTCAAACCCACCCGCATCGGTACCAAATGCGATCTTCACTCCTTTCTGTAATGCTTTTTTAAAAACCTGCGGCAGTCCCTGCAGCATTTGTAAATTGATGGAATTACCCGCCTGCGCTCTTCCTTCCGCTACATAATCCAGCACTGTGGCAGTGGGGCACCAGTATGCATTTTTCTTAACCATCAGGTCCATACATTCATCATCCATGGCGAAACCGTGCTCAATGGTCCTGGCGCCGGCATTCAGGGAATAAATAATTCCATCCCGTGTTACAGCATGTGAGGCGAGAAATCTTCCTGACCCCATTGTTTCATCGGCGATAGCATCTATTTCTGCTTTGGTAAAATTGACACGGCTGCGGTAGCTGCTGTCGGGCAGGCGGTAATACCCGCGGTCAGCATAAATTTTTATCCAGTCGGCCCCGTAACTGATCTGTTCCCGAACAGCCTTTCTTGCTTCATCGGCGCCGGTAATTTCCTGAATGCCCTTGGGCATTCGCAGCTCCCAACTGTATTCACTGTTGCTGATCGGGTAATGACCTGTGGTGTTGATAGCCCTGGTGGAAACAAACATCCTTGGACCGGGTATCACATTATTATTGATGGCTTTTTTGAGGTCCACATCGGCATACATGGCGCCTTCGGTTTCCAGGTCACGGATAGTAGTGAAGCCGTTCATGAGTGCAATCTTACAGGCCACACTGGCCCGCAGCGTACGGTAGGGAATACTTTCTTTCAGCAACTGTACATTATAATCCTCTGCCGTTATATCTCCCTGCAGCAGCACATGGGTATGACAGTCTATCAGGCCGGGCAACACGGTCTTATTGTTCAGGTCAATCACCGTGGTATTGCGGGGAATGGCTGATTGCTCCACAATATCTTTTATCATATTGCCCTCGATAAGGATGGCCTTATTCAGCAGGGGCTGGTCGTTTTTCCCATCGATCAGTTTACCGCATTTGATGGCGGTGAGCTGGCCGCTGACAAAATAACTGCAGAAGATAAGTGCTGTAATGAGCAGGCTGCGCATAAAATTGTTTTTAGGAAAAGAAGGTACGATAAATTTTAAGAAGCGGTCTGACAATTAAGAACGAATCAGGTTAATAACCAGCTTGATCATGATCTCTTTATCATCGGGATTGCTTTGAGCTACCAGCAGCGCCACAAGAGCATTGTCATTGATCTTGACTTCGCCTGATTTTTTGAAGCGGTGCCTGTTCTTTAAGTATTCGGGTAGCCCATATACCAAAACGAGTAGGCTGTTTTGAATTAACACGGTACCCTACAGATATTATCATATCAAGATTGAACAGATCCACAACCCTCTTTACCCTCCTGTCGCCTTCGGTTTGAACTATTTCCATTTTGGAAATAGTTGCTGAGGCTTTTAGCTCTCCGCTTTGAACGATATTTTTAATATGTTTATTAAAAGCGGGGACCTCAGTGCCAAATACGGCAGCTATTTGTTTCTGGCTCAACCAAACAGTGCCTTCTTCAAGCCTATCTCTATTTCAGTCTGCTTATCCTTTGTCTGGTATATTTCAATCTGGTTCATGATTTAAAATTATTGAATGATGCAGGATGATTATTGACTTTACAATACAAGCACATACCCGGTACTTCTGCCCCCACCCGCTTCTTTTGCCAGTACTTTTTTGTTCAGCAGGTCCTGTATATCCCGCAGGGCTGTATCATGTGAGCATTGGGCAATCTTTGCCCATTTGGCGGTAGTCAGTTTCCCGTCAAACCCATCCAGTAATTTATTAAGCAGCAAAACCTGGCGTTGATTAAAAATAGTTTTTTCATGCTTTTTCCAGAATGCTGCTTTTTTCAGCACGGAGGAAAGTATTTCTTCCGATGCAAGAAGGGAACGGTGAAGGCATTGGAGAAACCACTCTATCCATTCTGTAATATCCAGATCAGCTCTTTGTGTTTTTTCAAGGATTGAATAGTAGGCATTTCTTTCTTTGCGTATCTGAGCACTCATGCTGTAAAAGCGATGCGGGGTTCCGTCGGCGCGGCTCAGCTGCATATCCGCAATGGCCCTTGCCATACGGCCGTTGCCGTCATCAAAAGGATGAATGGTGACAAACCATAAATGGGCAATGGCTGCTTTCAGCACAGCATCCATGTCTGAAGCGGCATTAAACCACTGAAGAAATTTTTTCATCTCATCGGCCAGCAATGCAGCAGCCGGCGCTTCATAATGCACCGTTTCCTTTCCCATTGGTCCGCTTACCACCTGCATCGGATCATGCGGGGGGTTATTACGCAAGGCCCCCGTCACTATTTTATGCATACCGCTTCTGCCGGCGGGAAAAATGGCGGCATGCCAGCCAAACAATCTTTCATCTGTCAGCGGCTGATCATAATGCTGCGTGGCATCCAGCATCATTTCCACCACCCCCTCCACATCACTGTCAGCATGTACCAATCCTGCTATTTCCATACCCAGCCTGCGGGCAATGGAAGAACGAACCTGCGCTGCATCCAGCAGTTCGCCTTCAATTTCGCTGCTCTTTAAAACATCCAGGGTCAGTGTCTGCAGGGTGGCTTCGGATTGCAAATCAAAACCCAGCCTTTCCATTCTGCCCAGCAGCTTTCCCTGCTGATGCCTCACTTCGTTCAGCAAAGGCAGCAGCTTTTCCGTATTCCATTGAAACGAAGGCCAGCGGGCTAATTGATGGATGAAAACAGCCATTATACGCAAATTATGCGTCGAATATAGATATTATTCGTCGCAAACGGAAATATTCTACGCAGATTTTGCGGTGAATATGGTTATTATTCGACGCACCTTGGGGGATTTCTTTAGGACACAGTGTGAATTCGTTAATAAGATTTGGGGGAGTAATGTACCGATTGAGGCTTAAGGCATATTTGCTTTTAAGACACGTTGTATAAAAAGATCCCGGGTTCCCGATATTCATCGGGACAGGCAAGCCCGGAATGGCAGAAATATTTATTGGAAATAAAAAAGGAACAGCGCCGGCTATTCCTCATTTTTTCTTCTGAAACCAACCCTGTTGCGGGGTGGTTGGGGCGGGTTCAGCAGTTGTTTAAGATATTGAAAGATCACCTGTATATCCTCATCATGTCCGGCTAGTTTCTTTTCTATTTTTTCTAATTGCAGCAGTATGTATTTATGGGTGAGCAGCAGTTCCCGCATTTTAGCAAACACCCGGATGATCTGAATATGAACCCGGATGGCGGTTTCGCTGTTCAATACACCGGATAACATGGAGACTCCCTGCTCTGTGAAGCAAAAAGGAGGGTAACGTAATCCCATCTTATCGGAATTGGAGGTCACAAATTGTGACCTCCAATTTTTCAGTTCTTCCGGTGTCATTTCAAACATAAAATCCTCCGGGAAGCGGTCACTATTTCTTTTAATAGCCTGTTTAAATGCTTTTGTTGATACGCCATAGAGCTCTGATAAATCCCTGTCCAGCATTACTTTCTGCCCACGGATGAGGTAGACTTTGTTCATCACCAGCTCGTCAGGTATCAGCAGCGCTTTAGTTGTTTTTGCCATAAAATATTTACTTCCTGAGGTGCCAATCCGGCACCTCGTGTTAGTTTAAGGTCACAATCTGCGGCCTCAAAGATTTTCACTTGTTTTGGAGGCTGCAATTTGCGTCCTCCACTTCTAAGGTCACGATTTGTGCCTTTAGAAGACAAATGGAAATCACAATTTGTGATGCCCAAAAGCTGTCGCATTTTGCGATACCAGGGTTTAAGGTCACAATTTGCGACCTCAAAATAAAATACCCTTTTTGAAAAGAAATACCACAAACAGGTAAATCAGGAGAGTTTTTTCAGCAAAGAGGAGAGTGTCTTTTCAGATTTGGCAGGTTTCAATTTACATTCCCAGATAGCAATAACTTTCCATCCCTTCTTCCTCAACGCTTTGACCGCTTTTTCATCATTGGCCTTGTTAATAAATAATTTATCAAGCCACCACTTCGTTCTTGTTTTTGGAACAACAAAGTATTTGCAGTTATTATGCCCGTGCCAGAAACAGCCATGAATGAAGATGACGGTTTTATATTTAGGTAAAACAATGTCCGGCTTACCCGGTAAAGTTTTCTTGTGGAGTGAATAACGGAAGCCATTTGCATGCAGGAACTTCCGCACCAGCATCTCCGGCTTGGTATCAGCCGCTTTTATCTGCGACATGTTGTAGCTGCGGGTGGCTTTGTTGTGGACATCTGCCATATTGCTAAGGTAAGGGGTTGGGGTGCACAATATATTATTACCCGGTGTTACAGTAATTCAGTAAATTACAGAAAGGTCTTTTCCTCCTTAGCTTCTTATGAAGCGTTTCTTACCATATTGCATCTTTCTTTTATTGCTCCCTGCTCCGCTGCTTGCGCAAAAAGTGGTTTCCATGAAGGTGGAAGGCGCCATCAACCCGGTAACAGCGGAGTTCATTCATGACGGTATCCAAAAAGCCGCAAAAGAAAATGCCGAATGCCTGGTCATACATCTTAATACACCTGGTGGCCTGCTGAAATCAACCCGGATCATCGTCAGTGATATACTGTCTTCGCCTGTGCCGGTGATCGTTTATGTTTCGCCTCCCGGGGCGCAGTCGGGTTCCGCAGGTGTTTTTATCACCCTCGCAGCCCATATTGCCGCCATGTCGCCGGGAACCAATATCGGCGCGGCACATCCCGTTACCCTGCAGGGACAGATGGACAGCATCATGAGCGGGAAAGTCACCAACGATGCCGCGGCCTTTATCCGGTCCATCGCCGAAAAACGAAACCGCAACATCGAATGGGCGGAAAATGCAGTACGCAAAAGTTTTGCTTATTCCGAAACGGAGGCCCTGGAAGATTCGGCAATTGATTGTATTGCAGCAAACGAGCAGGACCTGCTGAACCAGGTGGACGGGAAAACCATTGCCCTTGAAAGCGGGACAATAACATTGCATACCAAAACTGCCGCGGTGGAAGAATACAAAATGAACTCCTTTCAAAAATTCCTGCATATCATCAGCGATCCCAGCATCGCCTATATCCTCCTGATGCTGGGTATGTTTGGTCTCCTGTTCGAGTTGATGAATCCCGGGTCTATATTGCCCGGTGTGGTGGGTGTTATCAGCCTGATCCTCGCCTGGTATTCCATGCATACCTTGCCTGTCAATTTTGCCGGGCTGGCCCTGATCGTTTTTGCACTCATTCTTTTCATACTGGAAATAAAAATTGTAAGTCATGGTATACTGGCGGTTGGCGGCATTGTTTCCCTGTTACTGGGTTCAATGATGCTGATAAAGCCCGGCTCTGCGCTGGAACTGGCGGGTATCTCACGGCCTGTTATTATTGCTGCCACAGCCGTTGCTTCTCTCCTGTTCCTGCTTATCATCGGTATGGGAGTAAAATCGCAACGCAGGAAAGTGGCGACCGGCCTCGAAGCGCTGATCGGGGATACCGGAGAAGTGATGGAGATGCTGGCGCCAACCGGCACCGTAAAAGTGCAGGGCGAGATCTGGAATGCCGAATCCCTTGCAGGAAATATACCCGCCGGTGAAAAAGTGCGGATAAAAGAAATGAAGAATTTAAAACTATATGTAGAACCCCTGTCTCATCCTTAAAATTATTTTATGCAACAGTTTCCTTATTTGATAGCAGGTATTATTTTCTTTGTACTGGTCATCCTTGCCAGCGCCATCCGCATTTTGAGAGAATACGAACGGGGTGTTATTTTCAGACTTGGGCGCCTTATTGGCAACGGTGGGGTAAAAGGTCCGGGACTCATCCTGCTGATCCCTTTCATTGACCGGATGGTAAAAGTGAGCCTGCGGACCGTAGTGCTGGATGTGCCGCCGCAGGATGTGATCACCCAGGACAATGTTTCCATAAAAGTGAATGCCGTGGTCTATTTCCGGGTGCTGGAACCGCAGAAAGCGGTGGTGCAGGTGGAGAATTTCCTGGCCGCCACTTCGCAGATCTCGCAAACAACCTTACGGAGCGTACTGGGACAATCCGAACTGGACGACCTGCTTTCGCAACGGGATAAGATCAACCACAAGCTACAGCAGATCATTGATACCAATACAGAACCCTGGGGTGTAAAAGTGTCGAATGTGGAAGTAAAGCAGATCGATCTGCCGCAGGAAATGCAGCGGGCCATGGCGAAACAAGCGGAGGCGGAAAGGGAACGCCGGAGTAAAGTGATCGCTGCCGAAGGTGAGTTCCAGGCCTCACAACGCCTGGCCGATGCGGCCAAGATTCTTGGCGAACAACCCAGCGCCTTAACGCTGCGTTACCTGCAGACGCTGCGGGAGATCGCCACTGAAAATAATTCAACAACCATTTTCCCTGTTCCGATTGATCTCCTAAAACCTTTTTTGGGCGGCGGTGGTAAAAAATTGGAGTCATAACTACAAATTTTTTTCAAAAGGTGAATTTTGCCGGTCCGGGGGACTCCTTTGGAGGAAGACGGCAGGTATTTATGATTTTAAAACACTGAACTTCCCGTTCTTCACCGGGTTGATGCCGTGGTACATGGTTTAATCCACTGAACAGGAAAACTAATTAGCTCTCCCGGGGAGTCAGTCCGGGGATTTCTTCATTATTTAACCCGTACAACAACTTAATAAGGTTATGTTTGTTAACACTAAAATATATTACCACTATGGTCACTACCAAAGCTTTTGGCGCACACAGTGCCATTACTCCTCTTGTTCCGCTTACCATTGAAAGAAGAGAACCTCAGCCTCATGATGTGCAGATAGCTATCAAATACTGCGGTGTATGCCACAGCGACCTGCACACTGTACGTAATGAGTGGCACAATGCCGTTTATCCCTGTGTGCCCGGTCATGAAATTGTGGGCATCGTTACTGCCGTGGGCAGTCATGTCAAAAAATTCAAGGTGGGAGATAAGGCTGCCGTGGGCTGCCTGGTGGACAGCTGCCGGGATTGTGATAGCTGTAAAGAGGGACTGGAGCAATACTGCAGCGGTGTTGCCACTTTTACCTATGGCGCACCGGATAAGATCAGCGGCGGTCATACCCATGGCGGTTATAGCCAGTCAATCGTTACCCATGAGGATTTTGTACTGCATGTGGCGGATAATTTACCACTGGATGCAGCAGCACCATTGCTCTGTGCCGGCATCACCACCTACTCACCACTGCGTCACTGGAAAGTGGGTAAAGGAACCCGGGTGGGCATCCTTGGGCTGGGAGGTCTTGGCCATATGGGTGTAAAGCTGGCCGCGGCCATGGGAGCCGAAGTGACAATGCTGAGTCATTCCCCTTCCAAAGAGAAAGACGCTAAACGACTTGGCGCCAATAAATTTGTTTTGACTTCCGATGTTGAACAGATAAAAACGGTAACGGGTTATTTTGATTTCATTCTCGATACTGTTTCTGCTGAACATGATTATAATTTTTATCTCGGCCTTTTGCGCACCAATGGGGTGATGGTTTGTGTGGGGGTGCCGCCCAACCCGGCACAAATACCCGCACTCAACCTCATCTTTGGCAGAAAAAGTTTTGCAGGTTCGCTGATCGGTGGTTTGCCGGAAACACAGGAGTTGCTGGACTTTTGCGCTGAGCATAATATCGTTAGTGATATTGAGCTTATAAAAATGAGTGATATCAATGGGGCGTATGAGCGGATGCTGAAGGGCGATGTGCGGTACCGGTTTGTGATTGATATGGCGAGTTTGTAGAAAAGTGAATGGCCAATAGTGAATAGGAGAACAAATGAATTGAGCTGTTTTTAACCGGGCAGCTTTTTCAATGCGGTTATATCACCTATTGACGTAGCATCAGTGATGGTAAAATACTCTTTCAACTTGCCGGCCATTCCTTCTCTAACCACCAGTAGTATTTTATTTCTTCGCTGAGCCAGCACCTCTTTCAATACATCACAAAAGCCTTCGCTTCTTAGTTCCAGCGGGCCGATTTCATCTATGATGAGCCAGCCTTCTTTATCAATGCTCTTCCGGATGATCTCTATGGCTTTGTCAAACCCGGCCTTGCTGAAAGTAAAACGGCCAATGGTAATTGTGTCCTTTTCATTTGCCCCCGCTTCCATCGGAAACTGTTCCCTGCTGTATGCATCCATGAAAAACCTTTTGCCATTTACCACCGGGGTAAGGATGCCGTAAATATCATTTCTGTTTTGGGCCCATTTGATTAATGAAGTGGTTTTGCCCGACTGCACCGGGCCGGTAAGTATGTACAGCGGTACTTCAGGCATGAGATGAATGAAAAGTGTTGGCCAGAATGATGCGGGAGCAGAGTATAATCCGGCTGATGCCCTTCTTACCGGCGCTGAGCCGCCAGCTTTGCGTTACAAGATGGCGGGTAAAGGGCAGCAGCTCCACCACCTGTTTTACCTGCCGGGCTGATTGCTTTTTTTTCTGCTGCAGCCATTGCTGCAATGCTTTCCTTAGCAGGGGCCCAATCAAAAAATACCAGCTGAGGATGATAATGGCTGACCGCAGCAGTATGCGGAGTGATGCATGAGACGGCATCAATGGTTTACCAATATGAGATATTGATTGCAACCACAGCGCCAGCAACGCCATCCAGATAATAAAAAAGAAACCGCGGAAGAGCTTTTTCTTTTTTTGCCGTACGGGTGAAACGGCAGAGCCCCGTTCGGGCTGTACATGATATTGTTTTTGCAATCCCTCTAACAGCTGTATGCGCTGCGGCAGAAAGCCTGCCCACACACCCACCAGCACACCCGCAATTAAATGGATAAGCACATACCAGAGAATAATAAAATAACTGTAGTCCGTGCCGGCATCGCCGCCGATACGGTAAATGGAATCGTTGAGCACTTCCCAAAAATCTTTGCCATATACCAGGGTGAGCACCAGTATGCGCTGCAGCGCCGATTCCAGCAGGGCCAGCACTGCCAGCGCCACACAGGCGGGGCGGTAATATTTTTTACTGCGGAAAAAAAGCTCGCCCAGCATGCCCTGAAAAAAAACAGCGATATAGGCCGTGGGCGGCGCCTGCGGGCTAAGCATCATTTTAAATACCGCCACAATGAGTGTGGCTTTGAGGATAGCTCCCCTTGCAGGTGCATACCAGCCAATCAGGCAAATACAAATAACGGCACAGCTGCCTACCACCAGTCCCGACACCGGTATTTTAAACCCATGGATGATGCCGCCCAGCATTGCCTCGCATAAAACCCAAAGGGCAATGAGGCGGAAATAAATACCCCCGTCTGCTAAAGGGGAGTTGGTCTTTGTTTTATCCGGGGTCTGGCTTATCAAAGCGGTTATAATTTGAATGTTTAACTTTATTGATAAATCATAAAGTTAGTTTGATACGCTTTATTCTCAATGAAAAAGAAATAGCCACGGCCCTGCCCCGGGGAATGACGCTGCTGGATTTCATCCGCTATCATCAGCACCTGACAGGCACCAAGATCGGCTGCCGTGAAGGCGACTGCGGCGCCTGCACGGTGCTTGTGGGTGAAATCATCAACGACCAGCTTTATTATGAATCCATGACAAGTTGCTTAGTGCCGCTGGGCAATGCTGCGGGCAAACATATTGTGACGGTGGAGGGGATTAATTTTCCTGACAAATTAAATCCTGTGCAGCAGGCCATGGCCGATTGCGGCGCCACTCAATGCGGTTTCTGCACACCGGGCTTCGTGGTATCGCTGGCAGGTTTTTGCCTGAATGATGGAGCGCCTACAATAGAAAATGCTATTGCTGCCGTGGACGGAAATATCTGCCGCTGTACCGGTTATAAATCTATTGAAAGAGCTGCGGGTATGGTGGCGGAGCAGATGACTCTTCGGCAAGCTAAGGGTGACAATGCAATTGGTTTCGTAACACAACAAAAAATATTGCCCGCTTATTTTTCCGGGATAAAAGACAAGTTGCAATCTTTATTGAAGGCCCGGCTCCAGACTCCCGACCCAGGACTCCCGGCTCTCCCTATCGGCGGCGGCACTGACCTTTATGTACAGAAGCATGAAGACATGGTTCATGCTGATATCCGTTTTTTGTTTGACCGGCCCGAACTGAACAACATTCGCCAGGAAGGCAACCGCTGTGTGATGGGAGCCTCTGTCACTGTCAGTGATTTAATGGCTTCGCCCATTATACAGCAGGCATTTCCTGATTTTAAAAAGTACAGCAAATTAGTTTCCTCCACACCGATACGCAATATGGCGACGATAGGGGGAAATTTTGTGAATGCCTCGCCGATCGGGGATTTTACTATTTTCTTTTTGGCTTTAGATGCACAACTGACCCTCACCTCCGACGCTTCGGTCGGAGCCCGACATTTATCGCCGGGCCCTTACCCCTCTTCACGGAGTGGAGAGGGGAGCAGAACTGCTCCGCTGCGGGAGTTTTACAAAGGTTATAAGCAGCTTGACAAAAAACCGGAAGAGTATATTGAAAGTATTTCGTTTGAACTTCCGGGGAAAGGCTCTTTTTTCAATTTTGAAAAAGTAAGTAAACGAACACATCTCGATATTGCCAGTGTGAACTCCGCTATTTGCTTACTGTTAAAGAACGGTATAATTGAAAAAGCCGGTTTATCTGCCGGTGGTGTGGGGCCGGTACCGCTGTATTTGAAAAAGACATCGGATTATTTAAAAGGGAAGACCCTTCGTCAGGCTCAGGTTGATGAAACAGTTCAGGGAGCGATTGAAATAATGAAAACAGAAATATCGCCCATCAGTGATGTGCGGGGGAGCAAGGAGTATAAGAGCTTATTATTGGGGCAGCTGATAAAGAGCCATTTGCTACCGCTCGTTATCAAGTAAAGTACCTCTCTCAGCAACCAATTCAGGGGGGCCTTTCCCGGCATCATTTATTTCCATCCTTTTTCAACTGATCGCTTTGTTACCGGTAAATTATTTGTAGCTTCAGTTATATAAAACAAAGTCTCCTGTTTTTTTCATTTTAAACTTTTTTACTATGAAATTTTTCCCGGGTATTTCTGCTAAAAGAAAAATTATTGCAGTAACTGTTTTAGTAGCTGTTTTGGCAGTTGGTGGGTTTTTGTTTTTCGACAGAAGGGAAAGCCCTTCCGAACCAGCGCCGGCGGCATTTGTGCCCCCCCAAGGAGAGATATATGTGGCAAATATGGCAGATAACAGCATCCTTGGGTTTGAAAGAAACCTTGACGGAAGTATCGCCGAAACCCCGGTAAGAATTATCAGGGGACCATCTACCGGTCTCCATAATCCGTTTGATGTTGAAATAGACGGCTTAAACAGAATTTGGGTAGCCAGTCTCGGCTATCCGCCGGCAACCAATCCCCGCATTACAGTATATGAGCCCAATGTAAACGGAAATGCGGCCCCAAGTTTTACAATTCAGCTTGTTAATCCTGCTGAAGTTTTTATACCGGGCGCACTTGCCAGATTCAATACGGAAAAAGTGCTGGTAAGCGGAGTAAGTGCTGGCTTTGAACAACCGCTTGCAACTGCCCCCAATATATTATTTAAAGTTCAGAATGCTGTTATTGCTCAGCAGAGGATTTTTTTTGATGACTTATTTAACAGCTCCGGGCAAATAATCAACCCAACGGGTATTGCATTTCATTCAGACAAGATGTTTGTTGCCACATCTTCCAGGCCGCTCACCCCCAATCTGTACCAGGTGCCAAATCCTTCGGCCAGCGCTATCCTGATCTTCAATCAGACCAGCGATAGTCGTTTTAACGGACTGCCATCAGCAACTATTGCCGGGAATAACACCAGCTTATCAAATCCTGCTCATATGGCCAGCGACGAATCCGGAAGGCTCTATGTTGTCAACCGTGGCGATCCGCAAAATCGGTTTGATAGCCCCGGTATAACAGTTTATGAACAGGGGCAAACAGGTAATGCGACGCCGGTAAGACGGATACAGGGAGAAAACACCCGGCTCAACCACTTTGGCGATAATTATGGTATCGCTGTTGATGAAAACGGGTTTATATATGTAAACGGGCAAAATTCCATTTTGGTTTTCGCTCCGGATGCAAACGGAAATGTACCCCCCTTGCACACACTTAATAACAGCCCGGCAAGCTTCCGGATGAACTCCGACCTTACCAGGCCGGTCGGCATTGCCGTCAGATGATAATTGATTTTTACGGGGTATAATGCGATATTGGCGCTTTTGTCTATGAAAAATATTGATTCTTATACGCATGTCCGCGGCGAGTCGGTATATATAGATGATATACCGGTGGTAAACGGTACGCTGTATGCGGCAGCATTTGATTCGCCGGTGACGCATGGAAAAATAAAATCACTTGATACCGGCGAAGCAATGAAGATGCCGTGTGTGGTGAACATCTTTACTGCAAAAGATATTCCCGGGGAAAACCAGATTGGCGGCATTGTGCCGGATGAGGAGCTGCTGGCTTCTTCCCATGTTCATTTTTGCGGGATGCCGCTGGCATTAGTGGTCGCTGAAAGCGATGAAGCAGCAAGGACGGCAGTGAAAAAAATAAAAGTGGTCATTGAGCCTTTGCCGGTGATCACTGATCCGAGAGAGGCGAAAGAAAAAGGAGAACTGATCATCCCACCAAGAACATTTCAGCTGGGTGATGTCTCCACCGCATGGAAAAACTGCGAACACATTTTTGAAGGCTGCACCGAAACCAACGGACAGGAGCATTTGTATATCGAAACACAGGGCGCCTATGCCGTGCCGCAGGAAAACGGGGCCATCAGAATTTATTCCTCCACGCAGGGGCCCACAGCGGTACAGCGAACAGCAGCGAGGGTTTTAAATATGCCAATGAACTTTATTGAAGTGGATACCACAAGACTCGGCGGCGGCTTTGGCGGTAAAGAAGACCAGGCCACGACATGGGGAGTGATGGTGGCGCTGGGAGCATATCATTTGAAACGGCCTGTAAAATATTGCCTGCACCGCATGGAAGATATGCGGATGACCGGCAAGCGGCATCCTTACTCATCTGATTTTAAGATCGGGCTGAGTAAAGATTTAAAGATCCTTGCTTATGAAGTCACATTCTATCAGAATGCAGGAGCCGCTGCGGATTTATCTCCCGCAGTAATGGAACGGACATTATTTCACTGCAGCAATTCTTATTTTGTTCCGAATGTAAAAGCAACGGCTTACAGCTGCCGCACCCACCTGCCTCCCAATACAGCCTTCCGTGGTTTTGGCGGTCCGCAGGGAATGTTTGTGATAGAAGCAGCCATAGACAAAGCTGCCCAACAGTTGGGCATACCTGCATCAGCTATACAGGAAAAGAACCTGCTGAAGACAGGTGATGAATTCCCGTACGGGCAAAAGGCCGAAAGCGAAGCAAATGAATGCTGGAACAAGGCGGATGAACTGTACCATATTCAGCATTTGCAAAAAGAAGTGAATGATTTTAATGCCGATAATAATCTTTTTAAAAAAGGAATAGCGCTGATGCCAATATGTTTTGGTATTTCGTTTACCAAGACATTTATGAATCAGGCAAGATCCCTGGTGCATGTGTACACAGACGGAAGTGTGGGGGTGAGTACCGCTGCCGTGGAAATGGGACAAGGTGTAAATACCAAAGTACTGCAGGTGGCAGCGCAGATTTTTTCCATTGACCCGGTAAAAGTGAAAGTGTACACAACAAATACATGGCGTATTGCCAATACTTCCCCCACCGCCGCCAGCGCAGCAGCCGACCTGAATGGCAAAGCCACGGCCATCGCCTGCGCTGAAATATTGAAACGGATGAAACAGGTGGCAGCTGATGAATTAAAACTTCCGGTGGATGTGATCGAAATAAAAGACGAAACGGTTTTTGCCAACGGGCAGAAAACAGACCTAGGCTGGAAAAAGCTGGCGATGCTGACACATATGAAAAGGATCAGTCTTTCAGAACTGGCGCATTACACACCACCGGGTATTCATTTTGATCCTTCCAAAGAAAAAGGGCATCCTTTTGCTTATCATGTTTATGGCACTGCAGTAATTACAGTAACGATTGATTGCCTCCGCGGTATTTATGAAACCGACTCGGTGAAAGTGGTGCATGACTTCGGGCAGAGCATGAATAATATGATCGATATGGGCCAATGCGAAGGTGGTATTGTACAGGGTATTGGCTGGATGACGATGGAGGAAGTAGTATATGACGGGGAAGGAAAGCTGCGCAGCAATGCGCTGAGCACTTATAAAGTGCCGGATATTTATTCCGTTCCGAAAGAGATAATGATTCATCCGCTGGAAACACAAAAAAATAACCTCGCCGTTTTCCGCAGCAAGGCAGTGGGTGAGCCGCCGCTGATGTATGGCATCGGGGCTTATTTTGCTTTGCGCAATGCGGTAAAGGCGTTCAATCCATCTGCGGATATTCCTTATGATGCCCCGATGACCCCGGAGAAAGTGCTGATGAATTTATACAACACCCCAAACCCCTAAAGGGGCTTACCAAGATCCCGGGTTATGAAAAAATCATTACAAGTTTGGCAACTGATAAACAGATCGCTTCAGCAAAACACACCCGTCATGCTCCTTTATGTTTTGGAAAGCCAGGGTAGCAGCCCGGGGCGACAAGGGTTTCTGATGGCAGTGAATGCAAATGCTGAAATGGCTGGTTCTATAGGCGGTGGTATCATGGAGTACAAGTTTGTAGAAATGGCAAAAGAACAACTGAAGGCACAAGGTACAAGAAACAAGGAACAAGGAGGTTTACTAAAGAAACAGTTCCATGATAAATCTGCAGCAACTGATCAAAGCGGCATGATCTGCTCTGGCGAACAAACGATTCTGTTATACCCTGTTCAGGCGAAAGATGCTCAAACGGTTCAGCGTATCATTTCATCACTGGAACAACATAAGAATGGAACGTTGACCCTTTCACCTTTGGGTATTGATTTTGAAGACAGGGTGCCGGAAAAAGATTTTGAATACAGCTTTATTGCTGACGATAACTGGCTGTACAAAGAAAAAACCGGTTATAAAAACCAGCTCTTTATCATCGGCGGGGGGCACTGCGCTTTGGCCTTCTCCAAACTGATGCGGGGTATGGATTATTATATCACCCTCTTTGAAGAACGGACTGGCCTGAATACCCTGGAAAAAAATGAATTCGCCCATGAGATAATCATTGTGGATGATTATACAGCTCTGTCCAATCTTATCCCATCCGGCCCGAATCAATATGTGGTGATAATGACCTTTGGTTATCGCACCGATGATATTGCATTGCGGTCTTTGCTTGATAAAAATTTTACTTACCTCGGTGTGCTGGGTAGTAAAAAGAAAATGGAAAAACTGTTTGATGATTACCGCAACGATGGTATTTCAGATGAGGCGCTGCAACGTATCCATACCCCCATTGGTCTTGACATCAGCAGCCGTACGCCGGAAGAGATAGCGGTGAGCATTGCAGCAGAGATCATTAAAGTGAAGAATAACGGGCCGCGGATTGCACAGATTAACACAGATTAAATTGTTATGCAATTAAAATATGCAAAATGAAACTGGCTTTTTTTCTTTTGTTTCTGCCTTTTGCCGGTATATGCCAGCGGCAATACACTGTCAGCGAACTGAAGAACGGGAAATTTAAGGCCGACAGCAGTTATATCTATACATTACCATTTGAACGTAAGAAGAAAGTTCTCCTGGTGCAGGGATATGAAAGCATGTTCAGCCATAAAGGAGAGAAGGCGCTGGATTTTAAAGTTAGAACAGGAACTAAAGTATGTGCTGCAAGAGGCGGGGTGGTGATAGCAGTAAGAAAAGATTCGGACCGCAGGGGACTCAAGCCGGAAAATCTTTCCGACGGCAACTATATTTTTATCCGGCATGATGATGGTTCGGAGGCCAACTATTGGCATTTTAAAAAAGACGGTGTGCTGGTGAATGAAGGTGACAGCGTTGCAACAGGACAGTTGATCGGCTACAGCGGCAATACCGGTTATTCTGCTTTTCCACACCTGCATTTTGAGGTGCGGGGATATGATGCGGCCACCGGTAAATACAGTCAGCTGCCCACTCGTTTTTATACTCAGCATGGCGTTATCTACCTGCGACCGGGCAGGTTTTACCGCACATTTGCAAATTGATAAAAGGTTTGCCCCCGCTGCATTTATTCAGTACCTTACCTGTCTTAAATTTCAAGCCATGATCGTTGTTTATATTTTGCTCGGTCTTATTATTACGTTACTGGTGGCGGCGGCGCTGATGCCCAAATCGTATAATGTGGAAAAATCTGCTGTCATTAAAAAATCGGCGGTGGTGGTGATGGGTTTTGTCGGCGACCTGAACCATTACAGCAAATGGAACCCATGGCAGCAAAGTGACCCGACTGCCAAAAGCACTATTACCGGGAACCCTCATAGTTCCGGGCATAAATATGCATGGGAGGGAAAAAAAGTTGGAGTGGGAAGCCTCACCTTAGAAAGTAAAGATGACAAACATATTCATTTCCTGCTTGAGTTTTTTAAACCCTGGAAGAGCAAAGCCAAAGACAACTGGCATTTTGAACCATGGGGTGATGGCGGCGAAACCAAGGTGACCTGGCAGAATAGCGGAAACCTGCCCTGGCCCATGGCCCGGCTGATGGGGCCGATGATCAACAAAAACCTGAACCACCAGTTTGAAGTAGGGCTGGAGAATCTGAAGAAGATGGTGGAGGGGTAGATATTTACACCTGCATCAGTTATTACAGGGCCTGCGGGCCTTTTTATTGTCTGCAATTTTATAATTTGATTCACACCGGTTTTTTCATAATAAAAGAAATATAGCGTTGCTTTATGAATTCTGGCGTCGGCAACCATCTTATTTCCTGACCAACCCCTCTGTTATGAAAAAGACGGCTTTCCTCCGGATTTTTTTTCTTTCGCTTATTATTTCCTGTGCACAGGTTAAAAACTCGCAGCAGTTCCGGGCCGTGCCTACCAGTATGCCGGTGCTGAATATTGTAAATGACACCACGGCAGCTGCCCTTACTATTCAATCCCTTGCTGTTGACATTCAGGTGGCAGCGAATATTGCCACCACTACATTTGATATTATTTTTTACAACCCCAACGACAGGGTGCTGGAGGGGGAATTTGAATTTCCACTCGCCGACGGGCAGCATATCGTACGCTACGCTTTAGACATGGAAGGACAACTGAGAGAAGGTGTGGTGGTGGAAAAAGCAAAAGCAAGAGTTGCATTTGAAAGCACTATCCGCAGAAAGATTGACCCCGGGCTGGTGGAAAAAACAAAAGGGAACAATTTCCGCACCCGCATTTATCCTTTGCCGGCAAAAGGAACCCGGCATATAATGATAGCCGTGGAGCAAACGCTGGAACTGCTGAATAAGGATTTATATTATCAGCTGCCGCTGGCATCTTCACATGTTATAGAAAAATTTTCTGTGGCTGCATCAGTAATAAAAAGTACCGAAAAACCGGTACCCGCCGGAAATAGCCTGGCTGGTTTTGAATTTGGCAGAAAGGAGAATGGATGGGTGGCTGCCTACAGCGCTGCAAACTTTATGTCCGATGAAGCGGTAGCTTTTACTATACCGGGGCCGTCAGACAATGAAACCGCTATACTTGCCGAAAACTATAACGGGCTTACTTATTTCTATGTAAACAGCCGGATGGGGCCTGCATACAAAGAGAAAAAACTGCCGGGCACTATCGGCATATTCTGGGATGTGTCTGCTTCAGGTGAAAAAAGAAATATAGAGAAAGAAAAACTGTTGCTGAAAGAATATCTGTCGGGCGATGTGCAGGTTTCGCTCATTACATTCAATGTGTATCTGCAGGGAAAAGAAGATTTTGCCATCACCAACGGCAACTGCGGCGCTCTCCTGAAAAGAATTGATGAACTTCAATACGATGGCGGCACACAGTTGGGCACTATTGATTTAACCCAATACCGGTTTGATGAAGTGCTGCTATTCTCCGACGGGCTGGCCAGTTTTGGCAAAAAAGAAATCATCCTGTCGGCTTTGCCTGTTACCGTCATCAGTAGTTCGGCTTCTGCGGATTTTTCTTATCTAAAGTTTGTGACCAAACAATCTCATGGAAAGTTTATTGATTTGACCCGGCTGGAAATACCGGCTGCGCTGGAAGAGGCTCGCAATCTTTCGTTACAGGTAATTGCAGTAGAATATAATCCCTCCGAAGCGGAAGATGTGGTGGTGCAGGTGATGCCGGTGCAGTCGTCCGGGCTCTCGTTTGCCGGCAAGTTAAAAACAGCGGCTGCAGACATCAGGGTAAAACTCGGTTTTGGCAATGAGGTGGTAACCACAAAGACATTTACCATACGTAAGCCGGATAACAGCGACTGTGGCATGGTGAAAAGGATTTGGGCCGAAATGAAAATAGCTGAATTGGATCTGCAGTTTGAAAAAAATAAAGAGGACATTACCCGGCTGGGTAAAGAGTTTTCCGTGGTTGCACAAAACACTTCCCTCATTGTATTGGACAGGCTGGAAGATTATGTGGAGCATGAAATAACGCCACCCGTCAGTATGCAAAAAGAATATTTTACCCTGCTTAGTCAGAAAAAAGAATTGGAAAAACTTGATAAAAAGAACACCCTGGATGAAGCAGTGGGAATAATGAATGAACTGAAAGAGTGGTGGGGCAGGAGTTTTAATCCAGGTAAAAAGCCCCAGGAAGAAATTTTGATCACCGAATCCCGTATCAACGGTAATGGGACCGGTGATTATCGCAGTGGGCATGTAGCGATGCAGTTCGATACAACATTTGTCCCCGCACCGCAGCAGGAAAGTAATGGAACTGTTTCCACAACTGCTGTTCCATTTTTTCGTATTACCCCGGGAATAGGTGCATATAGCTTGGCAGATTCTTCCGTTGAATACCGGTACACTGATATATCAGTACCGGGTGATCAGGCATTAACATTTATGATGGCGGAGGGGGATGCAAAGAAAGATGAGGAGTTGGTAATGGAAAAAGTTAGTTCTATAGAGCTGACCGAATGGAAACCTGATGCCCCTTACCTGAAAGAACTGGAAAAAGCGGCGCCTTCGGCAAGGCTTGCGAAATATTTTCAACTGAGAAAACAGTACAGCAGCCAGCCTTCCTTCTTTATTGACGCCGCCCGGTTTTTCATCAGCAAAAATGAAAAGAAAACCGGGATACAAATCCTGAGCAATGTGGCCGAATTAAAATTAGAAGATGCAGAACTGCTTCGCCTGTTGGCCAACCAACTGCTGGAAGCAGTAGAAAAAGAGCTGGCCATTGAAACCTTCCGGGATCTGCTGAAGATAAGGGAAGAAGACCCGCAACCTTACCGTGACCTCGCACTGGCACTGAACGAAGCCGGCCAGTACAATGAAGCGGTTGAACTTTTGTATAAAGTCATTACCAGGTCATGGGATGGCCGCTTTGGCGAGATAAAAGCTGTTGCCATCAATGAAATGAACGCCATCATCGCTGCACATAAAAATGCCGTGAACACCGCAAAGATTGACAGACGTCTGATTTATGCCATGCCCGTGGATGTGCGGATTGTTATCGGGTGGAGCAGCGATAATTCGGATATTGACCTGTGGGTAACAGACCCGCGGAAAGAAAAATGTGATTACCAGCACACCGAAACTGCACTCGGCGGAAAGATTTCGCAGGACGTAACATCCGGTTTCGGCCCAGAGGAATTTATGCTGAAAAAAGCCATTAACGGAAAATACAAGGTGGAAGTAAACTTATACGGCGATACACGGCAAACGCTTGGCGGGCCCATATCCATCAAAGCCGAATTGTTTACTGATTTTGGTAAGCCAACGCAAAAAAGGCAGACCATCAATTTCCGGGTGACTAACACTAAAGAAGTGGTGGAGCTCGGTTCCTTAACATTCGGAAGCTGAACTAAATTTTCTGCAGGTTTTTTACCGTCAATTCATTCTCAATATTACCTGTATTTAATGTGGTGGCCGGTTCAAACAGCATTATTTCCACTTCTTCGGCAGCCACAGGTTTGTGTTCCACCCCGTGGGGCATTATCAAAAATTCACCGGCATTTACTGTAATAATTTTATCTCTCATGTGCATATCAAAACACCCTTTCACTACATAAAACAATTCGTCCTCGTTATCGTGGTGGTGCCACACAAATTTCCCTTTGAATTTTACCAGTT
>JBQTHS010000114.1:0-65577 GCA_052389635.1 Bacteroidota bacterium | reverse complement strand
ATCAGTACGGGGTTGGATGTGTTGATAGTAAAGTAAGAGTCTTTGCCCCCGGTCTGTTGGGCAACAATAGCATACATTTCCCGCTGGTATTCTGCATTACCCATAATGTTGTCCAGCTGATATTGCTGTCCTGCTTCCGTGGAAGTAAGATAATTCAAAAGCAATAAACCAACGACAGCCCCGGCGGCAAAGGTCATTCCGGCAAAAATATTCCGCAGAGTTTTGTTCTCGATAAGTTTATTGAACTCCGCAAACTGCCAGATGAGCATGGCAAGTACCAGCACCAGCAGGATATACACTTTGATAAAATACAGAAGAAAACCACAGGCGACAATGATGGCGGCGGAAATAATGAATTTTCGTTTTAAAATAAAAATATTCAGAAATGCATAACTGATGAATCCCACACTTCCGAAACAAACCGGGTCTTTAAGCAAACCGCTGCTCCAGTAACATACACTTGGAAGAAACAGGCAGGCAAAAGCTATTTCCCTGTATAGATGAGGATAAAAATGATAAAAGGTCTTAAACAGCCTGATACCCCCGCCCAGTGCAAAAAAAGCAAAACACATGCTGACACAGAGATAGCTGTTGAAGAAAAGATAGGAAGGTATCAGTGCAAGCTTGGGAGGAAAAAAGTTCGCCGCATTAAACATATAATTGTATGTAATATCATGCTGATACCCGTCATAGTAGAAATAATCAAAAAGCGGACTTTTGTATGTCAGCTTTTGGGAAAATAATGATACCCAGAAATTGTCAGGGTTATCTTTTATAGCGGCCCTCATATCCTGCGTGGCCTGAAAATACAGCCCCGTGTCGCCACCTTTGAAATAAAACTCGCTGAGCATGGCAAAAGCGAAAACACAAATGATCTTGAAATAAAAAGCCCGGAAATAAAGCGCTTTTATCCGCTGGTCTTTATAGCTGCCCGCCTTTGAACGGATAATGAAAAACAATATCAAAAAGCAAAGGGGAAAGACAGCGATATCTGTTGCTGAAAAAAACCGGGCTAAAAGGAGCATGAATAATGGTTACAGTTTGCAGGTCATCATCCCCCGCAAACCTGTCTGAAGTATTTTAAATAAAGATGTTTATTTGCGTCAACCGAGTAAGAAGCAAGTACAGTATGTCTTCCTGTTTCCCCTATTTCTTTCCGCAACGCTGCGGATTCAACCAGGCGGGACAGTTTATCAACCCATTCATCTGTTGAAGATGCCAGGAATCCATTCTCCCCGTCCTGAATGATACTCCCGTTTACACCCACCGGCGACATAATCGCCGGAATGGCCAGCGCCATGTACTGGAGCCCTTTCAGGCCGCATTTTCCTTTGGACCATTCATCATCAGGAAGCGGCATAATCCCAATGTCAATTTCCTGCAGGTCTTTTACTTCAGATTCTTTTTTCCAGTCCTGTCCTTTTATTCCCAGTTCTTCATTCACATATTTTCCATCACCGATCACTTTGAAGTAAACAGTTGCTCCGTATTTTGCCTTTATGATCTTTAAGGCTTCGAGGCAGGTTTCAAAATGCTGAATAGTGGAAAAAGAGCCGCTCCAGCCAATGCATACTTTTTCTTTGTCAGTCCTGTATGCCGGCTGATAAACAGCGGTGTCTATGGTGGTAGGTACAATAACGACATTTGAATTAAACCTGGCGGCATAATCTGCGAGGTATTGATTGCCGGCAAAAATGAGTTTCGACAACCCGATAATTTTACGGGTCTTATCCGGGTTTTTCAGGAAGCGGAAGACACGGTTGTGGCCTGAAACAAGATCAAGCCAGATAGCATCATCATAATCAAAAACAATTCTTGACTTTTTTACATATTTCTTTTCGAAATAAACGGTGCCCAGCATAAAAGCCTCCCGTTGTATGAAAACGATATCATACTGTTTTATATGTTTCAGTTCTCTTCTTCTTTTAAAAAACCCTTTGATGACGATCCTCAGTTTTCTGAAGTAGTGCCTTTTCCCATGAAAATACTGATAGTCCTTTTCTTCCAGCAGGCCTGAATAAGTGCATTCAACCCCGTTGTCATCCAGAAAATCAAGGTACTGCTCAAACCTGAACCGCTGCCCGGGGACCCGGTCCGGTGCATGTAAACAAACGATCAAAACTTTCATAAGGTTATTAGTTTTCAAGCCATACTGCCGGCAGTTTTTCTGTTACCTCAATATTGCTGAAGCGGGAACTCTCCCTGGCACCGGCGCTTTTTGCCCACTCAGCCATCTTTTGAATCCCTTCTTCCAGAGAAGTAAAAGAACCTTCGGCGATACTGAATATATTCTTCGCTTTGCTGTGATCTGAATAGGCATTTACCACTTCATTCCGTGCAGGAAGGTGACGAAGTTCCCCTTTAATGCCTATCACTTTCATCACTGTTTTTGCCAGTTCATTCACTGTATATTCCTGGTCGGCCCCGATATTAAATACCTGGTTATATGCTGCCGGCACATCCACGCATCTGGCAATATAAGGGGCCACATCCCTGATGTAGCTGAAAGCCCTTGTCTGGTTGCCATCTCCGAATACAGTGAGAGGTTTTCCCTGCATCAACTGGTTCATAAAGATGCCGATCACATTCCGGTACCGGTCGCCGATGTTCTGGTATTCGCCATATACATTATGCGGACGGAATATCACATAATTCAGCCCGAACATTTCATGTGCGGATTTTAAATCCAGTTCAACAGCATATTTTGAAACCCCGTACGGGTCTTCTGGGATGGGTGTGGTGTCCTCTGTCATCGGCAACTGCCCGGCCCCGTACACTGCAATGGAAGAAGTGAAAACAAAGCACTTTATTTTGTGCTTTATGCTTTCATTGATCAGGTTCACACTTCCCACCAGGTTATTATTATAATTGAATCTCCGGATAAAATGGCTTAACCCTTCGGCGGCATATGCAGCGAGGTGATACACATAATCAAACTTATGCTCTGTAAACAATTTTGAAATAAATTTATCGTCGTACACAGACCCTTTGACAAAGGTTGCTTTCTTATTTACATAATCCTCAAAACCGCCGCTCAGGTCATCCACCACCACCACTTTATGGCCCATGGCAATCAGCTCATTTACCACATGCGCCCCGATAAATCCGGCCCCGCCGGTAACTAATGATAAACTCATAACTATTTTTTTATGATAAAAGATTAATGTATCCCCCGTTTTTGGCCCACTGCATGCCAGTAAGGCGCATGTTCAGAAAAAATAATTTTTCCCAGCCCAGCAGATTCCATCATCGCCTGAATTTGTTTTCTTGAAAACCTCTGTTCCAGTGGTGTTCCAAACCTGTCTAATGCATCATTACGGATAATATAAAAGGAGGTGCCCTCGTATGAATGCAGGGGGATACGGGAACGTATTTTCTTTGACACACCCAAAAACTTCAATAAACGGCTGAACCCTGCAAATGGCATATAGAAAAACAGGGCCAGCAGGTTGCAGGTAAATTTTTTTAACCTTCCGGGCATTTTACTGACCACCCGTCGCACCAGGTTGGAAAGAAAGAACAATGTCTTATACAAAAAACCTCTGTTGTCGAGATTGTAATACAAATAGACCAGGAAATAGCCGCCCTGTTTTACCTTTTTTACACAGGCATCCATGGCCTTTTGTGTATCAGGGATATGATGAAGCACCCCCAGGCTGAAACCAAAGTCAAAGTAGTTATCAGGAAACGGAAGGTTGTCAACAGATGCTTTATATAAATGAACATTATCCGCACCCTTCAGTAACTGACCGGCAACAAAAATGGCATCGCTGGGGTCAATAGCTGCCACAGCGCCAACCCTGTCCCGGATATATTTTGTCCATCTTCCCGTACCACAGCCAAAATCTGCTGCAATTTTATCCGGGCCCAGCATGGGGGTGGTTACGATATCGAAATAGGTGTCCCCGATTTTTTTTATCTCCGTATCATCAAACCGGTGAAAAGCCTTCCACTCTTCCCCAAAAGAATGGACAGTATTCAAATCTATGTTCTCCCCCAAATCATCATACGACTTGATGACCCTGTTCCCGGATTCAATGAGCTGTGCCGGCTTCCTGTTTTCAGTAATCATGAATACTCTATGTTCTTTTAGTTCAGCAGCCTGGCATAGACTTCCTTATACACAGTCACTCCCTGCACCAGGTCAAAATATTTTATAGCCGATTGCCTTATTTGTTCCTTATCCCATCTGGAAGGCCCGGCCAGTTGCCTGCAAATTTTCTCATACTCCTCTGCATCAAATTTCTTCACTAAAATGCCTGCTGCCGACTCTTCCACAATTTTTCCGGTATCACCAATATCATTACACAGCACAGGAATACCCATCGCCATCACCTCTCCCTGTTTAGTGGGTGAGGACGCTTTTTTGGAATAAGCATCTTTAATAAAAAAAATATTCCATTCGCTGACGGATAAAAATTGAGGTACTTCATTGCGTGTTGCCGGCTGCACCCTTATATCATTTGCCGCAATCCCTTTTTTTACAGCCCTGGCCAGCACCAGCTCCCTGTTATCATGTGTTATCAGTAAAAAAACAGAATCCTGAATTTGTTTTTTCATTGCCGCAAAAAAGTCAAGCATCTCTTCTGTAAGATACCAGCCACCCAGCGAACCAAGATAGCTTATCACTTTGTCGCTTCCCCGGATATTCAACTGCTTTTTAACAGCTGTTTTTTGCTGCTCGCTTATTTTACGGTAATCAAAATGATCCATATCGGCACAGCAGGGTATAACAGAAATCCTGCCGGGAGGGACTTTATATGCAGAGACCAGTTCTTCTTTTCCTTTATGGGTCAAAGAAATAATATGAGCAGCGGCTGAAAAGTATTTCCGTTCCTTTTTTTTGTACAGTTTGTATAAAAAACGATAGAACGGGTTCTCCTGCTTCCATAAACCACTGTCCACTCTTTCATCCACCCAGAAACCCCGCATGTCGAAAAGGAAAGGGATACCGAACCGCTTTGACAGCTTCAGTCCTGCAGCTGCGGGTACATAACTGCGGCAATGAACCATAGTTATTTTTTCATTCCTGCACAGGCTGGCTGCTTTTGCATTCAGCTTCCATTGGTCAAATAATTTGGAAAGAAGGGGAGGCCGCCTCGTAAAGGTCAGGGTGGTCCACTCAATACCCGCTTCTTTCAGCAATGACCGGATTTGCTCCCCGGTTTTTTTTAATTTTTGTTTTTTCTCCACGCTGAGCAGGTGAAACCGGTAGCCCGCTTTTGCCAGTGCTATGAGGTAAGGGATCACCTGGCTTTGCCCGAGCTGGTCAGTCATGCCATCATAGGATATGTACAGGATTGTTTTCATGATGGTAACGGAACTGTTTTAACCGGCGGAGCTGCCTGGTGATGTACCGGATTGACCAGGTTTTTCAGCAGTTGTTTTTTCTTATGAGCTGTCCACATCTTAGTCAGGTATAAAGTTCCTTTTCCCAGCGAAGATTGCGGCACCGACTGATAAGGTGGCCGGATATTCATCACATACTGCACCGCCCTGAGATAAAGATCATGTGCATGTTCCATTACTTTCAGGTGTATGGCCGGCAGGCTTTTTTCTTTTTCGATGCTGATTTTCTCACTAACAATAACATTACCGGCATCAATCCCTGCTGAAAGCCACATGATAGTATTACCAGTTAGATGGCGCTGGTTGTTGGCTATACACCAGTTGGTACAGTTGGGCCCTCCTTTTACATAAGGCGACAAACCGGTATGCAGGTTCATTATTCCAACCGGCAACAGCATAGACAGCATGGGTTCCCTGATCAGCGAAGTGCCGGACACAATAATAAGGTCGGGTTTTAATTGGGTCGTAAATTCAAATGCTTCTTTGCTGTTTATGGAACCGGTAAACAAGACAGGGGTTTCCGGCCATGCCGGGTATTGCTGCCTGTAACGTTCCTGCAACTGAGACCATGCCGCATCAATTTTACCAAAACGGATTTTATTAATGATTTTTTTCAACACTGCAACAAAGCCACGGGCTGTTTTCAGTTTTTCTTTTTTATCAACCACTACCCCCACCACATTATACCGGGCGGCAATCTTTGCTGTCAAAGCCCGGTGATTGGGCGCATCACCTACCCAGCATATAATTCGTTTACTCATCGCACCAGCTTCTTTACGGTTTGGTACAGGCCGCTGATGCGCATCCGGGCCTTCCACCAGGGTTCATTATACAGTTCCACCCTCGGAATGGTAAGTATATTATCTGCTTCTGGTTTATAGAACCGCTGCTCTACCGCCAGTCCGTATTTGTATCCTGATTCTGCAGAGGCACTCGTTACCCTGTCGTCCCAACTGCCAATCGGGTAAGATATAGTGAGTGGCTTCTGTCCCAGTTTTTCTTCAATTTTTCCGGCTGAAATCATAAGCTCTTCCTTTATTTCTTCTTCGCTTGTTAAACTTGCCAGCATAGGATGTGTTTGTGAATGAGAGCCAATATAAAAACCAGTGTCCTGCAATTCTTTTACTTCGCCCCAGTTCATCATCATCCTGCGGGAGATTGCCGATCCCCTGTTCTGCTCCTCTATCTGCTTCATCACCCATAAACGCTGCGGATTGGGCAGGCTTTTCATCCACGGTTTTACTTTTCTTCCCCATTCTTTAGACTCGGCTTCATTATTCCATCTTATCTGCTGCAGGAAACCGGGAACAAAATCATTTTCCAGCAGCAATTCTTTATTGGCGCCCTGCTGAAAAAAATGATCGGTGATGTAGGTCCAGGTGGGGATGTTCCTGTCAATGCAGTCTGTTACCACATAAAAAGATGCCGGGCAGCGGTAGCGCAGCAGAATGGGTGCAGCCTTTTCAATATTGTCCCTGTACCCGTCATCAAAAGAAATGGTAGCAAGGTTTTTCTCTCTTTTATAAACTGCGGGCTCCTTCAGGTAATCTTCCAGCAGCATTACTTTGAAGTTGCCGGTAAGAAACTGAATGATCTTTTCAAACAAAGCAGGATGCATCGGCGGCCATAAGGCATCCGCTTCATCCGACACACGGTGAAAAAGGAAGTTACGAATCGTCATGGAAGGAGAATACTCAATCTACTTTCTTACCACACAGGGCCCCAGTACCAGGATGTCAAGTCCGCAGGAGAAAAATGTGCGGATGGCATGTTCAGGTGTCATCACGATGGGCTCGCCATTCAGGTTATAAGAGGTATTTAATAGTACAGGCACCCCTGTAATTTTTCCAAACTCATTGATCAGGTCATAAAATTTCGGGTTCAGTTCTCTTTCCACCGTCTGCACCCTTCCTGTTCCGTCCACATGGTTCACTGCGCCGAGTTGATCTGCCCAGTCAGGAAGAATGGGAACTACTCTCTCCATAAACCTCACTTTTCTTCCGGGTCTTAAATCAAATATTTCTTCTGCTTTTTCAGCCATAACAGCCGGTGCAAAGGGACGGAACGATTCTCTGTACTTTACCGCTGCATTCACCACATTCTTGGTGCTTTCTTTTCTCGGGTCAGCCAGAATAGAACGGTTGCCCAATGCCCGGTGGCCAAATTCCATTGCACCCTGAAACCAGCCAATCAGTTTCCCATTCGCCAGCTCAGCAGCTATTTTCGGTATCAGGTCTTTTGGTTCATCAAAACTGATCTTGAATTTTTTCAGTGTATCTCTTATTTCTTCATCTGAGTAAGCAGGCCCCCAGTAATTGTGCTGCTGTTCCTGCACCTTTCTCGGCTTCTTACCGTACCGGTGCCATGCCAGCAAAGCGGCGCCAATTGCCACACCAGAATCGTCCGGGCAACTGGAGATGCTGCTGTTCTTATAAATATCCAGTTTGTCAAGTATTCCATTGTACACAGAATTCATAGCGGCGCCGCCGGAGATAACAATGTTGTCGCTTTGGCTGCCATTCTTCTTTGTTACTTTCAGCAGGTGTGTCACGGTTTCCACAAACACCCGCTGCATGGCACCGGCAATGGCATAATGTCTTTCGGTAAAGGGTTCGTCTTTTTTTCTTGGAGGGCCAATCAGGTCAATTAATTTCTGATGATAGAAATGCGGGCGGCGGTCGAAGTTAAAATAATCAAAATAAGTAAGGTTCAGTTCAAAGCCCTGGTCAGTAAGCGTAATAAGGCTTCTTATCTTATCATCATATTCATTTTTCTTTTGGGAAAAAGAGGAAAGAGCCATCACTTTCCACTCATCCACATCGGGAGTAAACCCGAGGAAGTCAGTGAATGTTCCGTAAAACAAACCCACGGAATGAGGATAGATAACATTGCTGCGCTGGGTAATGGTATTTCCCTTGCCTGAACCAAAGAAGCAGGTTTCATCTTCGCCGTGGCCATCAATAGTAAGAATATCTGCTTCTTCAAAAGGAGAAAGAAAGAAACCATTGGCCGCATGACACTCATGGTGGTTCATATACACAATTCTTGTTTTTCCCCACCTGATTTCCATTTCATTTTCAAAAGGCCCGTCAATGGCCCTCATCACCTGGATGGGGACATGGGAGAGCAACTGGCCCCGCCAGTTCATTTCACTTACCCAGCGTCGGGAGGCATGGTTCACATTCCGCATGGGATTCCAGGGAACCACTATCATATCAAGGTCTTCCCACTTCAGTCCCTGGCTTTTCAGGCACCAGGCTGCCGATTTATTGGGAAAGGCGGTGCTCATTTTCTGCCGGTCAAACCTTTCTTCGGGTGATGCGGCCACAATTTCGCCGCCAACCAGCAGGGCTGATGAAGAGAGATGTATGTACGGATAAAGTGCAAGAATCTTCATTGTCTGATTTTAATTAAAGATGAATAGTGTGGATGATAATTATTTAAAAACATTAAATGTGTTGCAAAAAAATTCTAAACGGGGCTTTTCTCCAAATATTTATGGTGCCACATCTGGAAAAAGATTAGCGACCAGATACGTTTATCATGGAATTTTTTTCCTGCCTGGAAGGCTCTTACATAACCATTTACCTGCTGCACATTAAAAATTCCCTGCAGTTTAATTCGTTGCGGGTTAAGCCATTTATCGATCAGGTAAGACAGGTCCCTGCTGAGCCAGTCACCTATCGGCGCCGGGAACCCCCATTTTCTCCTATAGACCAGTTCATCAGGCAGATAGCGCTGCAACAGTTTTTTCATCAGGTATTTGGCTGTGCCTTTGTTTATTTTGAATTCAACCGGCAGGTTGAAGCAGAATTCCATCACCCGGTAATCGAGGTAAGGGTTCCTTACTTCAAGGCTGTTGGCCATGGAGGCCGAGTCCATTTTATAAAGCAGGTTATTGGCAAGGTATTGTTCAATATCAAACAAAGAAATTTTTTCGAAATCTCCCAGTTTCATACTGTCAATCTGCCTCCAGTTTTCCATAATGGACAGATGCGTTTCCTGCAGGTTCAGCAAGCTGCCGATCTCTTTCTCTGAAAACATATACTGCTGCTCTGACCACAGATGTGCAAATAACTCTTTCGAAGGAAGGCCGAACAAACGGGAAGCCCTTTCATATCTCGGTCCTCTCCATTTAAAAAGTGATTTGATAAGATAACGGCCAATACCCGGATCAATACGGTATATCCTTTTTATCTTTTTATATAAATCATAATATCCATAGCCCATGAACAGTTCATCACCGCCGTCACCGCTCATAGCCACTGTTACTCTTTTTCGGGCTTCCTTGCATACCAGGTAGCTGGGAATGGTGGATGGCGCTGCAAAAGGTTCATCATAATAATCCGCCACCTTATCAACGATGCTCATCGAACTTTTATCAGAAAGATGGGTTTCGCTGTGATTCGTCTTCAGAATGTTTGCCACTTGTGCCGCATATCCTGATTCATCATAGCCGGCCACATCAAAGCCGATGGTGAATGTATTGACGGGGTTGTTGTTCTGTTTCTGGAACAAAGCACAAATCAGCGAAGAGTCGGTGCCACCACTAAGGAATGCCCCGATAGGCACATCGCTTATCTGCCGGTATTTTACTGCGGATGCCAGCAAATCCTCAAATTCATCCAGCACATCATTTTCCCTGCGGGAAGCCAGTGGCCGTTGTGCAATTTTATCCCTGAAGGTATAATAAGGTTGTATTTCAACCTTCCCCCTTTCTGCCACCAGGTAATGCCCGGCAGGTAGTTTGTAAAAATCCTGCAGGATGCATGTGGCATTGGGTATATACTCAAGGAAAAAATAATCCTGCAGTGCTGCCATATTCAATTTCTTTTCAACCGGCAGCTGTAGCAGTGCCTTCAGTTCCGAAGCAAAAGCAAAATTATTCCCCTTACGATAATAAACAAACGGCTTCACACCAAACCGGTCACGGAGAATGATAAGTTTTTTCTCCTGCCGGTCCCAGATGGCAAGGGCAAACATGCCATTAAAGTCGCTGACACATTCAATCCCTTTTTTAGCAAATGCTTCAAGAATAATTTCTGAATCAGATGAAGTACGGGGTTCAATACCATATTTAACTGCAATCTCTTTGAAGTTGTAGACTTCCCCGTTATATATCATTACATACCGGCCATCATGCGAATAAAATGGTTGGTTGGCTGCTTCAGAAAGATCAATGATACTTAACCGGAGATGACCCAACCCCATTTGGTCTGATGGTTCAAAGAAGAACCCTTCAGCATCAGGACCGCGGTGTTTAATAGCCGACGTTAAGAGCCTGAGGTGTTCCTGGTTGTAATTGGGGGAAATAAACCCTGCGATTCCGCACATGGGGCTGGCGACTTAAACGTAAATATTTTTTCCGCACCCGGATAAAAGCAAGCAGAAAGAACGACCACAGTGTGTATGACAGGAACTGCGTCACTTTCTGGAAAAGATAAGCCCGGGGTGCAGCGGGAGCATTCACTTTTCCATAACTGTAATGAGAAAAAAGATCCAGCACTTTTTCTTTCGGATATTGTTTATATGCCATCAGCAGGATATCCGGCCGGCCGGCCAGAAAAGCTATTCCCGGCTGATTGTATGCATACAGCACATTCATATCCGGCTCCATATTAGGGTCCACAAAATGCCAGGCCCCGTTATAATACACTTCAAAGCAAAAATGGCCGCCTAATTTTCCGTTCAGGGCTATTTCTCTTGTTTTAAAACCTTTTTGCTGCAGCACTTTCATCAGCACAATGGATTGCTGGCTGCAGGCAGCATAGGGATATTTCAATATATCATCAGGCACCACAATTGCACTCAGGCCGTTCATGCTCAGTTTGGAAGCAAACATGGCCAGGGGATTATTGCCAAACCCGTATAAAGAATAGCCATGATAAAACCGTTTTCTCACAATTGCTGAAGCCACCAGGGGAAACCCGCTTTCAAATCTCACATTACTTCCTGCATATACATTTTCAGAATAAACACTGTCGCAATACGATGTAAGTTTAGAGATATTATCCAGTCTTAGCAAAGAGGCATCGTATTCCT
The DNA here is from genome assembly GCA_052389635.1 of Bacteroidota bacterium. Taxonomy (GTDB): domain Bacteria; phylum Bacteroidota; class Bacteroidia; order Chitinophagales; family Chitinophagaceae; genus JJ008. Next base: position 54,186 of record JBQTHS010000114.1, on the reverse strand, counting down.
CCTGATGATTATATTCAGGCTTATCGTAGCCAAGACGGCTCATGGTGCCGCGGGGCTGCAGTATTTCCAGGGCTGTGATCAGCAGGAAAAAGTTCATGGCTATGAACAGTGCGGCTTGCAGTAAGAACAGCAATTTTTTCATTGATATTGGCTGGTTTTACCAGGTCTGGATTTGCCTCTAAAGTAGAATGTATCATTGAATTGGATAAGACTGTTGTCCGGCTATTTGAAAAAAACGAGTAGTTTAACCCTGACAGGAAACGTAGATTTACGAGAATCGATCCGTACCTTCATTACATGTGTGACAGTTAATAGTTTATCATTCGTGGTTCGGTACAAATAATAGTTACTCAGAATACAGGCTGTCCAGTTTACCTATCATTCTTTCCAGCGAAAACAACTTCTTAACATCCTCCCTGCCATTGCGGACCAGTGCTTCCCGTAAACCGGCATCAGTAAGCAGCCTGCATACCGCCAGGTAAACCTGCTCAGCATTCTGAAAATCCACCAGCAACGCATTCTTTTCATGCTGAATAAATTCCCTTGCCACACCTGAATTGGTAAATACCGAGGGGATCCCGGCAGCTAATGCTTCAACATATGTCTGCCCGAAAGCTTCCAGCTCTGCATCAATGGGAACATGCACATACACATCAAAAAGCCGGTACAAAGCAAATAAATTATGCTCAAATTCAATTTCAGAAAAAGAGTCTTTCGGCAGTTTCGACAAAAGCGCTGCTATTTCATTTTTAAAATCCCCTTTCCTGGCGTTGGCAAGCAATAATAAAGCATTGGGGTAATCACGGAGAATTTTTTTGTACGCTTCAATTGTATATTGAATGCCTTTCCAGTGTGAATACCTGGCCACCACACCGATGACAGGGCTTCTGCCGCCCGGATTATATTTTACCGACAGCGCCCCTGCTTCTTCCGGGGGCACCCGGAGAAATTTTTCCAGGTCAAACCCATGATGGATCAGCCGGATTTTTTCAGGTTGTATTCCTTCCTCTGTGACGAGGATATTCTTTACATTTTCGCTGATGGCAAGAATATGTGTAGAGAGGGAGTTTACCAACCTGTCAATTTTTTTCCTGCTATGATACTTCCTGTTCTCATTGGAGCTGTGCCGGGTGTAGATTCTTTTTTTAACCCCCAGGATTTTCCCGGCGGTCTGGCCGATAATATCTGCACCATACATATGCGTATGGATGACGTCAGGCTTTTCCTTTCTCAATATGTTTATGACTTTCAGCAACACAAGGGGCATGCTTTGCCTGCTTCCCTTAAACGGCAGCTCCTGTACCGGTATTCCCTTATCCCGCAGGTGCCTGGCCAGGTGAGATGGTTTGTCGTTTAGTAAAATAAAGGACAGACCGAACTTTGATCTATCCAGTTTTTCTGCAATCCACTCAAAACCGATGGCCTTATCAATATGAGATATGATGTAAACGACCTTGCGCCGTTGTTTCTCCTCTTTCATGTCAACCCTTTAACCGCCGGAGAACAGGGCCCGGCAATAAATATTTTACAAACAACTTCACACCGCCGAGATACCTGAAATTTTTCAGATAAAACCCTGTGTTTTTCAAAAAATAAAAACATTTCCTGAAGTAACCAACAGGTTCGTACACCTTGTACAGCAAATCCCATTTGCGGATCACCTTCCGGATGGTTGCCTGGAATCTTTTTCCGGAATGCTGATTAAACAGTTCAAGGTGATAAACAAAATTCTGCTTGATCTCCAGGGCGCTGCGGGTAAATGAAACACTGCTGCCATGATTTCTGAATACCGACATTCTTTTATTCAGGCACCCCATCTTCCCGCTGACAGAGAGGAATAGCACCAGAAAATGGTCGCCTGCCAGTACTTTTTTGTACCAGTCCGGGAAAGGCCGGGGCATGGCGCTGTTCCTGAAAAAATAACTCGTTGTGTGGAAAAAGGGATGCAGCAGGTACTCTTCTGTTGTAACAGTTCTCACATTCTTTTCAAATTCTTTACCGGCAGCAGCCAGCTTGTTCTTTGCCAGTACAAAATGATGATGACAGCAAAAAGAATAGTCATGGACGGCTTCCAGAAAATCAGCCTGTTCCTGCAGCTTATGCTCATCCGTCCAGTAATCATCACCTTCGCAGATGGCGATGTATTTGCCATCGCATGCATACAGGGTTTCGATGAAGTTGGGCATCATTCCCAGGTTTTTCTCCCTTTGGTAATATTTAATTTTGTCCGGGAATTTTGAAGCATACGATTCGCAGATCCTGCCCGTATCATCTTTGCTGTTGTCGTCGCCGATTACAATCTCAAACGGGAAGCTGGTTTTTTGCGCCAGGATGCTTTCGATTGCCTGTGCAATAAATTCCTGGTGATTATAGGCAATCATGCATACTGAAACTTTCATCATATCATGGCCTTGCATACTAATCAGGGAAACCGGCGGCTTTACTTATCTGTGTCAGTTATTAAAATCAAAATCGCTGAAATCAGCGCTGTGTTCATCATTCATGTCCGGTGTCCATGCCGGGTTGGGCATATTCAGGATAAAGGCTTCCTCCTCACCCAGGCATTGTATCGCTGCGGGAACACCTGTTGGTATCTCTACAGATAAATAATTATGATCCACACCGCTTAAAAAAACTTTATACCCGTTGTCTGTCTTTAATACTACCCTCACATTGCCTTTGATGCAGGTGAAAAAGCCCGTACGGATAAAATGCAGGTGCGGACCTTTTATTGTACCGGGCAGCACCGACGTCAGGTAAACCTGCTGCGGCTCCTTTCCCGTCTCAAAAAATTTATCATGAATATTATAAAGCGGCACCAAAAAACCGTTGACCCGGTTATCATCCCCTTTGGTTAAAAATTTTTTATGTACAATTGTCCTGATTTCCATTTTTGATTTTTTCTGTGTTTGCAGTATTACCCGTCAGCTTTTAAACTTTTTAATTGTATCAACAATCAGTGATACCTGGTCCAATGTAAGGTTTGGATGAAGCGGGATGCTGAGAGAGTCCTCATTCAGTATTTCTGAATTGGCCAGCTTTGCTTTACTGTTATAAACCGGGTTCAGGTGAAGCGGATGGTACCTGAGTGTGGTGTAAATGTCAGCCTCAAAAAGATAACGGGCCAGTTTATCACGGTTGGGCACACGGATGACATAGGTAAAATAAGAATGTTTTTCGTACGCTTCGGCATCCGGCGGCCGCATTATCCAGGAAATATCTTTGAATGCTGCCTGGTAGATACCCCATACTTTTTTTCTGAATGCCTGCAGGTCATCAATCTTGTCCAGTTGCGCAAGGCCTATCGCCGCTGCAATATTCGTTGGCAGCATTTTAATGAAAGGTTCCTTGATATTATATTCCCACCAGCGGTTTTTTTCCCCGGCGCTGGCTGCTGCCGCCTCAAACCCTGATTTTCCGATTCCGCAGTACCGCAGGATTTTTGCCCGGTCAATCAGTTCCTTTTTACGGGTGGCGATACCGCCCCCTTCTCCGGTTGTCAGGTTCTTTACCGCATCAAAACTAAAAATACCCACATCCCCGATTCCTCCGCAGGGCTTGCCGCGGTATATGGAATCAACAGCATGAGCTGCGTCTTCAATAACAGGCAGCCCCAGCTCCAGGATGGGGTCCATGTCCACCGGCTTACCGGCAAAATGGACAACCATGATGGCTCCTGTTTTTTTGCTGATGCAGGGTTCGATGGTAGCCCGGCTCACATTCAGTGTATCCAGCTCCACATCGCAGAACACAGGCCGGTGCCCGGCCAGCAATATGGCCTGTGCACAGGACACCCAGGTAAATGCAGGGACAATAACTTCTGATTTAGGCGGAAGGTTTAAAAGTGAAACGGCCATGAACAGTGCATTGGAGCCGCTGTCCACCATCGCAAAATTTTCAAGCCCCAGCCTTTTGGAAAATTTTTCTTCAAACTCATTCACTTTTTTCCCAAATCCCATCCACTGGCTTTCCAGCACAGCAGACACATTGGCGATTTCTTCTTTGCCGACTTTTGAACCAAATACTGATATCATGAACATTTATTTTACAGACCAGTTAATATTGCTTAGTGAATCCTTGTTTAATTCCATCAGGTAATAATGCGTCATCGTACCAATGACGGTAAACCCGTTCCTTTGATACCACGATACGGCGGGATTCTGGTTAAGCACTTTGACCCGGATGGGTAAACCCGGGTACAAAGAATCCGCATAAGCCAGCATACCAAGAAATGCCTCACTCATGGTAAAAGATGCCGGTTCAATTTTAACGGCCCGGATGATATTGTAGGCGTCCACACAGCTTTCCTCCTCCAGTTTGCGGAAACCCATGGACCCAATACAGGTCCATTTATTTTCAGCCAGTTGCTCCACAACAAACATATGATCATGCTCACGGGCGGAAAAGGCCTCATACCATTTTTCCTGTTGTGCCGGAGTTATATCCTGGTTCAGGAAAAATGAATGTTTATTGGTATTTTTCCAGGCTCTCAGGTTCTCAATGTCAGACTTCCCGATTGTTCTCATTTGCAGATCCGTATGTCCGGCTAAAAATAAAATCAAACTCTTACTGCTCATTATTACAGGTGGTTTTATTACAACAATTTTTCCGGCCCTTCCGGTGAGGATATGCAGGACTAACTGAATTTTCTCATCCCATCCCTGTACCCCGCTCTGTAGTATGCGGCTGATAATATCCCGAAAATGTAATTATGATTTCCCCGGGGAAACATTTTTTCTGACAGCCTGGCACAGATGAATAAAATTTTTCTTCCGGTCGCAGTTGCCGCCAAATTTTTAAAAAAATTGCTTTCCCCTGCGTCCATTTTTTTTTTCAAACCGGCATATTTTTCCATTTCAGTTATCCGGGGATATTTCAGAAATGCCTCTGCAGTGCCCAGCCCGTATTTATATTGCTGCTCAGCCAGCCATGCCAGTTTAAGGTGATGGTTATGGGTTGCATGAATATGGCAGGCCATAAAAATGGGCACTTTTTGTTTGTGAAACCTTGCAATGATCTCATATTCTTCTGCCGCCGGCACACTCAGGTTATCCTTATAAAGATTCTTGCTGTCATGCAGTTTCTCTTTGTTGACAGAGAGCAATCCGCTGGTAATTGCATCCACCTTCTCAAATTTCTCGCTGACGGTAATGGTATCATACCCATAAAGCTGTTCAGCAAACTTTTTTAGTGAGCCCGATGAGTGAGAAATAAAAGGGTAATTCCCGAATATTACCGGGCCCGGGCCCTGCTTTTGCGCCCTGAACAACTGGCTGACAGTGTCCTTGTGTACAAGTATATCGTCATCAAGGAAAATAACGATACTCGCCTGCGCTTCCCGGAAACCCCGGTTCCTTGTTGCCCCGATACCTGCATTGTATTGTGTAATCAGGCGCCATTCAATCTTATCCGGGATATGCCGTATCTGCTGCAACAGCTTATCAACAGGATAGGGTGAACCGTCGTCAATAATAATAAGCTCAACTTTGGCAAAGCTGCTGAAATTACTTTCAAAAAGCTGCTGAACAGTCTGTAAAACTTTATCGTTCCGGTTGTAAGATGAAATGACAATACTTATGTCAAATTTCATGCTCTGAGATATGTTTAGTTTGCTTCGTTTGGCATGGCGATGAAATTAAATTTCCGGCTGCTGAAAAAAGCATCTGAAGTGAGGATCTCTTTCTTCTTTTCTTTTCTCAGGGGGAGGTTACAAATAACGTAACCGACCCCATCAAGAAAGTTCCACACAACCAATCTATCTTTATTCGTGTTGGATTCAAAGATCACCAAAGGCATTTTTTTTTGCAATAAGTTTCTTGCGCCTCTCAGTACGTTTATTTCATTCCCTTCTGTATCAATTTTTATAAGATCGGGATCAATCCCTTTTTCCTGTACATACTGATCAAGAGTGACCAGGGGGACCTCAATATTTTTAAGCTGATGAAAGGCTTTTAATATAGTAGCTTCACTTTCTACAATGGTACCCAGCCAGGTGGCATCGGATGGAAACTGCAATTTTGCGATACCTTTTTTTTCTCCAACTGCTAAATTCTCCATTTTTCCAGTTACATGATTGGCCCCGCAAAGCAACTCAAAATGACTGTTAAGGGAGTTGTTGGGCTCAAATGAAATAGTTTGAACCCCCTGGGTTAAAAAAAGCAGGCTGTGTGTGCCATAATTTGCTCCAATATCAAAAAAAACCTTAATTGAAATATTGTTTAAGAGGTTCTCATAGGTTTCCTTTACATCAGGATCATGGCCCAAAACTGATAAAGCATTATCCCAGTCTAACCAACCCTCTTCTTCCCTCAGGGGCATCCGTATCTTTTTTTTCCGAAAATCAACCTCCCAATTCCCGGCTGGTATTTGGATATTTTTATCTCTTAGTATTTTACAAAACAGATTATGAAATACGGCTTTCCCGTCAAGATCAAGCTTATTATACCAATCATTTAATTTCTTCCGTTTATTAACCTGTACCGCTTTTTTCCGGACGATCGATCTGGCAAAAGAAGTGAGAAACGGAAGTTTTCTCACAATTCTCAGGAATATTGCTTTGGAGGTCATAAATAATAAGGGTTTTCAAACTGACATTATTACTAGCTAATATCTCCGGCAAGCAATAAACTAAGTTGTATAATCGACTGTTCCTGGTTGTATTTTTCGTTAATAAGTTTTTGGGCCCTCTCTCCCATTTCCTTCCACTGAGTTTTTTGTGACCATATCTCCTCAAGTTTATCACTGATGTCACATAAGGCGACAGTCCGGGAAAGCCAGCCAGTTTGTCCATCTTCGATCAGTTCCGGGATACCACCAACCGGGGTGCCAAGGGCAGGTCTGCCGCAGGCCATTGATTCCACCATGGCAAAAGGTGTACCCTCAGACCTTGATGGCATCAACAGTACATCGTTCTTTACTATTTCTGTGAACACATCATCTGTATATGCCGTTATTTTAATTTGTTCTGGGTTGAGACCGTAGTAGCGGATCAGTTTTTCGAGATTCGTTTTTCCAAAACCAGCTACACCTATGAAATTAAGTTGCCAGTCCCTCCCTTTCCACTGACTCCCGGCAAATGTTTCCAACAGCAGGTGCTGCGCCTTATCTTTTGGCGCAAACCGGCCGAGGTTAAAAAACCGTGCCGTTGGGCTGTTACTAACGGGGTTGGCGGAGCCGAGTTGAAATGCTTCAGCAATTTTTGAACCAGGTATGGCATTCACCGAATGAAAGGCGTTTTCCAGTGGCTGACCTATGGCCCTTTCCAGCGAAACCCGGTTTTTGTCTGCAATAAAAATAAACCGCCTGGCAGAAGTTGCTGCATCTATCACCTGGTCCATTTCTTCCTGTGCAGCAGGAAAAAAATCTTCATATCCATGCTGCAGGATCAGCCAGTAAGCAGTATTTGTTTTACGGCAGAGTTGAACGGCATATGCCAGTTCAGCGAGGTCAGCTAATGCAGCTACATTAAACCAAACCAGGTCATACTTATTCTTTGTGATCTCCTTATACCATGGAAGCGTTCTGATAGTCCGTCTGTTCACTTTATCTCCAATCCGGAATAAATTCCGTCGGGTAAAGTCAACATTAAAATGTTTGTAGAAAGTTGTATTGATGCCTGCTGATGACAGTTGTTCAGCCTTTTTTCTTGTTACAGGACTATCTGCCAGCATTACGTTGAACTGAAATGCGGCATTCACCCTTTTGTCTGTCACAAAATCAAACCAGAAGTTTTCTGACCCGGCCCAGAAAGGGTAAGGGTTTAATGTACTGAAGAGAAGTATTTTTTTTGGCCCTTGCATATCTGCGGAAGAAACCCGGCTATTTCTTTTCTGCTAAAACAATGTTTGAAAGGTAGAGTTCATACTTTGCCGGCAATAACCAGTTTTTGAAGCTGCCCCATCCATTTATCAAAAACACGGAAGCCCTGAGCAGCCAGCTGCCCGGGTAAGAAAGTTTTGACAGGAAAGGTTCTGCCCATTGTACAAAATACAATACCCGCATCTGTGTTATTGCTTCAATAAAATCTCCCTTTTTTTCGTATTGAACAATGCTGAAATCATTTTTTTCAAGCATGTCTTTTAACGCAAACTGTGTGTAGCGGGCATAATCATAAGGCGCTTCATGCTCATTCCATACAAAAGGACAGGTAAGTAAAAGTTTTCCCCCCTTTTTTAAAACACGGTTTATTTCTGCAAACGCTGCCGGCAGGTCAAAAAGATGCTCGGCCACTTCGCTGCAAAGGATGCTGTCAAAATATTCATTGTTGAAGGGAATTGTTTTCCCGTCATAATAAACATCTATCTGTTCGTTGCTGTGGTCATGGCCTGTTTTCTCAAAATCAAGACCAATATATTCATCCAACTTAAATAAAGACTGGTACGGTTTGCTGCCGCATCCAAAATCAAGCAATTTGCCGGTTAACGCCGGTGCATGTTTTTTTATAGCTGTCAGCAGGCCTTTCCTGATAAAATAATAACGGTGAGAAAGAGGCGGATCGAATTCTTTTGAAACCGGCATAAAATGGCTGATGCGGTGTTTAAGTAGTTTTTGTGTCCTGTATTTTTGTTTGCCCTGTTTCTGTTTGCCAAACGGCATCATCGAAATACTGGCAGACATTTGTTTGCCATCCCCATTCCGGTTCTTTTCTGTTCAGCATCACCACTTCGAAAGGACAGCAGTCAAACTGCTGAAATTTTCCCTTTGTTTTTGTTTCGGCCAGGTGTACCCGGATGAAATAATTCCCTTTGTATAAACGCAATGCCGGGTAGGACAGGCTGAGCTTGTTAATCCCCTCTTTTCTTAAAACAGGTTGCTCAATATCAAATATCCAGTTATACAAAACAGGGTAGTTAAGATGATTTAATACCTGTACCGACAGGGCCATGTTTTCAAATTTTCTGCTGCCGGGTATATTCACTTCAAATTTCAAAGCCAGGGGATGCCCGAACGAATGAACAGCCCCGTTTTCTGAAGTTTGCAGTTCCACTTTTGTTACAGATGGTTTTCCCGGAAGCGGTTCGGCCTCATGGATGCAGCTTCTGTTCTGCACAGATGTGTACTGGCTTATCACCAGGTTGGTTTCATCAAAACATTTCACCGTTCCGGTTTCCAGGTAAATTGATTTCTTTGTTAATGTGGACACGGCACTCAGGTCATGGCTTACAAATAATATGGTACGGCCGCTCTGGCTTACCTCATTCATCTTACCCAGGCATTTCTTTTGAAATTCAGCATCGCCAACTGCCAGCACTTCATCAATTATCAGGATTTCAGGCTCCAGGTGGGCGGCCACTGCAAAGGCCAGCCGGAGCTGCATGCCGCTGCTGTAGCGTTTTAATGGTGTATTCATGAATTTTTCAATCCCGCTGAACTCAATAATTTCATCCATGTGTTTGTCAATCTCCCACTTTCTCATTCCGAGGATACTTCCGTTCATGTATATATTTTCCCTGCCGGTAAGTTCCGGATGAAACCCGGTGCCAACTTCCAGCAGGGAAGCCACTCTTCCGCGGCAGGTTATCTTTCCGCTGGTAGGAGGAGTAATGCCTGATAATATTTTCAGGAGGGTACTTTTCCCGGCGCCGTTGCGGCCGATGATGCCGATGCTTTCTCCCGGCATTACCTCAAAACTCACATCATCCAGCGCCCTGAATTTTTGGGGGGCGGGCTGACGGAATTTTTTGAACGGATTGCTGAGCACATCCCGGAGCGACAGGTACGGTTCCTGTACGCCGCCGATGAAAAACTCCTTTATTACATGCTGAATTTCAAGAATTGGTTTCATTCGCTGTTATGCCAGGTCGGCAAAGTAGGCTTCTGTTTTTCTGAATGTATAAATTCCAATAAAAAAGATGATAAGAGCCACCCCGAAACTGTATAGTACCCCGGCCCAGTCAATCGGGTTGCCAGTAAAGGCGCTGCGTGAAAGATTGATGGCATTGGCAAGAGGGTTCAGTTTCATGACCCATCCCAGCACACCTTCCTGGAATATTTTGCTGCTGTATAACACCGGGTTCACAAAAAGCAGGAACTGGATCATAAACGGGATCACATACTGAAAGTCACGGTACTTTACATTCAGCGCTGCCAGGAATGTGCCCAGCCCGAAAGTGGTGAACACAGTAAGCAGGATGCTTAACGGCAGGCAATACAATACCCGCAGCCAGTCTGTAGGGTGTCCGAACCAGATGATGACGCCGATATAAACCAATAAAGCAAAACAAAAATCGAACAGGGATGTCAGTATCGCCGACATGGGTATGATGAGCCTGGGAAAATAGATCTTCTTGATGATGTTGGCATTCGTCACCATACTGTTGGCGCTGTTGAGCAGCCCGGTGCTGAAAATATTCCAGATGATCAGCCCTGACAGTGCGAATACAGGATAGGGTATCCCCTCGCTGTCCACATTCAACCCCTTTTTGAAAATAAGGGTGAATATCAACATCATCAGCAGGGGCTGCAGGATGGCCCACAGAAAACCCAGCGCCGCCTGCTTGTATTTTACTTTAATATCCCGCCAGGTAAAAAAGTAAAAGAGTTCCCGGTACCGGATAAGCTCTTTCAGTCCAAGCGAGAACTTATGCTGCCGTTCGATGATATATTCTGTACTCATAATGGCTGGTTTTTTGAAATTTTCCTATCGACGGTTAAGGATGCCTTTCACCAGGGCCTTATAAAAATTTAATCTTACCAGGTTTTACTGCCAGCATAAAAAAGTAACAGGTTTTCTGCTTAAACACATATTTTACTCTTTTTTCAGCAACCTTGCCTGAACTGAAGCAATAAACAATACCAGCCCGATTAAGCAGGGATAATAAAAAGAAAGTGCATATCTCGGCTCCATAAATCCGAAAACAAACGGCAACAAGACAGTGAGGGCAATCACGGGTACAAGCAATATGGCTGTAAACGGACTGGCTTTCCGGCTTTTCCACAAATACCATGTGCCAAAAACAAGTACCAGGAAATATAGGGTCGATTGCAAAAGCTTATTGCCCAGCTCAATTGCCTTAATTATCCCCCCCCTGTTGCTCCGGGGCAGATGCCAGGAACCACTATGCCCCCAGAATGTAAAAACTCTCTTTAATGGATTCAGCAGGTAGTACCGGATAATATGTTCTTTCCTGTACTCTGTTTCCAGTTCCGCCGCCTTTGCTGTGAGCAATATCTCCTCCTGGTTATTCCGCTTTGCGTAGTTGCTGATAAACTCCAGTCTTGCCTGCTCCAGCTTATTCAGAAACACAGTATCTTTTTTTAAATACCCCGGATAGGTAAACCTGCTTGTAGTGTGGGATGCAGGATAAAAATAAGAGGCCATGGTCCCCGGGTTCCAGAATGTAGAGCCATCCTCACCCATGGATGTCATCAGTTTTCTTAGCCGAAGCTCTGAAGGGTAGTAGTTATAGCCTGCATAGATATCCTGCTGAAAGGGAATCAGTTTCCCTAAAAGGTTGTAATTACGAAAAGCCCAGGGTGCAATAAAAAGCACCAGCGGCAGCAGGCAAATGGCCGCATATTTCGGGATAACAGAAAAGCTCTTTTTCTTAACCAGGCGCCAGAGAAAAATAAGGGCAAAAACAGCAATAAATGTCAGGAGAAAAGGACGCAATACAACAGACCATGAAAAGAACACAGAGGCAAAAAATAAATTCTTCCCGGTTTTTTGATCTGAAGTATAAGCTTTCCAATAGTAAAAGAGCCCTATCATCAGAAGCGATGCAGCGGGCCCGTCGGGCACTGTATTGATGGACCAGTTGCTGATATAGGTGCTTGCCGCCCCCAGCAATAGTGCTAAAAAATAAACAAACCGCCGCTTTGATGCCAGGAAAAATGCTATAATGGCGAGGCAAATTATTGCACAGGTATCGAGCAGGACGTATAGGGCGGCTGATAAATCTGCCGATGTGCCAGGTGAAAAGGTCTGCCGGAATACCCAATAGGGAATACTGTAATGAGGCGATCTTCCCGCTCTTACTGTATCGCCCCGGAAGTTTACAAAATAATAATTTCCTGTTTCAATATAATTCTCCATAGCTCCCATGTAGGAGTAATGGTCTCCTGAATAATAAGAAATACTGCCCAATGTAAGTTCAGGGTAGTTCTTTATAGTCATTTGGCAATAAACATAGCTCAGAATCAGTTTGAGCACAAAAAGCGAAATCCAGCTGATAAATACAGTTCTGGACGATATGCCGGCTTCAGCTGTATTTGGTTTCAGAAAATTCATACGTCGGTTTTGTTAGTTCTTTTGTGCAACAACGATCAGGCTTCCGCCGAACGGCAGGGAGAGGCCTGCCTTAATCAGCAGCTCATCAATGCGCATAAACAGGCCAAAAAACAAATTAATAATTTTGGGTAATTCAAGTTCTTTCATCTGGTCATCAGTTGTGTAACTGTTTTTTTTCTTTCTTTTAAATAAACGGGATACCCACATGAGCGGAAAAAGAGTAAAAACAAAAGATGTGATGAATCCGGTCTTAAAGCCGGCAGACCGCAGTTTCCCCCTGATCTCTTTCCTTGTATATCTCCTTTTATGACAGGCCATATCATCAAGGTAGCTCCACATGAAGCGGTGCTGGGGAACGCTGATTAAAAAATAACCACCGGGTTTCAATGATTGGTTAACCTGTTTCATTACTTGTTCATCTTCCCCGATATGTTCCAGTACATCAAATGCACCGACAATATCAAATTTTTCTCTAAATGGCATTTTGGTCGCATCCAGCTGAACCAGTTCAATATCGGGCAACCGCATTTGGGTAAATTTCAGCCCCTCAAGAAATATTTCTGATCCTGATAATTTAATACCCGGCAGGCCGGAAAGGCCTTTCAGCACATAACCGGTACCACAACCAACTTCCAGGAGTGAAATATCTTTTTTCGCCTGGTATTTTCTGACAAAATGCCTGATGAGCCTGTTCCGGGAACGAAACCAAAAATTTTCATCTTCGGCTTTATACAGCCTTTCAAAAATATCTGCACTGTAATTCTCGTTGGCATAGGCCAGCTCAGGGGCGTAACAGTCAATCCCGTTAATTTTCTGCGGCAATTGTTGTGTACTCATTCACCAGTTTTGTAATGGAATTGCATATGGACTGAACATCTTCAACCGATAATTCATAATAGAAAGGCAGGCGCAGCAGCCTGTCAGAATAGATATCTGAATACTCAAGCTCCTGCTGATTGAAACTTTTACTGTAAAACTCCGACTTATGCAGTGACAGGTAATGAAAGACCGGCATTACCTGTAGAGCTTTTAATCCTGAAATCAAAAAATTCCGCAACCGTCCTGAACGGCACACCATGTAAAACATATGTGCATTGTTGGTGGCATACCCCGGAATGACAGGCCTTTTGATCAGTTGCAGTTCCTCCGCCTCCTGCAACCCTTCCCAGTATGTCATCCATAAATCATTTCTCTTTTGTTGTATCCTGTCCAGACATTCCAGCTGGGCATATAAAAAAGCTGCAATTATTTCTGAAGGAAGGAAAGAAGACCCGATATCCACCCAGCCATACTTATCCACCTCTCCCCTGAAAAATTTACTCCGGTTTGTACCCTTTTCCCTTATTATTTCCGCTCTTTCGTTGAACCTGGAATCATTAATTACCAGCATTCCTCCTTCGCCTGAAATAATATTTTTTGTTTCATGAAAAGAAAAAGCGGCAAAATGTCCAATGGACCCCAATGGTTTTTTCCCACCGCTGCCTGAGTAATAGCTGTCTATGGACTGGGCAGCATCTTCCACAACAAAAAGTTTGTATTTCTCTGCAAGTGCCATGATCTTATCCATATCACAGGCAACTCCGGCGTAATGTACCGAAACCAGGGTCTTTGTCCTTTCGGTGATCAGGTCCTCTATGGCATCTTCATTCATGCCGGGATGATCACTCCTGCTGTCACAAAAAACTATCTTAGCGCCCCTGAGCACAAAGGCGTTCGCCGTTGAAACAAAAGTATAAGAGGGCATTATCACTTCATCTCCCGGCTGAATATTCATCAGAATAGCCGTCATTTCAAGTGCATCTGTACAGGAAGTGGTGAGCAGGCATTTTTGAAACCCATATCTTTTCTCAAAAAATTCATGGCATTTTTTAGTAAACAGCCCGTCGCCTGAAATTTTTCCCGATTCCACAGCTTCTTTTATATAGCGCAGCTCATTTCCTGTAAGATATGGTTTGTTAAAAGGTATCATTAATCAATTCTTCCAGTAATGATAAATGTTCACTACTTGTTCTTTTATGAACCCGCAATGCTCATAAAACCTGCAGGCCTGGTCATTGGCTCCCTGTGTTACCACCTGCAGCTCACTGTATCCGTTCTTAAGGCCATAGGCTATCGCTGCACTCACCAATTCCCGGCCAACCTGCTGCCCCCTGAATTTTTCTTCTACGGCCAAAATCCCGATATCAGCCCTCTTGTTTTTTTCCCCAAGAGTTATAACTCCCATAATATCTTTATCCGGGCTATCACAAACAAATACTTCATCCGCCATCTCCCTGCCAATGGACCGCCTCATCCAGATTGTGTACAATAAAATAAATTTTTCTTTGGTAAACCCCGGGTCAGCATTGAATCTTGAAAAAATGCCGCTTTGGATTCCAATATCTGTAACAACAGTATCTTGCTGGGATGCATGATATGGCCGGATACGGGATGAAATCTCAGGGGAAAATGCCAGAGAGTTTAATTTATACAGGTATGTTGTTTTTCGGTCAAATAACTGTATCCCCTTCGAAACAAGTAAATTGTTTGTATCCTTATCACCGGGATCAACTGAAATATACACAAGATCCCAGTTGCTGATTGCGGCCTGATCCCAGTCATCTGCACCTGTAAGATTGCATTTACCCGTTTTTATGCCAAAGAAATCAGTATCCCAGGCAGCTAAATCAATTTTCATTGATATTTTTATCCTCAGCGACAATATAGATGGGCCGGTTCTTAACGTTTTGAAATATCTTGCCTATATAGAGGCCCATGATGCCAATCAGCATAATAATAAGGCCCCCCAGCAGCCAAACCGACAGGATCAGGCTTGTATAACCGGCTACTTCTATTGTTCCGGTAAAGTACTTAACCAGCATTATAATACTTATCAGAAAGGCGGCGGCAGAGATGAAAAAACCTGTCTTTACAATCAGCCTGATGGGCTTTTCCGAATTGGCAAGAAGTATATCAAATGCCAGCGCCAGCAAGCGGCGAAAATTATAATTGGATTTACCATCCCCCCGGACCCCATGCTTTACATTTAAAAAAGTTTTTCTGAAGCCCACCCATCTTATCATAGTTGGGAAATACCGTATCTGTTCCCGCATGGAACAAACAGCATCAATTACCTTCCGGTGGTAGATGCCGAAATTGGCTACTGCAGCGTCTTGTTTAATTCCTGTCAGGTAGCCAAGAATTTTATAAAAAAATTTCGAGAATATTTTTTTGCCTACCGAATCCTTTCGATCAGCCCGGCGGGCCAGCACAATATCAAACCCTTTTTTCGCCTCAGCATAAAGGTTTGGGATTTCAGAAGGCAGGTCCTGCAGATCACAATCCATTACAATCACCCACTCTCCTCTGGTATGATCAAGCCCGGCAGTAATAGCATAGTGTTGCCCAAAATTCCGGCTCAGTCTTATTCCCTTTACCCGTGTATCTTTACTGCACTCCAGTTCTATTGGCTGCCATGATCCATCAGGGCTGCCATCTTCCACCAGGATAATTTCAAAGTCCCCGGTTATATTTTTCAGATTCTCTTTGATTTCAGCAACCAGCTGCGGCACCATAGTTGCTGCTTTATAAACCGGGCTTACTATGGAAAGAAGTGGTTTCAATCGTATGATTTATGATTATTGGATATCACCGTTGTTTAGAAAATATCAAACCGCTCAACCGTGGGTAACGAGCCTTCTCAGGTATTCCCCATAACCGCTTTTGGCCATGTCGTTGCCGAGCTTCAGTAACTGCTCTTTGCTGATGAAACCTGTCCAGTAGGCCACTTCTTCAATACACCCGATTTTGGTACCCTGTCTTTTTTCAATCACCCGTACAAATTCACTGGCGTCGCTGAGTGAATCAAAAGTGCCGGTATCAAGCCAGGCTGTGCCCCTGTCCAGCACTGACACTTTTAATTTACCGGCCCCAAGATATATTTTATTCACATCGGTAATCTCATATTCCCCCCGTGCAGAGGGTTTCAGTTTTTTAGCGATCTCCACCACGCTGTTATCATAAAAATACAGCCCGGGCACTGCAAAATTTGATTTTGGCGCTGACGGTTTCTCTTCAATGCTCAGTGCATTGAACTGCTCATCAAACTCCACTACGCCATACCGCTCCGGGTCTGCCACCGGGTAAGCAAATACATAGCCCCCCTCCACCTGAACCAGCTCTTTTAACTGCTTGCCCATACGGGTGCCATAAAAAATATTGTCGCCGAGTATAAGCGCCACTTTGTTGCTGCCGATAAATTTTTCACCAATCACAAATGCCTGCGCCAGCCCGTTGGGAACTTCCTGTACCGCATACTCAAACCGGCAGCCCACCTGGCTGCCATCGCCTAATAATCTTTTAAACTGGGGATTATCTTCCGGGGTAGTAATGATCAGTATATCCCGGATGCCCGCCATCATTAATGTGGACAGGGGATAATATATCATAGGCTTGTCATAGACAGGCATGAGCTGTTTGCTGATAGCCCTGGTGATGGGGTAAAGCCGGGTGCCGCTGCCACCGGCCAGGATGATGCCTTTCATGTGCTGATAAGTTTTAGCTGCCGGGCAATTTCACGGCTGCACATAAGAAAATTATAATAGTCGCTGTGCTCAATGGTGCTCACCTGCCGTATCCCTTTATTTTCATCAATATTAAAATACAAATAATCCAGCCCCTCTGTTAATTTACTGACCTTTGCCCCCACCTCATCAGTCAGTATTTCGATTAGCAGGGTGGGGCGGAATTTTTTCAGGTATTCCTCAAACCCTTCCAGCACTTCGGGTTCATGGGTTTCCACATCTATCTTCATCAGGTCCGCCCCCTCAAGCCTGTTTTCTTCCACAAACGGCTTCAGTGTTATTGTTTCAATTTCACATTTCCTCACTTCCCGTAATGGTGAATGAAGATTCTTATTCACAGTAACGGATAAAACATGCTCATCTGTGGTATCATAAATCACCGCTTTTCCGGTATAGTCCGAAACCGCCTTGCAGCAGCACACAATATCATAATTGTTCAGTTCACAATTTGCTTTCAGTTTGCTGAACACCCTTTCCACCGGTTCAAAGGCAAACACCCGGGCGGCAGGGTTAATTGTTTTAGCCACGAGGGAATAAATGCCCGTATTAGCCCCTATATCAAATATGACCTGCGATCTTTCACATAACTGCACCCACAACCCGATGGAAATTTTCTCCCATCCTTGCTGAAGTCCTTTCCAGAAAAGTTCATTCTCGATTTCAAACCCATTGTGCATTACCTGAAACGACTTCCCCGGCTTCACCGTCACCCGGAATTTTCCCCTGAAATGAAGATGTTTGTATATGCGTTGCGGGGGCGTTCCGGTTTTCTTTATTACAGAAAACAGCTGCTTCTTAAAAGGCAGCAGCCGGTAGGTTTTTTTAAGTACTTCTCTCATCATTGCTGTAAGAAAGAGATGTTATTTTACTGAATACTGTTGTTCGTAATATGCCTTGTATGCCCCGGACGTTACATGATTCAGCCACTCCGTGTTTTGCAGGTACCAGTCAATCGTCAGCGACAGCCCCTCCTCAAATGTAACAGCGGGTCTCCAGCCAAGCTCTGTATTAATTTTTGATGCATCAATAGCGTAGCGTCTGTCATGTCCCGGACGGTCGTTTACATAGGTAATCAATTGGTCACTTTCGCCTGCTGTTCTTCCTAATTTTTCATCCATCAGTCTGCACAATAGGTTTACAAGATCAATGTTCTTCCATTCGTTGAAACCGCCTACAGCATACGTACTGCCGGTTTTGCCTTTATGAAAGACTATATCAATTGCCGCTGCATGGTCTTTAACATAGAGCCAGTCCCTGGTATAAAGTCCGTCCCCATAGACCGGCAGTGGTTTTTTTTGAATGATGTTAGTGATAAAAAGGGGGATCAGCTTCTCTGGAAAATGGTTGGGGCCATAGTTGTTAGAGCAGTTGGTGATGACCACCGGTAAACCGTAGGTGTCATAATATGCCCGTACAAAATGGTCGCTGGCGGCTTTGGAAGCGCTGTAGGGTGAATGCGGATCATACTTTGTTTCCTCTGTGAAAAAGCCGGTGCTGCCCAGGGCGCCGAATACTTCATCAGTGGATACATGATGAAAACGGCCCCCCTCCCAACCTCCCCCCGCCGGGGGAGGAGATTGGAGCCATAGCTTTTTTGCAGCATTTAACAGGTTCACCGTGCCGATGACATTGGTATAAACAAAATCCAGTGGAGAAAGGATGGAGCGGTCCACATGGCTTTCAGCCGCAAGGTGAATGACACCGTCAGGATTATACCGGATAAAAACTCTTTGTAGTTCTGCTTCATCCAGGATATTTACTTTCTCGAAAATATAATTGGGCGCTTTTTCAATATCCCGCAGATTTTCCAGGTTGCCCGCATAGGTAAGGGCATCGAGATTGATAATCCTGTAACCCGGGTATTTTGTTACAAACAGCCGGACCACATGAGATCCGATAAAACCGGCCCCGCCGGTAATGATGATGGTTTGGTTCATATTTCTTTAACCACAGCGAAAACTGAGACATACAGGAGGAAAACAGTTGAATCGCTGTGGTTGCTGTGCTTTATTTTTTTTTCTTATACCACTCAAAAGTTCTCCGCAAGCCTTCCTTTACTGATATTTTCGGATCATATCCCAACAATGTTTTCGCTTTTGCTATATCCGCCAGGCTGTGTCTTACATCCCCCAGCCGTTCGGGGCCATGCGCTGCTTCCAGTTGGCTGCCGGCTTCCTGTTTCAACAGTTCATATAGTTCGTTAAGAGTGGTCTGCCCGCCACAGGCGATATTATATACCTGATTAACCGCTTCCCCGTTTTCTGTAAACAACGAAAGGATATTGGCCTGTACTGCATTGTCCACATAAGTGAAGTCGCGGCTGTGATTACCATCCCCGTTGATAACAGGTGCTTTATTGCTGAGCAGGGCTTCTGCAAACAAAGGAATCACGGCGGCATAGGGCCCGTCGGGGTTTTGCATCGGACCAAACACATTAAAATAGCGCAACCCTATCATTTCTGTACCATATACCGAAGCATACACCTTTGCGTACAGTTCATTCACCAGCTTGGTGACCGCATACGGCGACAACGGGTTACCGGTTTTGTCTTCCACTTTTGGCAATCCGGGATGGTCGCCATAGGTGGAAGAGCTGGCGGCATATACCACCCGTTTAATATTTTTTTCTTTGGCAGCTGTAAAGATGTTCAGCGTACCGGTGATGTTCACATCATTGGTGGTAAGGGGGTCATGAATAGAGCGGGGAACCGAACCCAGCGCTGCCTGGTGGCTGATGCGGTCAATTCCTTCGCAGGCCTGCAGACAATCGGCATAACTGCGTATATCTGCCTGTAAGAATTCAAAACGGGAATTTCCGGTGAATGCAGCAATGTTTTTTTCTGAACCCGTGGAGAGATTATCCATCACCCGTACCAGTGATACATGCTCCAGTTTTAATAAAGCTGCGGCAAGATTGGAACCGATGAACCCGGCTCCTCCGGTAATAAGAATATGCATTAAAGAATAGCGGAAGATTGTTATTTTTTGCGAAACCATTTCCGGGGGTCCGCACTGTCAATCACTCTTTCCAACAGGTTTTTCGGCGGATGTTCTTCTTCATAATAACTGCCATAACCATATCCGTATCCATATCCGTAACGGCCATATCCGTAATAGCCATAGCCCGGTTTCAGCTTCACATCATTAATGATAATGGAAACCGACGGCAATTTATTATCCCGGTAAAACTCATCTATAAGGGTTACCTGTTTTTTAAACGTGTGGCCCTGCCGGACGAGGTAAAGTGTACAGTTGGCAAATTTTCCGAGTGTCTGCGCATCGCTTACCATACCCACAGGAGCGGTATCAATGATCACCACATCGAACTGGCTTTTCATCCAGGTGAACAACTCCTCCACTTTTGAATCCAGCAGCAGTTCGGAAGGGTTAGGCGGAACGGGACCGCAGCCCAGCACATATAGGTTTTCCTGGTCGGGCACCGGTTTTATCAGTTCAGGCAAACCTGATTTTCCTATCAGGTAATTGGTGATGCCCGGACCTTTTGGCATTCCGAGACCGGACAGCACTTTGGGCTTACGGATATCAAATTCAAGAATGATTGTTTTCTTGCCTGCCAGCGCCATTACCGATCCCACATTGATGCTGACAAATGATTTTCCTTCCCCGCTGAATGATGAAGTTACCAGTATCGTTGTCTTCTCCGCTTTACCCGTAATATACTGCAGGTTGGAGCGGATGATGCGGAACTGCTCTGCCACCATGCTGCGGGTGGTTTTGTTCACTACTAATGTCTTGTTTGAAAATGAGTGGCCTACTTCGCCAAGAATCGGGGCGCTGGTTATTTTCTCTACATCAAACCGGGTGCTTACCTTATCATTCAGTACTTCGCCGGCAAAAACAAACAGGGCAGGTACCGCCAGGCCGATCAGTATGGCCATGATTTGAATAGAGCGCCGCTTGGGTTTAATAGGCGATCCCGGAACGAATGCCTTTTCCACAATCTGCGAGTTTTCAATAGTGGCAGCTCTTGACAATGCCGTTTCCTCTCTTTTCTTCAGCAGCAAATTATATAAGTCAAGTTTATTGTCAACATCTCTTTTCCTTTCAAAGTATCCCCTTGCCTTATAGGGCATATTTTGCAACTGTCCCTGGGCCTGTTCACTGTTCTGCCTCAGCGTACTCATGGTTTTCAGGTACGATCGTTTGATGTTGTCGAGATTTTCCAGCAGGTTTATCCGCAGTTTTTCCACCTGTTCGGTCATTTCAGCAACTATCGGGTTGGCCGGCGGCGTGTTGCCATCCAGTAAACTTTGTCTTTCCACCTGCAGGTTATTATAGCTGTTAACCAGGCCGTTTAGCGTGGCATCGTTCAGCCCGAGGGAGGAGGGTACCAGCACCGGGCTGTACACATTTTTTTTATCCCGCAGGTATGCTTCTATGAAATCTGCCGTATTCAGCTGAAGTTGCTGCTCATTGATGGCTTTGTCTGCTTCGCTGATACCGCCAAAATAATTTTCTGACTGCTTTTCAATATCAATTATATTGTTCTGCTCCAGGTACTCAAGCATCCTGTCCTGCACACTGTCCAGTTCTCTTCCAAGAAATTCCAGGCGGGTTTCAATAAATTTCAGGGATGAGTCTGCTGTTCTTTTTTTCAGTTCACGGGTATATCCGCCATAATCATCCATCAGTTGGTTGATGACATCCGCCGCCAGCTGGGGGTTGGAGTTCTGCATGCTGATGTTAAGGATACCTGTCCCCATGGATTTGGGAGCCACTTGAATGCTGCCGGCAAATACCGCTGCAGCCGATGCCAGCGGCTGATATTCGATACTGAAGTCGCCCGACTGGACGGAATGAGGTTTTCCTTTTAAAATAAACTCGCCAAAGGGATTCTCAAATTTTTCATTCAGGCTGATCTGCCTGGTTTCTTTGTTTACCCGGAACACATTGCTGCCTGTAAATTTTATCTTCAGTGTAAATGTCCTTGAAGAATCGTTGATACGAAGGACTTCCAGGTAAAAAGGCGCCCCTTTATAGATATTTACTTTCTTGATCTTACCGTGAACAAAATAACTGACCTGAAGGTTTCTTTTTTGAACCACCCTTGACATCAGCCCTTTTGATCGCAGCACTTCTATTTCACTCTGTATGTTTTGGGATTTGCCGCCGCCAAAAATATCATCCAGTTTATCATTTTTTCCTCCCTGCTGCTCGGTTTTAATAACCAGTGTGGCCGATGTGCTGTAAATAGGCGTGGCATACCTGAGATAGGCGTACGCACCAAATAATGCCACCGCCACCGACAAAACAAACCAGGGCAGAAAGCGGATATACTTATAGAACAGGTCCCGCAGGCTCAGGCTCCAGAGTTCGCTTTTATGCAGGTTGGGATTGTGGTTAGTATTATTCAGAGACTCTTGCATTATTGAATTGATCAGTGTTTCTGAAAACTCAGTTTCTTATAAAAATGGAGGCGATGGTGGCCGCCACTGTTACCAGGGTAAAAGCAAAAGATATTTTTTGAATCGTT
The DNA here is from genome assembly GCA_052389635.1 of Bacteroidota bacterium. Taxonomy (GTDB): domain Bacteria; phylum Bacteroidota; class Bacteroidia; order Chitinophagales; family Chitinophagaceae; genus JJ008. The sequence continues at coordinate 31,901 of JBQTHS010000114.1, read as the reverse complement.
CTGGCCTGTTCGGCATCCTTGAGTTTTTGATTGGTTGCTTCCACTACGATAACATCGTTTTGTAACAGGTTGTAATACGGCGATTCAAAAATGTCTTTAGATGAAAGGTCTATGTATCCTGTTTCTCTCTGGCCGTTTTGCTCCCGCATCACTTTTACATTGGTTTTCTTCCCAAAGTCATCAATACCACCCGCCAGGCCTATTGCATCGAGGATGGTCAGTTTTTCCCCGGTCACGGGTATGGGTCCCTGCCTCCCCACCTGGCCAAGAACCGTTACTTTAAAGTTTTGTATCCTTATTACTACAGTTGGGTCTTTCAGCAATTCCACCGGAACGGTCAGCCTTTTTTTAATTTCGGTTTCCAGTTCAAATTTGGTCAGCCCCTCTGCATGAATAACGCCCAGCCGGTGATGAACAATGTTCCCTTTACCGTCAACAAGATAACCTGCAGTTGTTGTGCCTCCCCCGGTAGCGGGCTGATTATAAATCGCATCAGACAGGTCCGGTTTTGTACTCAGGCTGTAAATATGGATGGACAATTCATCGTTCTTCTGAATTTTCAAATCAGGTGTCTTCACTTCCCCTTTACCTGTGGTATCATTCACATACTGCAGGTAGTTTACCATTTTTTGCTGGGGCTTGCAGGAGAAGAAATATACGGGAAGGACAAGCAAAAAAAACAGACGGATGAATTTCATTGATACGTCTTTACAGGTAATGGTTTTACAACTACAGACCCGGTTTCCGGTTGTTGTCAGGAACGGCCGGATCAGGATTGGGTTTTATAAAGCTGTGCCGAAGTTAATTTAGTTCTGTCAATATATGCTATTAAAATATACCCCAGGCTGTCAATAGCCACCTTGGCCATCCTGTGCCTTAAGTCCAGCACTTTTCCCTCATGATCCATCAGGGTGCCGTTGGTAATGCGTACCCGCTGGTTTACTTTCAGGTCGGCAGGTCTTGCTTCCACATTGTCATACTCATCCAAAAAACGTTTGATGGCAGTGATCTCTCTTTCCTTTATGATAGCAGGCTTTCCGTTCCAGTACACAAAATTGATAGCGCCGCTTGTCATCCGCACAGAAGCCCGGTCCTCATCACTTACTTTTACAAACACATACGATTTGAACAGTGGTTCTTCCACCGTCTTCATCCGGTCGCTCCATTTTCTTCTCACCTTATTCAGCGGGCAGTAGCTTTCCAGCCCCTTGTCGGCAAGCAGCAGGTTTACCTTTTTTTCCCATCTCGGCCGGGTATATACGGCCAGCCATTTACGTACCGGTGTTGAATTTTTCATAGCATGGCTTCGCCAGCTCAGTCACATCCTTGTTTTTTTACATGACTGATTACGAAACAAATAATTTATCAACAGCAATTTTACCTGCGATAAAATTCTGCTCGGTTGCAAATATAGGGGAAGTATGGGAGTGGAAACAATAGGAAATACGCAGATTATGAATGAATTATTCCCATCAGTTGATAACTATTTGACCGGGAAAATACGATTGTCGCTTAACTTGCAGGTTTCCCCGGTTTCGGGGCAGCTGGCTGTGGATTTTTCTCCAAATCTGAGTTTGAAGCCAGCCCTGCTTACCCAACCAGCCTGCCGGGCAGGATTTCCCAGCACCAATGCATAGTCAGGAACATTTTTGGTGATTACGGCGCCGGCGCCAATCATGGCATAAGAGCCAATTTCCACCCCGCACAGAATAGTGGCATTGGCCCCGATGCTGGCCCCATTTTTAACTACTGTTTTTTGAAACTCGTTTTTCCGTTCTATAAAACTCCGCGGATTGATGACATTGGTAAACACCACTGACGGGCCGATGAACGCATCATCCTCTATCACTACCCCGTTGTAAACCGATACATTGTTCTGGATCTTCACCCCGTTGCCCACTACTGCATTGTTATCAATAAACACATTCTGGCCAATATTGCAATTCTCTCCTGCCCGGCTTAACGGCATCAGGTGACAAAAATGCCATATCCTTGTACCGGCGCCTATTTGTGCGCCTTCTTCCACAATGGAACTGGGGTGAACAAAAAAATTGCTGTCAGCCATAGCAGCAAAATACTTCTTTTATCCCTTTTGACCGGTGAATAGGTCTCAAATTCTTACATTTAGTTTTATAATGACTGCCTTAACCCCACGCTTCTATTCCCTTGATGTATTCCGCGGCGCCACCGTGTGCCTGATGATACTGGTGAACAACCCGGGCACCTGGAGCCATATTTATGATCCACTGGAACATGCTCCCTGGCATGGACTTACACCTACCGACCTTGTTTTTCCATTCTTTTTATTTGCCGTTGGTAATGCGATGGCGTTTGTAATGCCTAAGTTGGAAGCAGGAGGCGATGCCATTTTCTGGAGGAAGGTCATTAAACGCAGCCTGTTGATTTTTGCAATCGGTTTGTTTCTAGCCTGGTGGCCTTTTTTTAAATGGTCGGGTAATGAGCTGGTCTTTAAGCCATGGGCTTATACCGATGAAAAAGGAAACCCGCAGGGCATACGCATCTTAGGAGTACTGCCACGCATAGCTATCTGTTATTTCTTTGCCGCTGTTATTGTTTACTACCTGAAGCTCCGCAAGGCATTCTATGTTGGGATGGTCATGCTGTTGCTGTATTGGCTGCTTTGTTTATTGCTGGGTGATAAGAACGACCCATACAGTATGGCTGGCTGGTTTGGCAATGATGTGGATAAAGCTGTTCTGGGCGCTGCACATATGTACAAAGGAGAAGGGATGCTCTTTGACCCGGAAGGCCTGATGAGCACCCTGCCTGCAATTGTGCAGGTGATATTCGGTTATATGGCAGGTGATTATATTTTGAAGAAAGGCAAAACTTACGAAATGGTTTCCGGGCTTTTTGTTGCGGGGGTTGGGTTGTTACTGGCGGGTTTTTGCTGGGACATGGTTTTTCCCATGAATAAAAAAATATGGACCAGTTCTTACGTTATTTATACCACTGGCCTTGCCATGATTACCATTGCCACCATGATTTATATGATAGAGTTCAAAAACATCAAAGGCGGGCTGGCCCGGTTCTTTGATGTGTTTGGGAAGAATGCGTTGTTTGTGTTTGCACTCAGTGCCTTTTTGCCAAAAGGGCTTGCTTTAATACGTCTTGGTGATGGAGTGAATCCCTGGAACTGGTTGTACAAAAAAGTACTCATTCACATTCCCGGCCGCCCTGAAAACGGCTCATTGCTCTATGCTGTTTGTGTGATCACTTTTATGTGGGCTATCTGTTACTGGATGTACAGGAGGAGGATTTATGTGAAGGTGTAAGCAGGCATTTCATCATAAGTCCTGCCACCGAGCTCACGGCCGGTTTTCTTTTTATTGGTGCCGCCCCATTGCTTGAAAAAGAAATCAGCACCTTGTTCTGCACATTGCTGCCGTATATCCCATACCCACCATTCTTTCATTGGTCTGGCTTTTCTTCCGCTTTCTCCGCCAACAATAACCCAGTTAATTCCATCAAGGTTAAGATTCATCAGAGGGCCTATTAAAGGCTCGCAGGAAAGAAATTTGACCTTTGCATTGGTAGTTCTCAAAAAATCAATTCTTCCCGTAACTCTTTCATCTTCTACCGATACTCCCATCCAGATATTGCTGGTCCAGCTAAGATGCTGGTGCAGTTCAACAAGCCGTTCTGCCCTTTTTGTAAGAACCTGATAAGTGTGCTGAGGCGTATTGTTCATCACCTCAAATACTTTCTGAATAAACGATAAGGGTACATCTTTATGAAACAAATCACTCATTGAGTTGACAAAAACAATTTTGGGTTTATTCCAAGTATAAGGAATGTCAATTGCATCCTCATGTAAGGTTAACTCAAAATTATTTTTATATTTCTCAATACCCATTGCATGCAGTCGTCTTGTCATTATTTCAGCATAACAATATTTACAACCTGCTGAAATTTTATCACAGCCTGTCGTTGGGTTCCAGGTCATTTCGGTCCATTCAATGGATGATTGTGCCATATTACTTTTTCTTAGGTTTAACTATATCGTTTGCAATATTAAACGCCACATTATTATTGCTTGCCATCATAAAGTGATACATTATTGATCCGGTTGAATTTTTTAACGGAAATGAATCGGAAACATATTTAAAGATTTCATTCAATCTCTGCTGATACAGTTTTTCTGCTTTTTCAATTGCATTCTTTTCTTTTTCAATAAATGTTTCTTCTCCGAATAGAGTTTGAATAGACTTAGATTTGTAAAAATAGTTTTTAATAACTGATCGCTCAAGACCCAGGGTCATTTCTAATTTTCTAAGCCATGATTCCCGAATATCTCCATCTTTTGTTAATAACCTATTCATGCCGATGCCGGTCGGAACTAAAATCCATAAATCAATACCTAAACTTTTTAATACCTGAATTGAAGACCAATTTAATGACATGCCATAAGGATCTATAAATGCAAGCACTCGGAAGTTTTTATTTTTTTGAAGGAATATAGCCATATTCTCCAATTTCGCATTACAATCTTCTTGAACAACAAAGCATTTGTTCTTTTTCGCAGGAAACTTTTGATCGATAGTTTTATCCAGCTCATTTTTATTTGCCTCGTCAAGCTCCACGAAATAAAACATATCAAAACTCTTAGGAAAATCTATTTCCAATATTCTTATTGCAGCACCTTTAATTATTTCTATATCTGTCTTATCATTTTTGTAGATATCCCCCGAACCAGCAAAACCATCAAAATACAAACATTTAAATTGAGGATATTTATTCATTATAGTTAAATATGCTTTAGCATATGCAACCACAATTTCAATTTTTTGTTTTGTCCAATCTCCTCCGAATTGATTCATATTAAAGGATTACTACAAAATATGAAACTTTTCTGATTCTCAAAACAACCTCCCCTGCCCTCCCGGCACCCGAAACTTACTTCTGTCTAAATTCCATTCTTCCGCATTCATTTTATACAGCCTGCCGTATTTCTTGTACTGCTGCGCTACCATTTGCGCTATGTTTCCCTCCCCCCGCATACGTACGCCCCAGCGGGTATCGTTTACTTTTCCATCATGGCTTTGCTCTATCAGGTGCCAAACCTTATCGGCCCGGTCAGGGAAATTTTTATACAGCCAGTCGTGAAATAAAAATTTGATAGCGCCATTTAATCTTATAAAAGTATAGGCCGTAAAAGTGGCGCCATTATCCCTTGCTTCTTTCATGATTCTTTGCATCTCATGTTCATTCAGTCCCGGTATCATCGGGCCCATCATAATGCCCATTCTTACCCCTGCGCTGCTCAGTTCATTTATCACTTTCAGTTTCTGTTTGGCAGTTGTGGTTCTGGGTTCCATCACTCTCCGCAGGTCTTCATTAAATGATTTAATGGATACCATGGCACATACAATTCTTTTCCTTGCCATCTCCTGCAGCACATCTTTATCTTTCAGTATCCAGGAGTTTTTGGTGAGTATGCCTACCGGCTGATTGAATTCGTTGCACACTTCCAGCAACCCCCTTGTCAACCGGTAGGTTTGTTCGGCGGGCTGATAACAATCCGTGTTGCCGCTGAGCATGATAGGTGTGGCATCCCATTTCGGATGCAGCAGGAATTTCCGCAGCAGTTGCGGCGCATTTTTCTTTACGATTATCTTTCGTTCAAAATCAAGCCCGGCACTGTAGCCCCAGTACTCATGCACATTCCGGGCATAGCAGTAAATACAGCCATGCTCGCAACCCGCATAGGGGTTCATGCTGTACATCATGCCCACATCGGGGCTGTCCACTTTGTTTACGATGGTCTTGCTTTCCTGTTCGAGGTATTGGGTGGGCACATTGTTTTCTTCCCAGTCGTCAATGCCTTCTATATGTTCTCTCGTCGTTTCGTTTTTCAGGAAACGGTTTTTTGTATTGATTTGGGCGCCCCGGCCTGAGAGATACACCGTTTCTCCTTCCTGTTTTTTAACTTCCACTTTAAAGTGGTCCTGTTGCAATTTGTCTGACATCACTGTTCTGTTTTGGTTGTTAGGTTGTTTCTGCTTCGCCTCGCAATAAAAAGGAGAACAAAGAGTTATTTCCTTTACGCCAAACCGCCGGGCTTTCAACTGCTGACGGGGTTATTCCTGCATCACTTTACTCTTTATTCTCCTTACTCACACCACCACCCATCACACTATATTTTAGCCGCCACCCGGGTCTCCGGCCGCCGACGGGGCCTATCCAAATAATTCTCCCTGCTTCGTAGTAACAGGCAAATTCTGAAATTCAAATTTTGCCGCAGCATGATACTTCATCCGGTTGCTATCGGATTCATCCGCTGGTCTTTTCAACAGGGTCATCCCATCAGCAATAAACCGCCCGGTGAAATGTTTGTTGCTATACTCCAGCCATCCTTTCTCATACTGCCACGGTTTCAGTTTTCTGGCAATCGTCAGGTGCGACTCCATAATGAAATGCGGTTTATTATCATCATTCAGCTTCATCAGCCGCTGCCCCTCAGTGCGGATTTTCTTTACCAAATTCTGAACGGGCAATTTGCTGGTGACATTTATATATATGGTATGCGACGGGAAGCTGCCAAAATCTCTCAGCTCTACCTTGAAGGGCGGGAAACCCATGGCCACTGTCCGCAGCCGGTTCACAATCCGTTCTTCCATCATAGCATACTGTGCAAAGTTGACGAGGGTAATATGCGGCTTGCCCCATTTTGCAAAATCAGTTTTATACTTGTCTGCAAATTCCTCTTTCACTTTCATAATGCGGTTCCACAATTCCTCATGCGGACTCAGCACCAATAAATACTCGTACACCCGGTAGCCGGGGATAGTGTCGACAATAGTTTGCATAACCCATCCATTTAGGGCCTGAAAAAATATTAACCCATTTTCTTAGCACTAATTTACTAAATTATTTAGTTATTCCAAATTTTTTTTATCACCTTTATACAAGAAAGTTTATTGTTTAAGACTCTCCGTACACCCCTCTCCCGGCGGGAGGGGGTGGGGGTGAGGTAAAAATTAATTTTATGGAAGGAGAAGAATTTTACGGGGCGGCCTATAAAGGCTCGAAACAATACACCCAGCAGGAGGTGAAAACAGCCAATGCCACCGGGTTTGGCGCTGCAGCAGACGATTACATGGAGCGGGGTATTGACCTTAACGAGCAGCTGATTAAAAACAAACCAGCCACTTTTTTTTTCCGGATGAAGGGAGATGCTATGAAAGAGGCCGGCATTTTTGACGGTGATATATTGATTGTGGACCGTTCATTAAAGCTGGCGAATGGAAAAGTGATCGTCGCTATTCTGAACGGCGAACTGCTGGTGCGGCGGTTCCATAAAAATTTTTCATCCGCATTCCTGGTTCCGGGAAACAGCCGGTATAAGAATATCAACCTGGCGGAGTTTACTAATTTTTCTGTGTGGGGAGTAGTTACGTATGTTATTCATGCAATATGAAATGAAATTCCATCAGACCATCTGAAACAACATGACCTGATGAAAGCAATCGTTGACTGTAATAATTTCTATTGTTCCTGCGAAAGGTTATTTAAGCCGAAGCTGGAAAACAAACCTGTTGTCGTCCTCAGCAACAACGATGGCTGTATCATTTCCCGCAGTGATGAAGCGAAACAATTAGGCGTGGAAATGGCCGGGCCTTACTTCATGGCAAAGCCATTGATCGAAAAACATGATGTGGCTGTTTTTTCATCCAACTATAATTTATACGGCGATCTGAGCTGGCGGGTAATGGAAACACTGCGGGTGATAACCGGTAAACAAAATGTGGAAGTGTACTCGGTAGATGAAGCATTTTTAGACCTGAGCGCTTTTCATCCGGAAGATCTGCCTTCCATCGCAAAAGAAATAAGGTATACCGTGGAAAAATGGACGGGTATCAAAGTATCTGCAGGCGTGGCGCCGACTAAAGTATTAGCAAAATTGGCCAATCGCCTGTCCAAAAAGGATAAACTCAAAACTGATTGTATAATGCTGCTGGATACAGATGAAAAAATAATCAAAGCATTGCGTGACACTCCGGTGGACGACATATGGGGAGTGGGCCGGCAATATGCGGACAAATTAAAAGAACACTGGGGCATTTATGATGCGCTGCAACTGCGAAATGTAAGTGAAGAGTTTGCCCGGACTTATCTGGGCGGCGTGGTTGGCGCAAGACTGGTAAGAGAACTGAAAGGCATTGCCTCCAAAGAAATGGAAGATGAACTGGTAAATAAAAAAATGATTGCCACCACCAGAATGTTTGGCACCCCCGTTGGTGATATCGTTTCTATTAAAGAAGCCGTAGCCACTTATACATCAAGAGCCGCCGAAAAATTGAGGCGGCAGCATAGTGCGGCAAAAACCATCAATGTATTTGTAGTGGCAAAAGAAGAAAATCATAATGTGGATTTCCGCGGAGCTATGCATGGTCATTCTGTTACCCTGCCTGCGGCTACCTCCTTCACCAACGAATTGATAAAACCCGCCGTAGCTCTTGTGGACCGCTTGTATAAAAAAGGAATGCTGTACAAAAAAGCCGGGGTTATGCTCAGCGGTATTGTTCCTGATGCGTCAATCCAGGGAAACTTGTTTTTACCGGAAACAAAAAACTGCGAACGGAAGCTGATGGATATGATTGACAATGTGAACTTCAGCCAGCGGGATGACGTATTGAAATTTGCCGCATCCGGTACCACCCGCAACTGGAAGATGCAACAGAATTTTATCAGCAACCGCTATACCACCCGGTGGAATGAACTATTTGAAGTAAGCTAATCAATCAAACAACCCTTTTTGCTTTGGCTTCAGTTTCGCCTTTGGTAGCTCAGCGGGATCAATAAACCCGGGTTTAACCAGGTTCAGCCCCATTTCCTTATTCATCATGTCAATTAGGTAAACTGTCAGCTCCGGTGAAGTGGCCTCATCATGCATGTGCATAAAAAAATAAAGCTCCTCCACTCCTTTTTCCAGCCAGTATTTCATCCGCTGCACCCACACATCTGTTCTTGTATAATCAGACGGGTGCAGGCTGTTACCAACGTAGCGGATAAATGTTTTGGGGATCGTAAGGTGCATATGGGCACAATCCCTTCTGCCTGCCGTATCGGTAATAACGGAGCCCAGTTTATTTTCTCTCAGAAAATTAAACAGGTTCTCTTTTTCTTTCGCCTTTGCAAACCAATCCGGGTGGCGTACCTCCAGGAAAAACTGCAGGTCTGCTGGCAATGATTTTAAATAGGTAAACAATTCTTCTTTTCTCTTCGGCGAAAAACTATCGCTTACCTGAACGAATACTGGGCCCAGGTGTTCACCAAAAGCAACAATACCGCGGAAAAACTCATTGGTTACAAATTCTTTTCCTTTTAAACTGCCCCGATGAGTGACTCCCTGGTACATTTTGGGGCAAAATTTAAAATCAAGGCCCTTTGCTTTTTCTGCCCATTTTTTAATGCCAGCCTCTCCCCATATCCGGTAATGAGTAGCATTCAGCTCTATCGAATTATAATGATTTACATAATGCTGTAAAAAATCTTTCTCCTTCGTTTTAGGCGGATAAATTTTTCCCACCCATTCCGGCCTTCCCCATTTGGCACAGCCCATATACACTTTCGGGTTTTTCGCCGGCTTGTCTTTCAGCACTTGCTTATTAAATGCCGGTTCTTCCGGCAAGCTAAAATCAACATTATTCAGCTCTGTTTCCTGCAACCTTCCAAACTCCATAACCGTTATTTATCCTTCAAATCTACATATCTTAGGTTATACAAATATTTACCATGCGGTTCCTTTTCGTTTCATTACTGGTATCCACCCTGTCATTTGCACAACAACGGCCCAATATCATTTACATCATGAGTGATGACCATGATGCCGACGCCATCAGCGCATACAATAAAAAACTTGTTTTCACTCCCCATATTGACCGCCTCGCCAGTGAGGGAATGTTATTTACTAAAAATTTTGTAGCCAATTCCATCTGCGGTCCCGTAAGGGCCACACTGATAACCGGCCAGCATTCACATATGAATGGTATGAAAAACAACCGTACCCGGTTCGACTCATCCAGGCTTACTTTACCAAAAATTTTTCAGCAAAATGGTTATCAAACAGCGCTTGTTGGCAAATGGCATTTACATTCCTATCCAACGGGGTTTGATTACTGGAACATCCTGCCCGGACAGGGTTTATATTTTGAGCCCCGGTTTATTTCAATGCAGGGAGATACAACCACTTATCATGGATATGCAACTGATGTGATTACTGATGAAGCCCTCAAATGGCTGGATAACCGGGATATGAGTAAACCTTTTGTGCTTCATATTCACCACAAAGCGCCGCACCGTTATTTCCTGGCCCCGCTGAAATATATTGAGCAGTTTCACAATAAAACATTTCCCGGGCCCGCGACTTTATATAATGAAACGGCAGGACGGGGAACAGCATGGCGTTTGCAAACCATGAGTATACTGTATGATATGAAATTGTGCAGCGACTTAAAAGTTGACCCAAAATATTTGGCTGATATTCCTGAACTAAAGCCCGATTCCGCTGATATCGTTTACTATAACTCCATTTTCAATCGTATTCCGGAACCAGACAGAAGCAACATTAAAAAAATATATGAGGAGAGAGGCAAGCTGCTGCAACAACTTCGGCCAAAAGGAAAAGAACTGCTGAAATATAAATACCAGTGGTACATGCAGGATTACCTTGCTTGTGTGGCTTCGGTGGATGAAAATGCAGGAAGAGTTTTAGATTACATGGACAAAAATAACCTGACCAACAACACATTGGTAATCTATACAGGCGACCAGGGAATGTATCTCGGCGAAAATGGGTGGTTTGACAAACGATGGATGTACGATGTATCCATGAATGCTCCCATGCTGATGCGCTGGCCCGGAAAAATAAGACCCGGTTCTGTAAATACCAATATGACACAGACTATTGACTATGCCCCTACCATGCTGGATGCAGCCGGAATAAGAATCCCTGCATCCATGCAGGGAGTAAGCCTGATTCCCGTCATGACCGGTAAACAAAAAATTATTCCCCGCCACTATCTCTACTATCATTTTTATGAATATGGCGCCGACCATACAGTTCTTCAGCATCTTGGTGTACGGGGGGAAAGATATAAGCTCATTTACTTTTACACAGTAAACGAATGGGAATTGTATGATCTAAAAACAGACCCGGAGGAACAAAAGAACCTGGTAAAATCAGCCAGTCATCAGAAACTGTTGCTGCAGATGAAAAATGAATTGCAGAAGCTGCGGAATAAATATGATGACCATGAACCTGCCGGCGAACTGTATTAACTACCGGTATTTTTTGTACAATGAGTAAAGTACTTTCTCAGCGGCCGGCGTCATCTGTTTGGTGGTGTCCTGCAAAAAATGCCGCTTGAACCCGACAATTGCAGCCGTAGTATCCTTTATATCAAACCCAACAATGCGGATGGCATTTAAATAATCAAAATTAGCAGGCACCTGCACATTTGTTGTATCGCTCCACCAGAGCCCAAACCCTTTTTCGCTGAACATTTTCCAGGGAAACCGCCAGTTCGGGTCATTCTTTCTTGTTGGGGCAATATCTCCATGCCCGATAAAATTGGCAGCAGGGATACTGTAGGCTTTCTTTAGCCTCTCAAGCAAAACCAGCAGGCTGCTCATTTGTGCCTCTGCAAAAGGTTCAAAGCCGTTATTGTCCAATTCAATTCCGACAGAAGAAGAATTCAGGTCGGAGGTATTGCCCCATTTACTTATGCCGGCATGATGACCCCGCAGTAAATCATTCAACATGTGATACACGGTTCCGTCTTTGCAAATCACATAATGTGAACTTACCTGTGTTCCCGGCAAAGTAAAAGTTTGCAGTGTCTGTTCACAACTGCTTTGCGCCGTATGGTGAATGATAACATAATTAGGACGGCGCATAGAAAGATTAGTGGTGCCAACCCAGTCTGCCGCATAAGCCAACCCGGCAGAATCCTTTACCGGATACTCAAGCAATAGCTTTGCATATGTTTTTACCTGTTTTTTATATACTTTGTTCGTAGCAGTGTATTTGCCATGTGAGCAGCCCGACACGAAAGCAATCGTTGTTAAAACAGCAATGGTTTTTAAAAATATGTTCATGCAAAGAAAGTATTGGCAGCATGCACAGCTTTCGGAGCAGTTACTCAAACTTACGGTACAGCGCATAAATTATTTTCTTTACCTCAGCATTCATGGCAGTTGAACCATCGCCCATAAAGTGCCTTTTAAAAGCGGCCACTGCCGGGGCAGGTGAAGAGATATCATAACCTATTATTCTCAGGCCCATCAGGTAATCAAAATTCTCAGGCACCTGCACATTGGTGGTATCATCCCACCAGAGGCCAAAGCCTTTTTCACTTAATGCCTTCCATGGAAACTGTAGCCCGGGGTCGCCCCTCCTTGTCGGGGCAACATCGGCATGGCCAATAAAGTTGGCAGCTGGTATTTTGTAGGCCACTTTAAGCCTGTCAAGTAATCCATTCAGGCTGTTTATTTGTGCTTCGGAAAAAGATTCATACCCGTTATTATCCAGTTCAATACCAATACTGCTGGAATTTAAATCCGAGTTATTGCCCCATTTGCTTTCCCCTGCATGATGTGAACGAAGCAGGTCATTCAGCATATGATGTACAGTCCCGTCATTGCAAATTACATAATGTGCACTGGCTTCCCTGCCACCGGGTGTGGTGAATTCCCGCAATGTTTCCTCGCAACTATTATTGGCGGTGTGATGTATGACAACAAAGTTAGGCCGGCGCAAACCCATATTCGGCGTACCTATCCATTCCGCGGCATAAGCCAGGCCGGCTGAATCAACGAGCGGATACTTGAAAATAACCTTTGAAAGTGAATCAATCATTGTAGAATAAAGCTGGTTTGCTTTCCCATACTTTGCCAGCAAAGATCCAACCCCCGGGGTTAATTTACTCTCTGTTGAATCCTTTGCGGGTAAAGCCGGGCCTTTCAGGAAAACATCTTTGGCGCCGGGTTGCGTTGCCGGTTCCTGTGCTTCAGTGTTTAACATAAACCCTTTGCACAGCAAAAAAAGTAAAAATACCATCAAAGGTTTTTTGGTGGCTCCTGATTGCATCCTTAAAATTAATGTATTTATTTTTTTCGCCTGTCGTAATGACGATGAAACCCCCGTTTTGGTTTACTCCCCCCACCGCTGCGGATCCGAGGATGATAAGACGGAGCAGCACCCAATTCCTGCGGTACAGGCGCCTTTTCCACTTCTTTTCCTAATAATTGCTCAATAGCAGCAAATTTATTTTGTTCCTTTTCTCCGATTAATGTAAAGGCAGTTCCGTCTCCATCAGCTCTTGCCGTACGGCCGATACGGTGTACATAATCTTCCCCATCACCCGGTACATCATAATTAATCACCACATCTATGGTATCAATATCAATACCGCGGCTCAATATATCAGTAGCCACCAGCACAGGTATGCGCCCCTCTGTGAATGCGCCCAGCACACTCTCCCTTTCTGACTGCAACAGGTCGCTGTGAATTTCAGCCACATTCAGTTTGCCGTGTTTTAACTCTCTTGCCAGTTGCTTCACCGTTTGTTTGCGGCTGCAAAACACCAGGGCGTTTTTGTACGGCGTTTTTTTCAGCAATAGTTTTATCAGCGGCAGTTTTTGCGGTTCATATACCACAAATGCTTTTTGTAAAATTTTTTCCGGTGGCTTTGAAATAGCAATATTTATTTCCACCGGTTCATGCAGTATCTTTTTGGCCAACTGCCTTATTTTTCCCGGCATGGTGGCAGAGAACAATAAATTTTGACGCTTTCCCGGCAGCGTTTTGATGATTTTATTAATATCATCCTGGAAACCCATGTCCAGCATCCGGTCAGCTTCATCCAATATCAAAAACTGCAACCCTTTCAGATTGACATAGCCCATGTTGAGATGGGCAATCATACGGCCGGGCGTACAGACAATAATATCGGCGCCCATCTGCAATGCTTTTTTCTCTGCCACAAAATTTTGTGCATCGTTGCCGCCGTAGATAGCAATGGAGCTTAAATGAGTGAAATAAGAAAGACCTTCCACATGCTGGGAGATCTGGATGGCCAGTTCCCTGGTCGGCACTACTACCAACGCCCCTACCTGTCCGTCCACATGATTTTTCAGCAGGTTATTCATCACCGGCAATAAAAAAGCGGCTGTTTTGCCTGTTCCGGTTTGTGCGGATGCAATCACATCCCTGCCTTCCAGTATCGGGGGTATGACCTGTTCCTGTACCGGGGTAGCGGTTTCGTAGTTGGAAGCATCAATCCCTTCGAGTAGGTTAGGATGAAAATTAAAATCGGTAAAACGCAATTGTATCCTTTTTGAAAGATGCGAAGGTAGTTGAAAATGAATGGATTTTATGCCTACATATTCCGCCTGTACTGCCCGCCCACCTCATACAAGGCATGGGTGATCTGACCGAGTGAACAGTATTTTACTGTCTCCATCAATTGGGCAAAGAGATTCCCGTTATTGACCGCCACTCTCTTTAATTCCTTTAACTCCTTTTCACTATTCACTTCGTTCCGTTTCCAGAATGCCCGCAGGTTTTGTATCTGCAGTTCTTTTTCTTCGGTAGTACTGCGGATCACTTCTGTAGGTAAAATAGTGGGACTGCCCTTTTTATTCAGGAAGGTGTTGACCCCGATCAACGGGAGTTCCCCGGAATGCTTCTGGTGTTCATAGTACAGGCTTTCTTCCTGAATCTTATTGCGCTGGTACATTCTTTCCATTGCGCCGAGTACGCCGCCTCTTTCAGTAATGCGGTCAAACTCTGTTAATACCGCTTCTTCCACCAGGTCCGTCAGCTCCTCAATGAGGAAAGAGCCCTGGTTGGGGTTTTCATTTTTTGCCGTACCTAATTCTCTGTTGATTATCAATTGTATCGCCATCGCCCTTCTCACACTTTCTTCCGTTGGCGTTGTTATCGCTTCATCATATGCATTGGTGTGAAGTGAATTGCAGTTATCATATATCGCATACAATGCCTGTAATGTGGTGCGGATGTCGTTGAAATCAATTTCCTGTGCATGTAAGCTGCGGCCCGATGTCTGGATATGGTACTTCAGCATCTGGCTGCGTTTGTTGGCCTTGTATTTATATTTCATCGCTTTTGCCCAGATGCGCCTTGCCACTCTTCCTATCACACTGTATTCGGGGTCCATACCATTGCTGAAGAAGAAAGAAAGATTGGGAGCGAAATCATCAATGTTCATTCCCCTACTGAGGTAATATTCCACATAGGTAAACCCATTCGACAGTGTGAGTGCCAGCTGGGTAATGGGATTGGCGCCGGCTTCAGCAATATGATAACCGCTGATGGAAACGGAATAGAAATTGCGAACCTTATTCTCTATAAAATACTCCTGCACATCGCCCATCAGCTTCAGGGCAAACTCGGTGGAGAAGATACAGGTGTTTTGCGCCTGGTCTTCTTTTAAAATGTCAGCCTGCACCGTTCCCCGTACCTGTGATAATGCATGTGCTTTTATTTTTTCATATACATCCGGCGGCAATACATCTGCACCGGATAAACCCAGCAGCCGCAGACCCAGGCCATCGTTGCCCACAGGTAATGCAGCCTCCCTGCCCCCCGCTGGGGGGTTCTTAGACTCTAAAAGGCCGGGAAGGTCTTTAGGATGTATAGGTTTGCCATCTGTTCCTATATAACGGGGTAGTTCGTCAATGTTATATTTTGATTCAATGATCTTATTTATTTCTTCCCGCAAATTATTTTGAATGATATATTTCTCGCATTGCTGATCAATCGCCGCATTCATAAAGAAGGCCAGCAGCATCGGCGCCGGGCCATTGATGGTCATGGATACCGATGTTTTCGGGTCGCAGAGATCAAAACCGCTGTAAAGCTTCTTTGCATCATCCACTGTTGCAATACTTACTCCACTGTTACCCACTTTACCGTAAATATCAGGGCGGTGGTCCGGATCCTCACCATAGAGTGTTACTGAATCAAACGCAGTTGATAGCCGTTTCGCCGGCTGGTCCACACTTACATAATGAAACCGCTTATTGGTTCTTTCCGGACCGCCTTCACCGGCAAACATCCTTGTAGGGTCTTCCCCTTCTCTTTTTAATGGAAATACCCCCGCTGTAAAAGGGAAGTGACCCGCCACATTCTCCTGCGCCTGCCATTTTAAAACATCTCCCCAGTCCTTGTATTTGGGTAACACTACTTTTGGAATCCTTGTACCGCTCAAACTCCTCGTTGTCATGGACTGTTTAATTACTTTATCCCTGACAGTGTATTCGTAAAAATCTTTCTGGTATTCGGCTACTTTATTCGGCCAGTTAGTGATTAGTTTTTTGGCGACGGGGGTTAGCTGGTCCGTGTAGAAGTCTATTTGTTGTTGAAGTACCTCCCCAAGCCCTGCCTGTCCGGCGGGCAGGCCCTCTAAAGGCGGGGTTTTAGACTCTGAATCCCGGAGGGTCTCTAAAGCTCCGTGGAGCTGATATAGCTTACTTGCAATAGCCGCCTGGTCTTTTACCAACTGGTCATAATTCCGGTTGTTCTCAGTGATTTCAGATAAGTAACGAACCCGGTTGGCGGGAATAACAGCCTGCCCTGCTTTAGCCGTTTCTGCAAAATGATATTCACCAAAAGTGGTGTTTGTTTTTGCATCAATTTTTTTCAACAACAGTTCAAATAAATGATTCACCCCTTCATCATTGAATTTGCTGGCCATTGTACCAATAACAGGTAAGTCTTCGCCCTTTGTTGTAAACAACTGATGATTTCTTTTGTATTGTTTTTTTACATCTGCCAGCGCATCCAGTGCCCCGGCTTTATCAAATTTGTTGATGCAGACTAAATCTGCAAAATCAAGCATATTTATTTTTTCCAGTTGAGAAGCAGCTCCGTATTCCGGTGTCATCACATACATGCTCACATCACAGTAATCAAGAATGCTTGCATCACTTTGTCCCACACCGGCTGATTCGAGGATGATAAAATCAAAACCCGCTGCTTTACAAATATCAATGGCTTCCTGTACGGCGCTGCTGAGCGCTGTATTATCATCCCTCGTCGCCAGGCTTCTCATATAAGCCCTCGGATGATTGACAGAGTTCATTCGTATCCTGTCGCCCAATAATGCGCCGCCTGTTTTTTTCTTGGACGGATCAACAGAAATAACGGCGATGGTTTTATCAGTAAAGTTGTTGAGAAAGCGGCGGACGATTTCATCAGTAACAGAAGATTTACCGGCGCCACCTGTGCCCGTGATGCCTAACACAGGGATGGTCCCGGCTCCCGGCTGCTGACTCCCGGCTCCCGGCTGCACCCCGTTCTCTGCATTTGTTATCTCCCTTGCAATCTTTCGGACATCTTTTGCTTCTTCCAGTTTCAAAGCAGTTTTATAATCCGCTTTCCCGTTCAGCTGCATATCGCATTGCCTGATTACATCTTCTATCATCCCCTCCAATCCCATCTTTCTTCCATCATCCGGAGAGTAGATTCTGGTGATGCCATATTGATGCAGTTCGTCAATCTCATCCGGTAAAATGGTTCCACCCCCACCACCAAAAATTTTGATATGACCGCAGTCATTTTCTTCCAGCAGGTCTTTCATGTATTTGAAGAACTCCACATGACCCCCCTGGTAACTGGTGATGGCTATTCCCTGTACGTCTTCTTCAATCGCCGTTTCCACAATTTCTTTCACAGAACGGTTATGGCCCAGGTGAATAATTTCAGCGCCTTTGCTCTGCATGATACGGCGCATGATATTGATAGCCGCATCGTGGCCGTCAAACAGGCTGGCCGCCGTAACAATACGGACCTTGTTGGAGGGGAAATAACTCATACAAAATGGTAAAGTGCAAATTTAACCTAAAAACCTGATGCCCGTCCGACCGCTGGTTTGAGAGACAACCCATTATACAGTCATCCGGGCGGGCCCGTTAGCTCTGTCAACCACCGGAATTGCAGGGGGTTAACTACATTTGCCGGATGCAGCATCTTGTGGAGTCCATTTCGGGCCTCTATAAAAAATGGTCGGACAGCAGTGCCCTGTCTGTTGATGTGCTTCCGCAAAGCGGCAGCGAAAGGAGATATTTCCGCTTACACGGCAAGAATGGTTCAGTAATCGGAACTTATGGCGCCAACATAAAAGAAAACGAAACATTTATTTATTTCTCTGAGCAGTTTGCTGCAAAAGGTCTTGCTGTTCCGGGAATTCTTGCCGTAAGTGAAGACAAACTGTTTTACCTGCAGGAAGATTTGGGAAACCTGTCCCTGCTTGACCAGCTGGAATCAAAGGGGCTGACAAATGAAGTGTATAGCCTTTTCAAAAAAAGTCTTGACACTTTAGCTCAATTACAGGTAAAAGGTGATGATGGCCTGGATTACAACACCCATTGCCTTACCAATACTGAATTTGGCAAACAGGCCATTATGGCCGACCTGCTGTATTTCAAATATTATTTCTTAGATGCACTGCGCAAGCCATATGACAAGCAAAAACTGATAGATGACTTTGAAGCGCTAAGCAATTATCTTACCCACACCGAGTATAAATATTTTATGTTCCGGGATTTTCAGAGCCGGAATATTATGATTCAGAACGACCAGCCATTCTTTATAGACTACCAGGGTGGCATGAGAGGCGCCCCGCAGTATGACGTGGCTTCCATGCTCTGGCAGGCAAGGGCCAACCTGCCCGACGACTGGAAAAATGGTCTGCTGGAAGATTATATGAACAGTTTTGAAAGCATCATCGGGCAAACTATTGACAGGAATATCTTCCGCAGCCAGTATAACGGCTATGTGCTGATAAGGCTGCTGCAGGTGTTAGGCGCTTATGGTTTCAGGGGCCTGTTTGAAAGAAAGGCACAGTTCCTGACCAGCATACCACTGGCGTTGAAAAATCTGAGAGAGTTTTTTAATAACCAGAGTGCGGGCATTTCGGTTCCTGAATTCAGGAAAGTGCTGGATATGTGTGTGGCTGATGAAGTTATTCAGCAGTTTACCCCTACCCAGGCCACCGCAACAACAGCATTGGTAGTAAAGATTTCCAGTTTTTCGTACCGCAACGGCGGCATGCCTGCTGATGAAACAGAAAACGGAGGTGGTTTTGTATTTGACTGCCGGGGCTTGTTGAACCCCGGAAGAATTGACAGCATGAAAACACGAACCGGGCGGGACAAAGAAGTAAAAGATTACCTCGAGCAGGAAACCAAGATGCCCGAGTTCCTGAACAGTGTGTTTGATATTGTTGACATCACCGTGGAAGAATACATCAAACGGGGATTCGAAAGCCTGATGATAAGTTTTGGTTGCACCGGCGGTCAGCACCGCAGTGTGTATGCGGCTGATGCGCTGGCAAGGCATTTGAAAAACAAGTTCAAAGTGAAGATTGAACTGAAACATATGGTACAGGAAGAAAAAAACTGGCAGAATCCGCTGCCGGAAAAGAAATAGTATTTCACCGCAGGGAAAAAGAGATTTCGCAGAGAATCTCTGCGCTTACTCAGCGGTCTCATGTTCCCGGCGGTTAAAATTCAGATATGCAAGCAATGATATTCAGCGCCGGTCTCGGCACAAGATTCAAGCCCTGGACCGACAAACACCCAAAGGCATTGGCATTGGTAAACGGAAAATCATTGTTGCAGAGAAATATAGAATACCTGCAGCAGACCGGTATAAAAGATGTAATCGTCAATGTCCATCATTTTGCTGATCAGGTTGAAGAAGCAATTAAAACAAACAACGGCTGGGGTAGCAATGTGATGATAAGCGATGAGAGAGATGAAGTACTGGAAACAGGCGGTGGCTTATTGAAAGCAAAACAGTTGTTCAATCCCGGTGAAAGATTCATTACCTGCAATGTGGATATACTGACCGATCTTGATATTAGTAAGCTGTTAACCTTTCATACCGCAAACAATGCTTTGATTTCTTTTGCTGTCACCAGCCGGAAAACATCCCGCTACCTGTTGTTTGATGAAAACAACCGTCTCTGTGGCTGGAGAAACACAAAGACCGGCGAAGAAAAGTGGGTAATCCCACAGGGTAGGCCACTCCATTCTCCACAAAGTGGGGAAGGGCCGGCATCGCCTTCGGCAATCCGCCTGAGGCGGAGACCAAAGGGGATGAGGGCATACAGTTGCGTAGTGGTTTTTGAATATGACGTCTTCCGGCTAATGGAAGAAGCGGGTTTTGAAGGTAAGTTTTCTTTAATTGATGTTTACCTTAAACTGGCCTCCCGTCATCTTATTATGGGTTATGATCATAGCAGCGGCCGGCTGGTGGATGTGGGCAAACCTGAAAGTGTGGCGGTGGCAGAAGCGTTGTTTGATTAGCAAGAGGGGGGATGGCGGCTGATTAGTGGGGATGCTTCGATACTGGCCTTTCGAAATAGTCTGGCCCTACTCGCCGCTAGCTAATCCCACTCCCTAAAAAAATGCAAATACCCTTTCAATGGTAGGGCGGTTGCCGGGGTTTTCAATTATCTTTCAGACATAATTAAAAAGTACTTATGAAGAAATTCTTTCCGGGTATAGCAGCTCTTTTTATATTCTTTGCTTCTTCAGGGCAGAATCAGCAACTGTCCGTTTACGATCATAAAGAAGCATTTAACCCGCAGTTCTATCCTTATCCCGGCAACGATTACCGCAGCGCCAGCGGCGAGCCCGGCCCCAAATACTGGCAAAATCGGGCTGACTACAAAATCAGTTGTACGCTTGACACAGGCAAACACAGTGTTAGCGGTACTGTTGAGATTACATACACCAATAACAGTCCCGACAATCTGAAATTTCTCTGGCTGCAGCTTGATCAGAATATTTACAAAAAAGATTCAAGGGGTTCCGCCACCACTACAGAAACCGGCGGACGCTGGGCTAATGCTAAGTTCACGGATGGGTACAACATCAAATCCGTAGCCGGTGAGAGCAATGGAAAAACATTTACCCCAAAATACGGCATCACTGATACCCGTATGCAGGCATGGCTGCCCGAAGCGCTGAAAGCGGGCGGCGGAAAGACAAAACTTACGGTGCAGTTTGAATTCACCGTTCCTGAATACGGCACCGACCGCATGGGCCGGCAAAAATCAAAGAATGGCTGGATTTATGAAATAGCCCAGTGGTTCCCCCGGCTCTGTGTATATGATGATATACAGGGATGGAATACGATGCCGTATGTGGGTGCAGGAGAGTTCTACCTCGAATATGGCGATATTGATTTCACAATAACAGCTCCTGCTGACCTGGTCGTTGTCGGCTCCGGCGAATTGATGAATCCGCAGGAATGTTATACCGCAGAACAAATGAAAAGATGGGATGCAGCGAAGGCAAGCGATAAAACAGTTATTATCCGCAGCGATAAAGAAGTAACAGATCCTGCGTCAAGGCCCAAACAGGCAAACTGCACCTGGAAATTCAAGATCACCAACACAAGGGATGTGGCATGGGCGGCCTCCAAAGCTTTTGTGCTGGATGCGGCAAAAATGAACCTGCCCAGTGGCAAAAAAAGTCTGGCCATCAGCGCTTATCCTGCTGAGAGTATTAAGAAGAATGGCTGGCAGCGCTCCACTGAATTTGTAAAAGCCAGTGTTGAGTATTATTCAAAAAATTGGTTTGAATACCCCTACCCTGCCGCTACCAATGTGGCCGGTATTGTAGGGGGTATGGAATATCCGGGCATTGTTTTTTGCAGTTCTTCATCTTCCGGACAGGGGTTGTGGAGTGTTACCGATCATGAATTCGGCCATACCTGGTTCCCTATGATCGTCGGTAGCAACGAAAGAAAATATGCCTGGATGGATGAAGGCTTCAATACATTCATCAATGATGGTTCTACGGAAGCGTTCAATAAGGGTGAGTTCAAAGATGCCGGTTTCTTTAGCGACCCCAATTCACCCTTTATGGTAAAATATAGTTTCGGCGAAGAGATGGATGGCCTTTATAATCTGCCCGAAGTGATACAGCAGGATAATATTGGCATAGCCGCTTACATGAAACCGTCGCAGATGCTCACCGCTTTGCGGGATGTAGTGTTGGGCAAAGAAAGGTTTGATGCCGCCTTCAGAGAATATATAAGCCGCTGGGCTTTCAAGCATCCCACACCATGGGATTTCTTTCATACCATGGAGAATGTATCCGGGGAAGACCTCGGCTGGTTCTGGCGGGCATGGGTGCTGAACACCTGGAAACTTGACCAGACGGTAAAAGCAGTAAAGTATGTAAAAGATGATACTGCCAAAGGCGCTGAAATATCCATTGAGAACATGGAGAAAATGCCAATGCCGGTTACCGTGCTGGTAAAAGAAACCAATGGCAAGGAGCATAAACTGACCCTGCCGGTGGAAGTATGGCAGCGTGGCGCCGTGTGGACTTTTGATGTGCCCAGCACAAGTGAGATAAAAGAAGTGATACTGGACCCCGATAAAAAACTGCCCGAGTGGAACCGGGACAATAATACCTGGAAGAAGAAAGCGTTTTAAATTATAAGCCCTGACCAATATGTCAGGAGTCTTATTTTCACAAGCATAAAGTACCGAACAAAAAGGGGGAGGGCTTCAATAACCCCGAAGGCAACATTACGATGTGGGGAAAAACTACGCATAACATTTTCCCCCGCCGATCTGACAAAGCCGGCCCGGCGTCTTAATACAATGCTGATAATTGCATTTCCTCCAGCAGCTCCCTTCCTTTCTTCTCCGACCATTTGATCAGCCGGATGCAGCCGTCTGCAATCTCAATACCGGTAATATCGCCATCACTGAAACAGCAGCAACCGCTATTAAAGTAAGTGGGCCTCATGGTCATATAGTCCACCGAAACAGCGGTAAACTCTTTTTCCCTTTTCTGTATTTCCTTTTTCAGTTCTTTCAATTGCACCTCATCTTTTGCAGCTTCCGCAAGCTGGAATTTTTTATACAAACGTTCCAGGTGGGTGAGTGAGGCGAAGACAGGCTGATGGGTGTGGCCGGTTACCAGCAGGGTGTTTGCTTGTTCTGCCGACCATTCGTACATGATATGGTTATGCAGGGTCTTCTTTTCCGCATCATAGGCCGGGGTATTGGGGTTGATCCTGAGAAAGGCCTGCAATGGAGCCCATATCTTCGCCACAAAGAATTTGCTGAACCAGTTGCCATCGCTGCTGGCATCGCCCTGATGACCGTGGGTGAGGAAGATAGTGAGTTCGGAGTCTTTAGTCGGGAGTCGATAGTCATTAGTCCCTGGCCCGGGAGTTGTTGTATTGACTCCAGACTCATGACTCCCGACTAACGACTTTAAAACAACTCCCTCGTCCACTTTCAGCTTCTCCCCATAAATGCTCTTCAACTGCCACCAGGCAAAGGGGTCGTTGTCCCAGAACAGGTCATGGTTGCCAAAAATTTTTACGTAACGGTTATGCTTCAGAAAATTTTTCTCAGCTTCAAAAGTTGCTTTGTTCTTTTTCTTTACCTGCCAGAGGTTGTTCTCCCAGAGCTCTTCACTGTCGCCGAGGTTGATGAAGTAAAAATCTTCTTTGTGATAGTAATCCAGTGCAGCGAGATAGTTCGGTTCGGCCTGCATAAAATCATCTGCACCGTTCCGCCTCCCCTTGTGCTGGTCGGAGAAGATGATGAACTTGCCGGAATTGCATTCAAATGGCATCACCGGTCCCCGCTTGCCCGGCACTTCATGAATGGAGGCAAGCAGTTTGGTCAGCGCTTTGAAAATTCTTTCCTTGTCAGGTTTGGATGAAAACTTTGTGGCCGCCCAAAGGATGGGTTTTAATAATATGATGCGGAGCAGCCTTCGCATACAACAGTTTTATTCGTTCACAGCGATCATGCTGATCTCCACATTCACAAATTTGGGAAGGGCGGAAACCTGCACTGTTTCCCGTGCAGGAAAGTCACTCTCAAAATATTTACCATATACTTCGTTTACAGCGCCAAACTGCTGCATGTCGGTAATAAAAATGGTCGTTTTTACCACATGGCTGAAATCCATACCTGTCTGCTGCAATATATTTTTCAGGTTGTGCATCACCTGGTGGGCTTCCTGTTGTATGTCTTTATTCTTTAGTTCACCGGTGGCAGGGTCAAGGCATATCTGGCCTGAAATAAACAACATCTTGCCTGTTAAAACAGCCTGGTTGTAGGGACCAATCGGCGCCGGTGCATTGGGGGTGCTGATGATGGTTTTACTCATAGTTAAAATTCAATTCAACGAATTTAGCTTTTTCCTGTAATTTATAATTGGAAAATAAGGTCAGGAAGAACCTTTGATGAAATTTTTCATGCTTGTTTTTAATAATTTCGGCATGAAAAATTTCATGTCGGTTTATACGTTTTCTTTGCAAAAAATACTATCGGATGAAGGTAGCGGTGATAACAGATGAACAACTGAAAGATGAACTGCTGGCACAGGGGTTGCAGGCTGATGTACCAGTAGAATGGCTGACAGGCCCGCAGCCAGTTGAAGATGCTGCCGCTTATATTGATCTGCTCTTTACTCCTTCATCAGAAAGGATCAATCAACTGAAAGCTTTATTACCGGCAATGGTAATCGTTAGTTCTGTCAGCAGCACTTTGGAAGATTTGCCGGCCGGTTTCATCCGCATCAACGGCTGGAAAAGCTTTTTAAAAAGAACCTTAACTGAAGCGGCCTGCACGGATGAGAAAATAAAACCTGGGGCGGAAAAGATATTATCCTGTTTTTCCAAAAAAACTGAGTGGACAGCAGATATACCGGGATTTATTTCGGCAAGAGTGGTGAGTATGATCATCAACGAAGCATATTTTGCTCTGGAAGAAGGAGTGAGCAGCAAAGAGGAAATTGATACGGCCATGAAACTGGGTACCAATTATCCTTATGGCCCTTTCGAATGGGGTAAAATTATCGGTTTGTCAAATGTGCATGAGTTGCTGCTGAAGATGGCAGGGTCAAATCCCCGTTATACAGCTGCTGCGCTGCTGCAAAAAGAAGCTACTGCCGGATGAGCTTTATACTGAACATTGATACCGCCCTTGAAACGGCTTCAGTCTGCCTCTCACAAGAAGGCGAAGTGCTGCAATCCGCTATCAATGATAAACAAAACGATCATGCCGCATGGCTGCATCCTGCTATTCATGATTTGCTGAATAAAACAGGGAAGGGCTTAAAAGATCTGCAGGCGGTGGCTGTCAGCATCGGGCCGGGTTCTTACACCGGGCTACGGGTGGGGCTTGCCTCGGCCAAGGGGTTTTGTTATGCACTTGATATCCCGCTGATAACGGTGGGCACACTGGATATACTGGCTCATGCGGTGCAGCAGGAAGCAGCTGACCTCATCTGCCCGCTGATTGATGCCCGCCGCATGGAAGTATATGCGGCTGTATATGAAAAAAACCTTGCAGAAAAAACCCCGCCTTATGCCTGCCTGCTGGATAAAAACAGTTTCATGCAGCTGCTCTCTGGTCATTCCATACTTTTTTGCGGCAATGGCAGCAAAAAACTGCAAACGGTACTGTCACACCCCAATGCACTTTTTTCAGCAACAGCCGCTACCCCGCTTTCGATTTCCCGCTTATCCCAAAAAAAGTTCGCCGAAAAAATATTTGCAGACCTTGCTTACTCAGAGCCCCTGTATGTAAAAGAATTTTATACCCCGGCCCGACTATAATAAAAAAAATATTGTGGTCAGGCGGGCCGGCCCGAAAGGATTGACATATTATCCCGTCTTACTAAGGGTTAACAATTTACAGACAGACGGATACAATCCCGGAAATTTTCTCAACTGAAGCAGCATGAACAACTATTCTTTAGTACTGAATTCCCTATCTGACCCCGATAGCAACCGGGGCGGTGAGCCCCTGAAGGTAAACCTGCTGAATATTAAAAAAGCATCCCTTGTGTTGCGTGCCATTAATCATAAACTCCGTCAGCAAATGCTCAGGCAGATTGACGAGCATGGGAAAATCACCGTAACTGAACTATATATTAAACTCAGGCTGGAACAATCCGTGGCCTCCCAGCACCTGGCTATCCTCCGCAAAGCCGGGTTTGTAAAAACTGAAAGGAATGGCAAATTCATCTACTATTCCGTGAATACCAGCCGACTGGGAGAAGTGAACGAGGTGGTGGACAACCTGCTTAGCTGATTTACTATTTAAGTAATAAATAATCCCGGTTGATTTTCCTCAACAGCAACTTTACCTGTAATAAGGTAAATTTGCGCATTAAATTGTTTTTATGTTTATCAAACAATTATACACCGGTTGCCTGAGTGAAGCTGCCTATTATATTGAAAGCAACGGCGAAGCCGCCGTTATTGACCCTCTTCGTGATATTGATGAATACCTGCAACTGGCGAATGAAAGAAAAGTGAGGATTAAATATATTTTTGAGACCCATTTTCATGCTGATTTTGTGAGCGGCCACCTGGATCTTGGCAACGCCACCGGCGCCCCGATTGTGTATGGACCCAATACCAGCACCAAATTCCCGGTGCATGTGGCCAAAGACGGTGAGACTTTCAAAGTGGGTGAACTGACCCTGCAGGTACTGCACACACCCGGGCACACATTGGAATCCAGTTGTTATCTGCTGAAAGATGCAAACGGGAAGGATCATTGCGTATTCACCGGCGATACATTATTTGTTGGCGATGTGGGCCGGCCCGACCTGGCACAGAAAGGCGCTGAGATAACCATGAACGATTTGGCAGGCATGATGTATGACAGCATACATAATAAGTTATTTCCGCTGGCTGACGATGTAATTATATATCCCGCCCACGGCGCAGGCAGCAGTTGCGGAAAAAACCTCGGAAAAGAAACCTTCAGCACTATTGGCGAGCAAAAGCAATATAACTATGCCCTGCAGGCAGCCAGCAAAGAAGAATTTATTGCCGCCGTCACTACCGGCATTGCCGCCCCGCCGCAATACTTTCCTATCAATGCCAAAATAAATAAAGAAGGATACGATAGTCTTGACGAGGTGCTTACAAAAGGAATGAAGAGCTTAACAGTTGAAGAATTCAAAAAGGAAATTGATGAAAGGACCATCCTATTAGACACCAGGAATGCTACCCTGTTCACACAAGGGTTTGTTCCGGGCTCCATCAGCATTGGCCTGGAAGGCCGTTTTGCAGAATGGGCAGGCAGTCTGCTGAGTTTCAACTCACCCATTCTGCTGGTGACAGACCCGGGCAAAGAAAAAGAAAGTATCGTCCGCCTGGCAAGGGTGGGGTTTGATAAAATGAAGGGGTACCTCCGGGGTGGTTTTGATGCATGGCGAAGCGCCGGAGAAGGTATTGATATGATCATTGATGTGGAAGCCGATGAGCTGATGATGGACATTCCGCATGATAAAAACTTAGTGGTGCTGGATGTACGCCGGGAAACCGAATTTGCCGACGGCCACCTCAAAGATGCAATGAATATTCCTTTAGATGATATGACCGATCCGGGCAGCATGGTTAACATTGAAGAAGTGCAAAATCTGTATGTACACTGTGCCGGTGGTTACCGGAGTGTGATTGCCGCTTCGCTGCTGAAAAGACAGGGTTTCCATAACCTCAGAAATGTTTTGGGGGGTTGGGGAAAAATAAAAGAACAGGAAAAGGCGGAAATAGTAAAAGAAAAAAGTGTGTTGAATTAGACCGCAGATTTCAGGATTAAAAAAGGATTAACACAGATTCGCTGCCCCTATCCCTGTTAATCCTCTTAATTTTTTAATCCGTGATTACATCTTATACTTTATCCAGGCATCCAGTTCCGGCGAACTTTCACAACTGATGATAGCAGCATATCTTGATTTACTGCCGTTATGCACTCCCACATGCCAGAGCCTTTGAGAATCCACCACAAAGTGGGCGCCTTTGGGCATCGGCACCCTTGCTTCCGATTCTTTGATGGGTAAATTATTCTCGTCGCTGTCGTAAAGCAGCATGTAGCTGTCAGGATTGTCGGTCAGTTCAATCCACATCCGCACTACCCAGCCTTCCCCTTCAGGGTTCAGGCGGTTATTGTCATCCCGGTGAACAGAGCGGATGGCCTGGTCATGGGTTTGTGGCTCTAATCTTATAATTCTCACCCTTCCGAAATTGGCGGGGATAGATTTGATGTAAGCCATCAGGTTGGGACAGCCTGCTGAGTTGGGAGTAAAGATGGCGTCTTTATCCGTCTTGCCATTTTCCCAGAATCCTTTACACTCATTGGTGCCGTCGCAGGAGGCCAGCGGGGCAAAGTTGGTATCACCGCCGCTTTTCCAGTCCATATAAGTAAGGTTCTCCCATTCTGAAGCAGGGATATCAGAAAGATCCACTGGTTTCATATTTACATATCCTTTTTCTTTCATCACCGGCATGCGGTAATGGTTGGTTTGCAGAGGAATTTTTACAGACCAGTGTTCGGAGTGGGGCCAGAAAATGGCAGGAGCTGCGGATGACATAAAAAATAAGGTTTAGTATTAAAAGTATTTGATTTCGAAAGTAGCAAATATCATTTAAACAAACCATGCGTATTAACAGCTGTTTCAGTTTCTTTTCCCAACAAAAAGTTAACGACCCCCTTTTTTCGCCATTCGTCAGGAAATTGATGCCGGTCAGATAAATAAAATTTTTCCCCCTTCCCCGGCTATTACTTTTGGAATACGAAGATGTTAGTAGTTATGACACACCAACTGTAACCATTAAGAATCATTAACCGTCATAACAAAGTATAGCCATGAAAATCAAAACCATTTTAATCACAGGGTCAGTCTTATTTTTCTGTACCTTTTCTTTTGCGCAAAACCCTGCCCCCAAACAATTAACCGCCCAGCGCACCGGCAAACCCGTAAAAATAGATGGCCTTATCAATGATTCTGCCTGGAAGGATGCTGCGGTGATGACCGGCCTGGTGGAATTCCGCCCAAACGCCGGCGCATTAGAAAAGCCTGAAACAAAGACCATCGCTTACCTGATGTATAATGATGAAGGCATATACTTCGGCGGATACTGCTATGAAAGAACCAAAGACAGCATTGCCACCGAACTGGCAGGCCGTGACGGGTTTGGGACCAACGATTATGTAGGATTGATATTGGACACCTATTATGATAAACTGAATGGATTTGAATATTTCATAACCCCGCTGGGCGAGCAATGGGATTCAAAAATGTCTCCTGGCAATAACGGTAATGATGAAGATTTTTCCTGGAATGCGGTTTGGCAAAGCGGCGCTGTCATTCATAACGACGGATGGAGTTTTGAAATGTTCATCCCTTATTCTGCTATCCGTTTTGGAAAAAAAGAGGTGCAGAACTGGGGACTCAACATCACACGGCGCAGAAGAAAGACAGAGCAGCAGTACACCTGGAACCCGATAAATCCCAATGTAAACGGCTTTTTAACACAGGAAGGTATCTGGACCGGCATAACTGATATTAAGCCTCCGCTCCGGCTGCAGTTTTCACCTTATTTCTCCACTTATATCAATCATTTTCCAACCAACCAGCCGGGTGAAAAAGACTGGACATCATTGGTGAATGGTGGAATGGATGTGAAGTATGGGCTCAACCAGGCATTTACATTAGATGCAACGCTGATACCTGATTTTGGACAGGTGGTAAGTGATAACCGGGTGCTCAACCTTACCCCTTTTGAAATAAAATACACAGAGAACAGGCCCTTCTTTACAGAAGGAACAGAGCTTTTCAGCAAAGGCAACCTGTTTTATGCAAGAAGGATAGGAATTGATCCGGTTCTGCTTCATTCAACCAGTGAATATATCAATGGCGGAAATGAGATTGCGGTGAAAACCCCGGCAGAATCAAAACTGATCAATGCCACAAAAATTTCCGGAAGGACACAAAAAGGTCTCGGCATTGGTGTGCTGAATGCCATTACCAATACCCGTTATGCCACTTTGGAAGACCCTGCCACTAAAACACAGCGGAAAGTAATGATAGATCCGCTGACAAATTATAGTGTGATTGTTCTTGACCAGACCATGAAAAATAACTCCAGTGTGTCACTGGTGAACACTAATGTATGGCGCAGCGGCGGCGATTATGATGCGAATGTAACGGCTGCATTATTCAGCCTGAATGACAAAAAGAATACCTGGAATGTAAGTGGTAAACTGGCTGCCAGTCAGCTGATCGGTTACCTGCCGGATGGCAAAACGCAAAGCGGGTACAGCCACAATTTCTCGTTTGGTAAAACAAGCGGTCGTTTCAATTTTAATGTGGGACAGGAACTGACCAACAAGAAATTCAACAGTAACGACTTGGGTTATTTCACTTTTACCAATTTCCTCGATCATTTTGCATGGGTGGGGTACAGGTGGATAAAACCCACTAAATGGTACAATAATATTTATCTCAATTTTAATACCTATTATTCCCGGCGCCTGAACCCTGGAGCATTCCAGGCAGCCAATTTTAATGCTAATGTAAACGGGCAGTTGAAAAACCTTTGGTATGCAGGTCTCTTTACAGGTTATGAACCGAAAGGGAATAATTTTTATGAACCAAGGGTGCCCGGCCGGGTTTTCAGGGGCTGGTCTAATTATTTCATTGGAGGATATTTTGAAACCAATAATGCCAAAAAATACCGTTTCTCAGGAGAAGTTTTTTTTGTTGACAGGAGCCTTTTTAACAGTAAAAGATATAATATCGAAATCGGCAACCGGTACAGGTTCAGCAATAAATTTTCCGTAACCCATAACCTTGAGCTTACTCCGCAAACAGACAATGCCGGCTTTGCCGCTACCAGCGGAAATGATGTGATTTTTGGCAGAAGGGATATTGAAAGTGTGGAAAATACCCTGAGTTTAAAATACAGTTTTAATGACAAAATGAACATCAATACCCGTATCCGTCACTACTGGAGCAAGGTGGACTATAAAGAGTTTTTTACCCTTCAGCAGGACGGAGGGCTGCAGCATAACAGCAGCTTTAACGGGAATGTAAACCAGAACTACAATGCTTTTAATATAGATGCTGTTTTCACCTGGCAATATGCCCCCGGCAGCTTTATCAACCTTGTATGGAAGAATGCAGCCTATGATTTCAACAGAATTGTCAACGATGGCTATTTCAAAAACCTCAGCAACACCATGGAAGCGGATGACAACAATAATTTATCCCTGAAGGTTATCTACTTCCTGGATTACCTGCAAATAAAAAAACTTAAAAAAAGAGATAAAAAGAGCTGATGAAATTTTAAAAAGCCTTCTCTTCGGGAAGGCTTTTTAATGGATGACCTCCCCATACTCCGGCTTCCATTCCCATTTCCAGCGGCGGTGGCTCCAGAGCCACATGTCGGGATACTCCCGGATAAATTTTTCCAAAAAAGCGACATACTTTTTTGTCATTTCTCCCGGCTGTAATGAGGCAGGGTTTTCCTCGCCCATTTCAAAAATCACTCTATAATGTCCTCTTTTCTCTTTTATGAGTTTTGTAAATATCACCGGCGTGTTGCCCCTTCTCGCACCGCTCTCCGGTGCCTTTAAGAACGGAGCCGGTCGGTTGAAAAAATTAAACCACCACGCATTAGAAGGGTCACCGGGGTTCTGATCAGCTACCAGCACCAGGTTATAGCTTTCATTGCGATAAGGAACCAGGGCATTTCTCATGTTAGTAGCCGGAAGCATAATAGCGCCGGTTTTGGTTCTCAGTTTAATAAAGAGCCGTTCCATTGTCTTGCTGGCAATCGGCATATATACCACCAAAAATCTTTGCCGCATTTCCAACGGACCCGCCAGGCAGGCCCATTCCCAGTTAAAATTGTGCGCCATCAGCGACTGGCATCTTTTACCTCCGGCGTATAGCTTTATGAAGACAGAATAATCACCTGTAAAATGTTTTAAAACATATTTTGGAGAAGCAGAGATAAGCTTAATGACCTCAATAAAATTATCGGTGAAGTTGCGGTA
>JBQTHS010000113.1:0-66085 GCA_052389635.1 Bacteroidota bacterium | reverse complement strand
CATTGATATTGCAAAGGAGGAAGGAGGAAAGATATTATGCGGCGGTAATGCAGTTAAATTGGACGGCCGCTGTGCCAACGGGTATTTTATTCAGCCGACAGTGATCGAAGGATTGAGCCCAAATTGTAAAACTAACCAGGAAGAAATATTCGGGCCTGTTGTTAGCTTGCAGTCATTTAAAACAGAGGAAGAAGCATTGCAACTGGCAAATGCAACACAGTATGGGCTGGCGGCAACCATATGGACAAATGATATCTCAAGAGCAAACCGGGTAGCTGCAAAAGTGGAAAGCGGCATTATCTGGATTAATTGTTGGTTGCTTAGAGATTTACGAACACCGTTCGGCGGAATGAAAAATAGTGGTGTTGGAAGAGAAGGTGGGTGGGAGGCGTTGCGGTTTTTTACAGAAGCGAAGAATGTGTGTATAGAATTATGAATTTGGAATTATGAGTTATGAATTGGTTTGCCCCCTATTCATAACTCATAATTCATAACTCTGAATTATTATGTCGGAAATTATCAAAACAGAAAACGCATCAACTCCTTTAGGCGCTTATCCTCATGCAAGAAAAGTGGGCAATCTTTTGTTTCTTTCAGGTATCGGGCCGAGAAACCCTCGAGACAATTCTATTCCCGGGCTTAAGCTGAGTAAGAAAGGGAAAGTAAAGTCCTATGACATTGAAGCCGAATGCCATGCTGTTTTCGCCAATGTAAAAGCCGTGCTGGAAGCCAGCGGCAGCAGCTGGGATAAGATAATTGATGTGACGGTATTCCTGGTCAATATGAAAAAAGATTTCCCGGTGTATAATAAGATATATGCGGACTATTTTACTTCGGTGCAGGCCTGCCGCACAACGGTAGAAGTGAAAAGTTTGCCAACCTCAATTGCCATTGAGTTGAAAGTTATGGCAACTGTTGATTAGGATATTGACCGCAGAGAACATGAGAAGCATGAGGCATCGCAGAGAGACTCAGCGTAAACTCTGCCCCGAAGGGGCTCCTTCGGAGCGCTCTCTTTTCTCTGCGGTAAAAAAAGTATAGAATGATATTTCAGAACACACTTGAATTTGCTAAAAGTCTGGACGAGCAGGACCCATTGAAACATTTCCGGGAAATGTTCTATATCCCCATCCTGTTCGGTAAAGAATGTATCTATTTCACCGGCAATTCACTTGGATTACAGCCAAAGCGAACACAGGATTATGTAGTGGACGAACTGGAGGACTGGGCCAGCCTGGGCGTGGAAGGGCATTTTCATGCAAGGAACCCCTGGATGCCTTATCATGAGATATTCCCGAAACAATTATCAAGGATCATTGGCTGCAAAGAAAATGAAGTGGTGGTGATGAACCAGCTCACGGTAAATCTACATTTGCTGATGGTAACATTTTACCGGCCAACAAAACAACGGTATAAAATCATTTGCGAAGCCAAAGCATTTCCTTCAGATCAGTATGCATTTGAATCACAGGTGCGTTATCACGGTTTTGACCCGGAAGATGCCATCATTGAAGTAGAACCCAGACAAGGAGAGTATGCCATCAGGCATGAAGACATCATTTCAGCCATCAAACAATCAGGCAATCAAACAGCTCTCGTCTTATTCGGCGGCGTCAATTATTACACCGGTCAGTTGTTCGATATGAAAGCTATTACCGAAGCAGCTCATTCAGTTGGCGCTTATGCGGGGTTTGATTTAGCACATGCTGCCGGCAATGTGGAATTGCAGATGCACAACTGGAATGCAGATTTCGCCTGCTGGTGTTCCTATAAATATCTCAACAGCGGACCGGGCGGAGTAGCAGGAGCTTATATTCATGAAAAACATGTCGTCAATAAAGAGTTACCAAGATTTGCCGGCTGGTGGGGTTATAAAAAAGAAACCCGTTTCAAAATGGAAAAGGGATTTGAGCCGATACCCACTGCAGAAGGCTGGCAATAAAGCAATGCACCCATATTGAGCATGGCAGCACATAAAGCCTCACTGGATGTATTTGAAGAAGCCGGAATGAATCATTTGCATAAAAAAAGAAAACAGTTAACAGCTTACCTGCATTTTATCCTGAATGATATTAACAGCAGGCAGCCTGGTAAAGTAGTAGAAATAATTACCCCGGCAAATGAAGAGGAGAGAGGCTGCCAGGTTTCTATGCTGATGCTGAGGGACGGTAAGAAATTTTTTGATGAATTGACAAAGCAAGGGTTGATTGCTGACTGGCGGGAGCCGAATGTGATCCGGGTGGCGCCGGTGCCCTTGTATAATTCGTTTGAGGATGTCTGGAGATTTGGCGCTATTTTAAATAAGTTAATTGGTTAATTGGGTATTAGTTAATTAGGGTTTAGAGTAGGGAAGTCGTTTATGGGGCCTAATTAACCAGTTAACAAATCAACCTATTAACCAGTACCCGGGAAATCTGTTTAATAGATATTTTAATGAAGAAGGATGTTTCTATAATCGGCGCAGGTCTTGTAGGCTCACTTCTTTCTATCTGTTTATCCAAAAGAGGGTATAAAGTAAAAGTATTCGAGCGCCGCGGCGATATGCGGAAGGAAAAAATGATTGCCGGACGTTCCATCAACCTGGCGTTGAGTGACCGTGGCTTGCTGGCATTAGAAAAAGTAGGGCTGGCCGATGAGATCAAAAAAATTTCGATCCCCATGCATGGCCGGTTTATTCATAATCAGGATGGAACAACCGCCTTTCAGCGGTATGGAAAAGAAGGTCAGTACATCAATTCCGTTTCAAGGGCCACACTGAACATGAAACTTATGGATTTGGCGGAGGAGCAGGGTGTTGGGATTTTCTTTTATCATAAATGCAATACTGTTGACTGGAAGATAAACACTGTAACTTTTGAACTGCCCGACTCAGGACTATCTACTATTGACTCAGCACTTATATTCGGCGCCGATGGGGCCTTTTCAGCCGCCCGATTACAGCACCAGTTGCAGCATGATAAATTTGATTACCAGCAGCACTATATTGATTGCGGCTATAAAGAATTAACCATTCCTCCGGCAACTTCGGGTGATTTCGCCATGGAAATAAACGCCCTGCATATCTGGCCCCGGAAAGATTATATGCTGATTGCATTACCGAACCTGGATAAAACATTTACCTGCACGTTGTTTTTCCCTTTTGAGGGAGAAGCATCCTTTGAAAAGCTGAAAACGGAATCAGGGGTAAAAGATTTTTTCCAAAAGACCTTCCCCGACGCAGTGCCGCTGATGCCTGATTATATCAACGAATTCTTTGCTAACCCAACCTCATCGCTTGTTACAATAAAATGTTTTCCATGGATAAGGGAGGATAAGTTTGCGTTGATAGGCGATGCCGCCCATGCCATTGTTCCTTTTTTCGGGCAGGGGATGAACTGCGGATTTGAAGACTGCCGGATACTGGATGAACTGATAGAAAAGAACGGCGATGACTGGGGAACTATTTTACAGGAATATCAGGCCCTGCGCAAACCGGATACTGATGCAATAGCTGATTTGGCCATCAGCAATTTTACCGAGATGCGGGATAAAACGGCCGACCCCAAATTCTTACTCCAGAAAAAAATAGAGGCCAGGCTGCATGAAAAATACCCGGACAAATGGATACCCGCCTATTCGCAGGTAACCTTCAGCCCGCATATCCGCTACAGTGAGGCATTGAAAAGGGGGCAGATGCAGGAGGCGATCATGCAGGAAGTGATGAGCATACCCGGAATTGAAGGAAAATGGGATAGTGAGAAAGTTCTTGCTTCCATTATCGAACGGGTATAGCGGATGTTACTGGTTGCTTGTTTCTGGTTAGTTTTGCAGCCAATTACCAGTAACCAGTAACAAGCATCAAGAAACCAGCAACCAGCAACCAGCAACCAGCATGACCCGCCAGCAACTCATTCAACATATCCGGGAAAAGAAATCCTATCTCTGTGTTGGTCTGGACACCGACATTACTAAGATTCCCAAACATCTTTTAAACGACCCCGACCCTGTATTCGCTTTCAACAAAGCCATCATTGATGCCACCAGGGATCTATGTGTCAGCTATAAGATCAATACCGCCTTTTATGAAGCGTTGGGAGTAAAGGGCTGGCAAGCGATGGAGAAAACAGTACACTATATCGGGGATGAGCATTTTAAGATAGCCGATGCCAAACGGGGTGATATCGGCAACACATCGGATCAGTATGCCAAAGCATTCTTTGAGACATTACCGTTTGATGCGGTGACGGTTGCCCCTTATATGGGAGAGGACAGTATAAAACCTTTTTTACAGTATGAAGGCAAATGGGCCATTGTATTGGGATTAACTTCCAATAAAGGAGCAGGCGATTTTGAAATGCAAGAGGCTGGTGATGGGTTACTCTATGAGAAAGTTCTGAAAACAGTTTCATCCTGGGGTAGTCCTGAGAACTTAATGTTTGTAGTCGGCGCCACACAGGCTGATTCATTTATTAATATCCGAAAGCTCACTCCTCATCATTTCTATCTTGTTCCGGGTGTGGGGACGCAGGGTGGCAGCCTGAAAGAAATTTCTGAAAAAGCAATGACAGATGATTGTGGTATTCTGGTTAATTCCAGCAGGGCTGTTATTTATGCATCGGATAAGGAAGACTTTGCTGAAAAAGCAAGAGCCATGGCAATAGAGGTCCGGCAAGAGATGAAATCCTATTTGAATTAAAACTCCTTTTTCATTTATCGCTACCTTTGCCACTCATTTATAAAGCCTTATGTCAGAAGAACGCAGCCTTAATTTCCTCGAAGAAATCATCGAACAGCACCTGAAGGAAGGGAAATATAAAAGTGTCGTCACCCGTTTCCCGCCGGAGCCGAATGGTTATTTACATCTGGGCCATGCAAGCAGTATTTGCCTGAACTTTGGCCTTACAAAAAAATATCCGGGTTATACCAACCTGCGTTTTGACGATACCAATCCCGAAACAGAAGAAACAGAATATGTGGACAGCATCAAGGAAGATGTTCGCTGGCTGGGTTTTGAATGGAAACATGAACGCTATGCCAGCGACTACTTCGGTACATTATATCAATATGCGCTCAAGCTGATTGATAAAGGCCTTGCCTATGTGGACGACTCAACTTCGGAAGAACTGGCGGCGATAAAGGGCACACCCACAGAGCCCGGGAAAAATAGTACATACAGGGACAGGAGTATCGAAGAAAATCAAGACCTCTTTATCCGGATGAAAAACGGCGAAATCCCCGACGGCAGCCGCACCCTGCGGGCAAAGATTGACATGGCCCATATCAATATGCTGATGAGGGACCCGGTGTTGTACCGCATCAAGCATGCCTATCACCACCGCACCGGCGACACATGGTGCATCTATCCCATGTATGACATGGCGCATGGACAGAGCGATTCCATTGAAGAAGTTACCCATTCCATATGCACCATGGAGTTTGTCCCTCACCGGGAGCTGTACGACTGGCTGATCGAAAAATTAGAGATATTCCCCTCGCACCAGTATGAGTTTGCCCGCCGTAATATTAATTATACCATCACCAGTAAAAGAAAACTTTTGCAGTTGGTAACGGAGAAACATGTTACCAGTTGGGACGATCCCCGCATGCCCACCATCAGCGGCCTCCGGCGGAGAGGATACACACCGGAGAGCATCCGGGAGTTTTGCGAGCGGATAGGGGTGGCCAAAAGAGACAACCTGGTGGATATGGGGCTGCTGGAATTTTGCGTAAGAGAACACCTTAACAGGATTGCCCTGCGCCGGATGGTGGTCTTTGACCCGCTCAAAGTGGTTATTACCAATTACGATCAGGGAGAGGAGATGGTTAGCAGTGAAAACAATCCAGAGGATGCCAATGCCGGGAGTCGTGAGATACCCTTTAGCAGTGAACTGTATATTGAAAGAGATGATTTCATGGAGAATCCTTCCAAAAAATTCTTCCGGCTGGCCCCTGGCCGGATGGTAAGGCTGAAAAGCGCTTATATCATCAAATGCGATGAGCTGCTAAAAGACGCCAGCGGGAATATATCAGAGCTTCGTTGCAGCTATATCCCGGAAAGTAAAAGCGGACATGATACAAGCGGCATCCATGTAAAAGGCACCCTGCACTGGGTTAGCGTAAAACATGCCATCACGGCTGAACTCAGGCTCTACGACCGGCTGTTCCGCGTAGAAGACCCCACCGACGAGGCCGGCGATTTTAAAGATTACCTGAACCCGGACAGCCTGAAGACAATTGGGACGGTATATGCAGAGCCAGCCCTACGGTCTGCCGGTTTTGACGACCGCTACCAGTTTGTACGCAAGGGATACTTTGTACTGGACAGGGACAGCAGCGCCAGCGGGATGGTCTTCAACCGGACAGTGGGGCTGAAAGACAGTTGGAAGCCAACGACCTGAGCTGCCGTGCTGACACTGGAATTTACCTGCTACCACCCCATTTGTGATATGGAAACAGCTCCCAAAATTCTGAAAAAGAATTATTTTTTTATTGACCTAAGGGCATTATTTTTATGCAGTTAAAACCAAAAAAACTCTTTATGAAAAAATTTATTACTCCCTTCCTGTCTCTTATTACCTGGGTTTTGGTTCTGTTTGGCTTCAGCTTTGAAAGCAAGGCCCAGCAGAAATCTGAAACCGTGGCTATTACAGGCCATTTAATAAGAGTTACCCCAAAACTTGCCGACATTGACAACACCACCATGTACGGTGAGCCTTTGAAAATTACCCGTGACATGAACGGGATAATTGTTGATGGCAGCGGTGATTTTGCAAGGAATAAAAGGGAGACAAAAAGAAAATTAGAAGAGGAAATGAAGGCAAGACTGGATAAGGAATACCAGGAAGCTATTAAAAACAATAAGACCGAATCTTTACAAAGACCCGATCCTTCACCTACTCCAAATATTCCCGGTACTTCAATAGGTGTAAATATTGACGGATTAACCTCGCCCGGTTTGCAGCCAACAGATAACAATATGGCTGCCGGTCCCAACCATTTTATACAAATTGTAAATAATACTTCAGGGTCACAATATAGAATCTTCAATAAAGCAGGAGGTGTACTTGCGACCGGAATTTTAGCAAGTCTTACCGGGAGAACCGGTTCAGGAGATCCAATTGTACTTTATGATCAATTGGCAGACAGGTGGTTTATGGCAGAATTCGGACCTTCTGCATGTTGTAACGAATTGATAATAGCAGTATCTAATACGTCAAATCCAACAGGTACCTGGAGCATTTATAATTATATAGACCCTACTTTTTTTCCTGATTATCCTAAATTTTCTGTTTGGCACAATGCTTATTATGCCTATACAAACGATTTTAACCCGCCGGGAACTGCTTTCCTCGGTACATCTGTTTGGGCATTTGACCGGACAGCCATGCTTGCCGGCGCCGCAACTGCGCAGATGCTAAGGCAGAGACTGGCGCTGACCAATATGATTGCGATGGGTTCCGTTGGGCTGGAAGGGATGACAACTTCAACTCAAAATGGCCTTTTTATAATTCCAACAAGCGCCACCCAATTGAGTATTTTTGAGGTTACGCCGAATTTTGGCGCTTCAACTCTTACTATTGGGCCCCTGACGCCATTACCTGTTAATGCGTGGGCATCCTCCGGGTCAATACCTCAGCAGACAGGATCAAATTTAGGGTCTCTCTCCCCCCGGATGATGTTTAAAGTAAACTATCGTAATAATGGGGGCACAGAATCCATTGTTACCTGTCATACTATTGGTAACGGCGGGCTTGGGCAGGTGAGATGGTATGAACTCAGGCGGGTAGCGGGCAACTGGACTGTGTTTCAGCAGGGAAACGTAGCCGGAACCGATGGCAACAGCCGCTGGATGCCCGCAATATCAATGGACGGTTGCGGAAATATTGCCCTGATGTACAGTGTAGCTGGTACTGGAGCTCCGGCAGCCCATCCTTCGATAAGATATACAGGCCGGAACGCTGCAGATCCTGTGAACACCATGACATTACCAGAGGCAACGATCATTAATGGCGCTACTAACTTCGGAGGTTTCCGTTGGGGGGATTATAATGCAACGGTTCAGGATTATAGCGCCGCAGGTGTACCTGCCAACAATTCATTCTGGGCTACCAATCAATATGGAAATCAATTAACCCGTATTGCGAATTTTACCCTTACGGGCGGTTGTGCCGCTGCGCCAGTTATTATTTCCGGCACGGCCACACTGGTTACAGAAAGTTGCGTTCCTAACAACGGAGTGGTAGATCCCGGTGAAACAGTAACCATGAGTTTCTGTCTTTTAAATTCAGGTACCCTCCCGACAGTAAATGCAGTGGGAACACTGCAGGTAAGCGGTGGTGTAATAGCCCCCAGCGGCCCGCAGAACTATGGGGTGATAATAAACGGAGGCCCGGCTGTTTGCCGTAATTTCAGCTTTACTAATACTTCATCTACCTGCCTGTCCACCATTACAGCATCCATTCAGGTGCAGGACGGAGCTTCTAACCTCGGCACTGTAGCATTTACCATACCTATCGGCACTACCGCCAATGTTACTTCTCAAAACTTTGATGGAGTAGCTGCGCCTGCACTTCCGGCTGGCTGGACATCCGTGGCAGCCAATGGACCAGCCTGGGTAACTTCCAATGCAGGAACACCGGCGCCTCCAAATGTCTCTGCGCCCAATGCTGCATATGTTCCAAACGTCAATTTCGGGGATGCATACCTTGAAACCCCTGTTATTGCTATTGCAGCAGCAGGAACCGTAGTTTCATTCCAAAATAATTTCAATGTGGAAAGCGGATGGGATGGCGGAAAACTATTCCTTTCAATAAATGGCGGCGCTTATAACGACGTTATTACGGCGGGCGGTACCTTCCTTTCAGGAGGATATAACGGTACTATCAATTCGGGAGCCCCGAGCCCCTTTGCAGGTCTGCCGGCATGGACT
The DNA here is from genome assembly GCA_052389635.1 of Bacteroidota bacterium. Classification (GTDB taxonomy): domain Bacteria; phylum Bacteroidota; class Bacteroidia; order Chitinophagales; family Chitinophagaceae; genus JJ008. The sequence goes on along the minus strand of JBQTHS010000113.1, from coordinate 57,177 downwards.
GGTACCAGCGGCGGCTTTATCAATAGCTCCGTAAGATTACCGAATTCCACATCCGGTCAGAATATCAGGCTGCGGTTCAGGATGGCATCCGATGATATCATAACAGTTCAGGGATGGAGAGTGGATAATGTAAGTGTGGATGCACCGGCATGTTGCGGCAGTGCTTGTACAATTACCTGCCCGGCGAATATTACTGTCAGTTCTTCACCGACAGCTTGTGGTGCTAACGTAACGTTCCCTGCCGCAACAACAACCGGCCTTTGCGGTCCTGTTACCTATTCACCTGCAAACGGCTCATTCTTCCCTATCGGAACAACTACCGTAACTGCTACAACAGCCGCAGGGCCGAGTTGCACATTTACTGTTACGGTTGTTGATAATGTTCCGCCGACCATTACTTGTCCGGCTAATATGACCGTATCTAACAGTCCCGGTCTTTGCGCTGCAGTGGTAAATTATAGCCTGCCGACCGTAACGGACAACTGCCCATTACCAGGCATTGCTAACCTTAACCAAACTACCAATTCCACTACCATCACACCAGGTGTATCTGTAGCTTGCGGAACCGGGCCAAACCAATGGTGGAGGGCCTATGACCTTGCGCCTCTTGCCCTGCCTGCCCCGCTTACTATTACTAATGTAAGATTCGGTGTAGAACAGGCCAACGCTGCTCAAACTGTGACCGTAAGGTTATTTACCAGCGCCGGCGCTTTCCCGGCAGGCGCCCGCACACAGATTGCCAGCCAGACTGTGGCAGTACCAGCAGGCAACAATCTTTTCTTTACTGTGGTGCTTGCTTCACCCCCCACTGTGCCTGTCAATGCTATTGTGGTGGCACAAGTGGATGTACCGAATGGCGGATGGTGGATTGGAGCAAACTCCCTGGGTCAATCAGCCCCGGGTTATATATCAGCTCCGGCCTGCGCCGTTCCCGCCCCGGTAACGCTTGCTTCATTAGGATTCCCCAATGACCATATCATACTGGGCATCACCGGCACTTATCCTGTAGTTCCGCCTGTTCTTACACAGCTGACAGGTTTACCTCCCGGCGGCACATTCCCGCTTGGTACAACAACCAACACCTTCCAGGCAAGAGATGGCGCCGGTAATACGGCTACCTGCTCATTTACCGTTACAGTAAATGATACGGAGCAGCCTGTATTCACTTTGTGCCCTGCCCCTGTGATTAGAAATACAGACCTTAACCTGTGTTATGCCACTTATACACCACAACAACCAACATTTACGGATAATTGCGGTGTTACAAGGCTGACCTGGGTAATGTCAGGCGCCACAACAGGGTCCAATACTGGTGCAGGTATCAACTATGTGCCTTCTACCCAGTTCCAGTTAACAGGAACTACCGGTGTAGGTGTTACAACAATTGTTTACACAGCATACGATGCCGCAGGTAACACAAGAACATGCACATTCACTGTAACGGTGAATGACGCACAGATACCTGTGATCACCACCCAGCCTTCTAACAGGTTTGTATGTGTGGGCAGTCCTGGTTCTTTCGAAGTGATTGCAACTGCCAATGGCGGGCCTATTGCTTATCAGTGGCAAAGATGGGACGGAACCACACTCACATGGGTGAATATAGCCGCACCGGCCGGCACAGTTAACCCGTATATCACCCCGCCAGTAAGTTTTGCAGATAATACCAATACTTTCCGCTGCAGGCTGATAGGGCGTTGCTCTGAAGTAATTTCAGGTGCAGCCACCCTGTATGTAAACCCGCTGCCAACGGTTAATATAACCCCCAGCATACCCCCGTCATTAGTACCGGGTCAGGTGCTGAGTATTTCTTCAACCGTTAACCCGGCAGGAGGTACTTACAGGTGGTTCAGGAATGGCGTACTGTACAGCAGCCCGCTGCAGCAGTTGCCTGTGCTGTCTGGCCTCACAGTGGATGATATTGGAACCATCCGCCTCGTTTATACAGACCTGAATGGTTGTGTGAATACCTCGCCCGATGTTGTGATAACCGGCCTGCCTTCAGATAAGCTGTGGGTGTACCCGGTACCGAACAACGGTACATTCCAGGTGCGGTTCTTCAATACGCTGAATGAGTCAGCCACCGTAAGGGTTTGGGATGCCAAAGGGTCAGAAGTATACAGGAGGACGGCTGTTACAACTACCCCATATACCAAGATAGTGGTGGACCTCGGCCCTGCCATTGCAGACGGTGTATATCTGGTAGAGTTGGTGAATTCATCCGGTAACCGGGTGGATGTGAAGAAGATTGTAGTAAGGCAGAAACCATAAAAAGGCGAAATGCCTGATGATATCAAAGCCCTGACGATTCCTGTCAGGGCTTTTTTTATCGCTGAACTTTACCGGGAGAAGTACCAAAATGAATAAGGCACATAACATCATGCAGGGCACTATTACCGGCGACAGGTATGAAACAAAAATAATGCTGCAGGCATGGGCAAGCTTTCAAAGCAGGCAGGGAAGCTACGGGGCAAGAGACACAGGAGAACCATCCTCTGGCCTGGTAAAATTGCAAATTGAAGGCGTTGAGACAGGCGACAACAGGATCATATCAGCAGCCCAGGTGAGGGCAGTAAACTTCCTTATTGAAAACGATACACTGATAAGGGATTCTCTGCTTGCGGGTGTACTGGCAAAGTTTCCGGAACTGAAAGACATATATGAGAAATATCTCCCTGAGCTTACAGAAGCCACTCAACTTAGCGAACACATTGGGCTTACTTACCTGCACATAATGCCAGCGGAAAAAGATAATCATGCTTATATTGGTTTTGAGATGGGCTGCACCTGGGATGAGGAGCATGGTGTGGGTGTGATGATGCACAAAGACAGGGTTGTTTCCACAGGTCTGGCCGATACTGCTTTCAATCATTGGGTTACTTATGAAGATAACGGAACCATTGAAGAGGAGGAAAAGAGATGGGAAGAAGCCAATAAACAATTACGTCCGGTCTTACAGAAGAGAAAGCCGTGGTGGAAGCTCTGGTAAGGAGTCTTTAAGTGCTAAGTCATTTTTAGTATAAAAATATCTTTCTGTTAAAGGTTAATAAAGCTGGTAAATACTTCAAAATTTTCAATGGCCATGTTTATTTAAGCACCGTTCCTTTCGGGTCTTTTACAAACAGGTAAGCATCGCTTTCCACAAAATCATTTACCTGTATCTGCACCCCAAAAGGTTTTCCGTTTTTCAGGAAGAATTTTGCGGGGTAAATACCATAGCCGATATGGGAATAGGTCATCCTGAATTCATTGTTGTCCATATAGTCCATAAAACCTGTCAGCTCCGGGTGGCGCTGAAAACGGCACAGTAAGCCGTTCCCGTTTTTGCTGATAGATATCCTCCCGTACACGGTATTATAATAATTACCAGTGTAGTCTTCCGGTTTTGATGCAGGCAGATTTTTTTTATCCACCCTCGCCTGCATGGCGGCCAGCGAGTCATCAATCTCTTTTTTTGCCTGTACATAAAAGCCCCACTGGAAACTGCTCCTGTCGGTATAAGGCACATTGAGGTAAGCATCCAGCACCTGGTAGCGCAGGGCCTCAAAAAAATTCTGGTTATCGTTATTGGTAAGAATGGTAATGCCTAATTTCTCTTCCGGGACAAAACAAACATTGGTGACATGGCCAAAAGCTCCCCCGGTATGCCAGTAAATTTGCCTGCCGTTGTAATCAGTGGAATAAACACCAAGTCCGTATCCCCGGAAATGGGTGGGGTAGTAAGGCGATTTGCGGCTCCCTGTCAGGATATTGATGTCACGGGTTTTTTGCAGCACGGGCCAGGGCAGTATTTGTTTTCCTTCGTAACGGCCGCTGTCTAATTGCATAATGATCCATTTGCTCAGGTCTTTTATATTGCTCACCATGCTGGTGGCGGGGCCCAGGTTGTCCACATTATCAAAGGGCAGTATGCTAAGGGGGCCATACAGGTTGTTATGCGGCTGCGCTACATTGGTACTAAGTCCCAGGCCCGCATTATTCATTGAAGTATATGACATGCCAAGCGGCCCAAGTATATTCACCCTCACATAGTTTTCCCAAGAAGTGCCGGTTACTTTTTCAAGCACCCTGCCAGCCACCAGGAAAGCGGAATTGCAATAGCCATAGTCCTGCCTGAACTCGCCGGAGGGTTTCAGGTAACGCATCTTCCAGATGATGGAGTCTTTGGCAAGGTTGGAGTCCCAGAAAGTGAAATCGCCCTGGAAAGTTTTCAGCCCGATGCGGTGGCAGAGCATGTCCCGTATATTGGCAAGGCGGGTGGAATTCGTATCATACAGGCGGAACCAGGGAAGGTATTTGGTGATCCGGTCATTCAGGGACAGCTTTTTTTCAAAATCAAGCTTTGCAAGAGCCGTGCCGGTAAACAACTTGCTGTTGGAAGCGATGAGGAACAGGGTGTTTTCATCCACTTTGGCGTCCTTCAAATTTTCTGTGACGCCGTATCCCTTGCTGAGTATCACTTTGCCGTCTTTGATGATGGCAATAGCAAGGCCGGGTATCTGCCACTGCTGCATGCCCCGCTGTACATAACTATCGAGGCTGTCCCTGATAAAGGCGGGGGTGGATAAAGGAAAATCCTGAACGGCAGTGACAGCCGGTAATACACCTGTTGCTGATTGTTGCTGCTCCCTGCCCCTGTTTCTCCTTTCCAGTATTTCTTTCTGCTGCTGATCGGCTGCATTTTTTTTCACCTGCTCTGTCACGGCTGCTGCATTTTTTACCGTATCTGTGGCGGTGACAAAGCCGGGGTTTTGGGCCCTGACATTTGCTGAACAGGCCAATAAAAAACATACTAATACCAGGTTACTGAAGTTCATTTTTTTAAAGTGTTTTCTTTATATGAGATTGAATCGGGCGATGAAAATAGGAAGAAAATAAGGAATGAAACCACCAATGGCGGCCTTTTAGATTTTTTGCAGCGGAACTGCGGGAGGGGGATGCGGAGTTGCAGGGGGTTACTTGTATTCACCAAAAACCTCCCGCAAAGTATCTGCTATTTCACCGAGGGTGCATTTGTTTTCCACGGCTTCCAGCACTGCAGGCATTAAATTTTCGTTACCGGCGGCTTTATCGTTAAGTATTTGGAGCAACTGGTCGCATTTGGCATTGTCCCGGCTGCTGCGGAGGCGGGCCAGTTTTTCAGCCTGCACAGTACGGATGCTGTCGTCAATCTTAAAGACGGGGATGGATGGTTCTTTCGCCAGTTGGAACTTGTTTACTCCCACAATTATCTTTTCGCCGGTTTCGATCTTCCGCTGGTACCCGTAAGCGCTGCGGGCAATTTCATTTTGAATGAACCCTTCTTCTATAGCCGCCACACTGCCGCCCATCGCATCTATTTTATTCATCAGCTGCAGGGCGGCCTGTTCCACTTCATGGGTAAGGGATTCGACGAAATAAGAACCGGCCAGCGGGTCCGCCGTATCGGCCACGCCACTTTCGAATGCTGCGATCTGCTGTGTACGTAAAGCAATTCTTGCCGCTTCTTCGGTAGGCAGGCTCAGCGCTTCATCATAACCGTTGGTATGCAGGGATTGTGTGCCGCCCAGTACGGCAGCCAGCGTTTGTATGGTGACCCTTGCAATATTATTCTGCGGCTGCTGTGCCGTGAGTGTGCTGCCGCCGGTCTGGGTGTGAAAGCGGAGCATCATGGCTTTTGGGTCGGTGGCGCCCAGGTCTTTCATGATCTGCGCCCACATTTTACGGGCTGCTCTGAACTTGGCCACCTCTTCAAACAGACTATTGTGCGCATTAAAAAAGAAAGAAAGCCGCTTGCCAAATACATTGATGTCAAGCCCTTTTTTCATTGCGGCCTGCACATAAGCTTTGCCATTGCTGAGGGTAAATGCTATTTCCTGCACGGCCGTGCTGCCTGCTTCCCGGATATGATAACCTGAAATAGAAATTGTATTCCATTTCGGAACCTCCCTGCTGCACCATTCAAATATATCGGTGATGATACGCATGGAAGGCTTGGGCGGATAAATATAAGTGCCCCTTGCGGCATATTCTTTCAGGATGTCGTTCTGAATAGTTCCTGAGATCTTTTTCAGGTCGGCACCCTGCTGTTTTGCCAGCGCCACATACAATGCCAGCAGTATAAAACCGGTTGCATTGATGGTCATGGAGGTACTTACGTTTTCAAGTTTAATGCCATCGAACAGCGTTTGTATATCCTCGATACTGTCAATAGCTACCCCGGTTTTGCCCACTTCGCCCTCGGCCAGCGGGTGGTCGCTGTCGTATCCTATTTGTGTCGGCAGGTCAAACGCTACACTTAACCCGCTTACTCCCTGTGATAATAAATAATGATACCGTTTGTTGCTTTCTTCTGCTGTGGAGAAACCTGCATACTGGCGCATTGTCCAGAGTTTGCCGCGGTACATATCGGCCTGCACTCCACGGGTAAAGGGGAAAACACCAGCCCGCCCCGAAGGGGGGATCCCGGAAATATCATTTTGGCTGTAGATTTCCCTGATCTCAATGCCACTGTCTGTGTATTTTTTTTCCTCGCTCATTGCATGCGTTTTTATTGCGAATGAATTCAGAACAGCCAGGAGAAACTGAACAAGAACCGGAAGCCCAGCCTTGTTTCTTTATAGGGTGTACTGAAATGAATATTATCCCTGCGGTTATAATATTCTTTTTTCCCTTTCAGCCACACCAGTTTTGGTCCTGCCCCTGTTTCCATCGCCAGCTTTTTTGAGAAATTAAATTTCAGGCCCAGGGCTGCACCGGGGCTTAGTTCAAATGCCCTGAACCCTTCATACCTGGATGTATCATAGATAGCAATATGCCCCGGATCTGAAGTCCGCTCACCTGTTTCAAGAAAAAGCGAATAAAAATAAGTTAGTTTTTTGCTGATGGTGCTAAAGTAGAAGAGGCGCTCCACCGTTAACCATTTCCGTTTATACGTTTCTGCATCCAGTGCCACGGAACCACCCGACATAGAATAAAGAACCTGCCAGGATTTTTTCTTCGATTTGTCTATTCGTTCATATCCGATATTGCCAATGCCAAAACCGCTTTGGGACGGGAAACCTATAAAACCGAGTTTTATCCTGTTTTGCTGGGCCGTCATAACTGAGCTGATCAGCAGTAACCATATCAGGAATATACTCTTCTTCATGCCATCAGTTTTTTTGCTTCAAAGTTCAGCGCCTGCAGCACCATCTCATGCAACGAACCATTAGGCTGCGACATCACTACTTCGAGAATTTTTTTATTCAGGTCGGATGCGGATGCATCAGCCGGCAGCATGGCCGCCACCTGGTTTATGATCATGATGTTTTGCTCTTTCAGGTTCCGCACTGCATCCCAGCTCAGGGGGCTTACATACAGTTGCTGGGTACTGTTGTATTCAAACTCCGCCTTGATGTTTTCGGAGAGGATGATCTTCATTTCCCAGGCAGAAATGCCTGGCTGGTTCATCCTGCTGATGAGGTTAGGTAAAGCAATCCTTTCAGCTAACAGAACGAGACGTTCATAAGCCTGCAGCTTCAGCGGTACAGCCCCATGCAAACCCGGAGAGGTTGCCTGCTCCCTTTGTGCGGGTTTTTTCAGAAAAGCGGCGATGGCAAGCAAAAAAGCAAGAACGGCTACAATGAGGCTGACTGTGGGATTGTCCATTTCTGTTGTTTATAATACAGGCAAATGTAATGAAAGGAGGGTGATGCAGGGCAATAGACAATAAGCAATGGACAATTGAGAATAGGCGATGTGCAAAAACAACGGGGATTGATATTTTCCCCTGTTAAAATTCCCTATTACGGAAACAAGGGGTTCGTTTGTCAAAAAAAGAATTTTTATTTTTGTGGTATGGAAGCATTACAAACAATACCGGTTACACTTACTGAAGGCGCCATTGCCGAAGTGAGAAAGCTGATGGCAGCAGAGGGATTTGATAACAGCCAAAAACTGCGGGTAGGAGTGAAGGGAGGCGGCTGTTCCGGCATGACCTACATACTGGGTTTTGATCAACCAACCGAAAATGATCACTCCTTTGAAATTGATGGCATTGCCTGTGTTATGGACAAGGCGCATGAACTGTACCTGTATGGTATGCAGGTGGACTGGCAGGACGGGCTGAATAACCGGGGCTTTACTTTTAAAAACCCCAATGCCAGCATTACCTGCGGCTGCGGAACCAGTTTTGCGGTGTAAAACAAACGTCTGAGCTCTTTCCGGGATAAATTACAGCGACCGGTCAAGATGGGTATAGCCGCCATCCACATAAATCAACTGCCCTGTGGTGTGCGAAGATTTCCCGGAAAGCAGGAAGGCCACCATATTGGCAATCTCCTCAGTTGTTGTCATTCTTTTGCCCAGCGGAATTTTATCGGTGATGGACTTTAGTTTCTCTGCAGGATTGGGCAAGGTCTGAATCCATTTTTCATACAGGGGTGTATAGCATTCAGCCACGATAACCGCATTCACCCGGATTTCATATTTTAATAACTCAACCGCCCATTCCCTCGTTAGTGCATTGCGTCCGCCATTGGATGCTGCATAAGCAGATGTGTTGCCCTGTCCTGTTTCCGCCACTTTACTGCTGATATTTACAACAGATCCTTTTGATTGCTTCAGCGCAGGCAATGCATGATGAACAATAAGATAATAATGAAGAAGGTTCTTATGCAATGAAGCGATAAATTCTTCGTAGTCGCCGCTTTCAAGACCAATACCATCATTCACACCGGCATTATTTACCACGCCATCAATGCGTCTGTATTTTTTTATTGTTTCATCTACTGCCCTCCTGCAGTCATCAGGATTTGTAAGCTCGGCTGCTATCGCCATCCCGTTGCCGCCGATTTCTTTCAGCAGGGCTTCATTGTCAGTTTGATTTCTTCCAACAATAACCGGTACTGCGCTTTCTGCGGCCAGTACTTTTACAATACCTGCGCCGATGCCTTTGGCGCCGCCCGTAACAATGATTATTTTATTTTTTAAGTATAAATCCATTTTTTAAAGCTTATAAAACTGAACTGCATTGCCGCCGAAAACCCTCTGTCTGTCTTCTTCCGGAAAACTTTCCATGTACTTTTCCAGCAGACTTTTCCATTGCACATAGATACCGGAGAGCAGCATGACCGGCCAGTCGCTGCCAAACAGCAACCGGCTGGTACCAAAAGCCTCAAACACAATATCAAGATAGGGATAAAAATCTTTTGCACTCCATGTTTTCCAGCCGGCTTCAGTCAGCAGACCCGAAATTTTGCAAAACACATTAGGCTGTTTTGCCATTTCTTTCATCAGCTTGCCCCACTCATCAATAGTTTTTTTTCTAATATCCGGCTTGGCGCAATGATCGATTATAAATTTTTGTTGCGGAAATTTTGAGACAAACTTCAGCGCCGGTTTCAGCTGATGATGATAGATCAGCACATCGTAGGTGCAATCATACTTTGCTAAAGCCCTGATACCACGCTGAAAATTTTCACGCAGCAAAAAATCATCCGGCTCGTTCTGCACCACATGCCGCCATCCTTTAATGATGGGGTATTGTGAAAAATAATCCAACCGTTCGCTAACAGTTTCACTTTGCAGATCCACCCAGCCCACCACAGCTTTTATTTCAGGGTGTGTTCCGGCAAGCTCAGCTAAAAAATGAGTTTCATACCCCGTCTGACCAGCCTGTACGGCCACACATCCATCCACATTATTCCGCTTCAGGGATTGAATAAGATGCTCCGGCAGATAATCCTGCCTGAGGATTTTCATGTTATCGGTAATCCATGTATCCTGCTGCCTGTTATATTTCCAGAAATGAACGTGGGAGTCAATTGTCATCATTAAAGAATTCAGTACTCAGAAGTCAGTATTCAGTAGCCGGAATTACCCTAAATCGAAGATATGTAAGCGTCTAAAATTTTACTCACTTCTTCAACAAGAGAGGAAAGTTGTGAATTATCCCCGTAACTTAAATCCCCGGCAAGAATAAGATAATACCGGCATTCCTCCAATGAGCCCTGGGATGTGTTATAGTACTTGATTTTATCTTTGTTTGATTTCTTTTTGAAACCTTCGGCAATATTTGCAGCAATAGAAACAGCTGCTCTTCTGAATTGTGATGTTAAAGCATATATTTCCTCTTTTGGAAACTTACTTGTGTATTTATTAGTTCCTAAAACAAAAAGATGTGCTTTTTGCCAGACAATTAAATCAGTAAAGTTTTTAGCAGGATTCATAAATTAAGTTTTAAAGGTAAATTATTTGTGATTATCCAATTTAAAACCACTGAATTCTGAATCCTGGATTCTGACTACTTATTGCTGTTCAGGCTGAATATTTTTTCCATCAGTCTCCATTTCTCGCCCGGTTTTGCCCGGGGTAAAGCCTGCTGGAACTTCCACATCAGTTCTTCCCATTCTATTACTTTCGGATTGGAATTGTCCATTGCGGCTTTCTTGTCAAAACTGAAATCCTCATTGGCTTCGATGATCATAAACACCCGGTTGCCCGTTCTGTAAATATCCAGCACTTCAATGCCTGAGTCCCTGATGCTTTTGATAATTTCCGGCCAGACATTTTTATGATATTGCTCATACTCAGCAATCAGTTTCTCATCATCTTTTAAATCCAGGGCAAGACAAAGTTTTTTCATAGCTGTAAGTTTTATAATGAGCAGCTGTTAATTAATAATTTACTCATTATTGTAAGCGATGGCGACCTGCTTAGAGCTTCCCAGCCCGTCAATGCCCAGTTCAATCACATCGCCGGGTTTTATATATACCGGTCCGGGTTTTTGTCCCAGACCCACGCCGGCCGGCGTACCGGTGGATATAATATCACCGGGCAGCAAACTCATAAACTGGCTGAGATAGGAAACTAAAAAGGGTAAATTAAAAACAAGGTTCTTTGTATTTCCATCCTGCATCATTTTACCATTCACGGTTAACCACAGGCGGAGATTTTTTACATCCGCAATTTCATCCGGGGTGGCGAGAAAGGGGCCAAGAGGTGCAAATGTATCGCAGCTTTTTCCTTTTACCCACTGGCCGCTGCGCTCCAGCTGAAATTCCCGTTCGCTATAATCGTTATGCAGCATATAACCCGCAATATGGCCCAGCGCATCTGCTTCATTTATATAAGATGCTTTTTTACCAATTACAATCGCCAGTTCCACCTCCCAGTCTGTCTTTTTACTGTTTTTGGGAATCACCAGATCATCATTCGGGCCGGCAATGGCAGAAGATGCTTTAAAAAAAACAACCGGCTCGGCTGGCAGCTGCATATTACTTTCTTTTGCATGGTCGGAATAATTCAGACCAATACAAATAATTTTAGAAGGCCTTGCAATGGGCGGACCCAGTCTTGTTTGCTTTGAAACAGGCTTAAGATCAGTCTGCTGGATAAATGTCTGCAGCCGTTTAATTCCATCCGTTTCAAAAAATTCTTCATTGTAGTCATGGATATGACCGGATACATCAAACCAGCCGTCATTTAGCATTACGCCTGGTTTTTCGTGTCCGGAAAGTCCGTGTCTTATTAATTTCATCCGTATCTGTTTTACTGCCTGTTTGCGGGTCTAATTGTTCAGTTTAATAAATCCGCCATCAACCGGGTAGTCGCAGCCTGTAATAAATGATGCCTCATCGCTGGAGAGGTATAAGGCCATGGCGGCTACTTCATCCGGTGTGCCCATGCGGCCGATAGGCTGAGTTTTGGAAAGTTTGTCATACATCTCTTTTTCCTGGCCCGGATAGTTCTTTGCAAGAAAACCATCAACAAAGGGTGTATGCACCCTTGAAGGTGAAATAGAATTGCAGCGGATATTTTCACTGATATAATCTTTTGCCACACTCAGCGTCATGGCCGCAATGGCGCCCTTTGTTACACTGTACGCAAACCGATCGGGAATGCCCACAAATGCTGCTACGGATGCCATATTAATAATGGAACCGCCGCCAGCTTTCCGCAACTGCGGTATGGCCGCATGAATGCAATTATAAGCACCTTTTACATTTACCCGCATCAGCCGGTCAAAATCTTCTTCTGATGTTGTATCTGCCCTGCCCACATGGGCAATACCTGCATTGTTCACCAGGATATGTACAGGGCCTGTTTTCTCAAAAACAGTTTTTAGTTCCTGCTGGCTGGTCACATCACAAATATGCGCCGCTGCATTTCCTCCTTCTTTTTTTATCTCATCAGCCACTGCATTCCCGTTTTCTGCGCTTAATTCCAGCACATGCACTTCAGCGCCCTGCCCGGCAAACAGCAAAGCAATGGCCCGGCCGATACCGCTGCCCGCCCCGGTGATGACAGCTTTTTTATTGATTAAACTAAACATGACCTTGTTTTATCCGGTAACCTTTCCATCCAAACCAGGCAACCACTGTGAAACAGATTAAAGGTACTATATAAGCCTTTTGCATACTGCCTGTTGAATCGGAGATGGCTCCCATCAGCAAAGGGGCAAGGGCGCCGCCGGCAATTGACATAACAATTAATGAAGCTGCTATTTTAGTTTCTTCACCCAGTTCTTTTATGCCCAGCGCAAAAATAGTGGGGAACATAATGGACATACAGAAGGGAACTGCCATTACAGCATATACAGGTATATTTCCGCTGGTGGTTAATGCTATTGTAAGCAGCAGGATATTTATAAATGAATACAGTACCAGCAACCGGTTAGGTTTTATATAACGCATAAAGAAAGTCCCTGCAAAACGGCCTGCCATAAAACCGGTCATTGCAATAGAGCCCCACCAGTAAGCGGCATCTTTTTCAGGCAAGTTCATTGACTGTTTTGAAAAGCGGATAAAAAAACTCCCGATACCTACTTGTGCACCTACATAAAAAAGTTGTGCAATTACCGCCCATCTGACATGGCTGTGCCGCAACACTTTTAGTGAAAAACCTGTATGTGCATCGGCTGCACCCGATTCTTTCACTGCAGGCAGTTTGGTGATCAAAAACCCAATGGCAACGAACACCACTACTGCTGCAATAATCAAGTAAGGGATTTTTACCGTGTTTGCTTCAGATTGCAGATAACTGTTTAGAGTGCCATCGGTTGCCATCCTGGTTATATCTTCTTGTGTATGTTCAATCCCTGATAGAATAAACGCCCCGCCAGCTACAGGGGCGATAAAGGCGCCTACACCGTTAAAAGACTGGGCAAAATTCAGCCGCTGTTCCGCTGTTTCCTTTGGGCCGAGAATCGTCATATAGGGGTTGGCAACGGTTTCTAAAAAAGTGGCACCGGCAGCCTGTATAAATAATGCTGCCAGAAAAATCGCAAAACTCCTCCCGGATGCAGCAGGAATAAACAGCAGCGCCCCGGCCGCAAAAAGAAACAGGCCAAGCAGGATACCGTTTTTATATCCGTATTTATGCATAACCAGCCCGGCAGGAACAGCAATTAAAAAATACCCCATATAAACTGCCAGGTCAATAAAGGAGGACTGCGTATCGCTGAGCTGACAGGCTTTTTTCAGGTGTGGTATCAGAATTCCATTGGTATTGTGCAAAAAAGCCCAGAGGAAAAAAAGACAGGTAACAAGAATAAACGGGACTAAATATTTGCGGGAAGCGATTGGATGGCTGGCGTGCATGCAGGTTTGTTTGCCTGAAAATAATAAAAAAGGGCCGGAGGTATAACCAACCGGCCCTTTTCTGTTCTATAAAAAAACTGCCTAATTCTTTACCGGGGCAACTTCAGCTTTCGGCGCAGCTTCCATTGTTTTTTTGCCGAGAGCCCTTTTGCCGCCGAGGTCAACTAATATCGGCGCAGCCACAAAGATAGATGAGTAAGTACCGGTGATTACACCTATAAGCATGGCAAAGGCAAAGCCTCTTGTTACTTCACCGCCCACCAGGAACAGGATGAGGATGGTGAGGAACACGGTAAGCGATGTCATGATGGTGCGGCTCAGCGTTTCATTGATAGCCCGGTTGATCACTTCGGTTCTCGGTGCATTCGGCATCAGGCGGCTGTCTTCCCGGATACGGTCAAATACGATCACCGTATCGTTCATGGAGAAACCGATAACGGTAAGCACAGCAGCGATGAAGTGCTGGTCAATCTCCAGCGGGAAGGGCACAATGCTGCGGGCAAAGGAGAATACGGCAAGGGTAACGAGTACGTCATGCAGCAATGCCACAATGGTCCCCAGAGAATACCTCCAGTCGCGGAAGCGGATGAAGATATACAGGAAGATGATCAGCATGGCAAAAATGGTGGCCTTCACAGCGCCTTTTTTCAAGTCGTCTGAAATGGTGGGCAGCACTTTGCTGGAGCCCTGCTTGTATTGCGTATCAAATTTTTCAAAACTGATACCGGGCGGCAGGTAATTTTTGAGGCCGCTGATAAGCCGGCTCTCTACTGTTGAGTCTGCAGTAAGGCTGGTACTGTCAATATAATGGGAAGTGGTAATATCAAGTGTTTTGTTATCACCCACTGTTTTGATAATGGGGTTTTCCCCGTCGAAAGCGACCCGCAGGTCATTGCGGATCTTTTCCACATCGTCGGGGGTAAGCGATTTGTCAAACTGCACTTTGTAGCTGCGGCCACCTTCAAACTCCACACCATAGTCGAACCCGTTGAAATAGGCGGCAATACCAAGGGCCAGTACGATCATGGAAATGATATAGGCATATTTCCGGTATTCAATGAATTTAAATTTGGCATGTTTGAAGATGCGGCGGGATATTCCGGTGAAATATTCGAGGTGTTTCTTTTTGTTGGTAAACCACTCGGTGATCCAGCGGCTCACCAGGATACCGCAGAACAGGGAAAGAATGATACCGATCATCTGCGTGGTGGCAAAACCTTTTACCGGGCCCAGACCGAAATAGAACAGGATAAGCGCCGTGAGGAAAGTGGTGACGTGGGCATCCAGCACCGGCGGCAGCGATCGTTTATATCCTTCATTGATGGCCGGGATATATCCCTTGCCTTTGGACAGTTCTTCTTTTATCCTTTCATAAATAATTACGTTGGTGTCAACCGCCATACCGATAGTGAGTACAAGACCCGCAATACCGGGGGCAGTTAATGTGGCGCCGAAACCCGCGAGGACACCTACGGTGAAGAGCAGGTTTAATATCAGGGCAATATTTGCGATCCATCCGCTGGTATTATAATACACCAGCATGAGCAGGAAGATGACCACAAAGGAAATAAGAAAGGCCATGGAACCACCGCGGATGGCAGCTTTACCGAGGGTGGGGCCCACCTGCTGCTCCTGTACAATTTTAGCAGGGGCAGGCAGCTTACCTATCTTGATGATGTTGGCCAGGTCTTTTGCTTCTTCGATGGTGAAGCTTCCGCTGATGCTGGAGCGGCCGCCTTCGATCATTTCATTCACACGGGGTGCAGAATAGATGAAATTGTCCAGCGCAATAGCGATGAAACGGCCTTCATTGGCACGGGTCATTTCTTTCCATTTCTGTGCGCCCAGCGTATTCATCACCATGGTGATCTCGGCATTGTTGCTGTTTGGCTGGTAGTCTGCATTGGTTTCAGTCACTACATCGCCTTCCAGTCTCGCTTTTCCCCCGCTGTATGTTTTGATGGCATACAAAGGCAGCACATCTGCTTTTTTCATCTTGTCATCCCCGGCCATGCCATACAGAAAGACTAATTGCGTTGAGAAGTTTTGCCTGATGGCCGGTGTTTCGAGGTAACGCCTCACCAAAGCCGTGTCAATCGCTTTTACATAGCCGACCACACCATTGTCTATTGCCCTGCCCTGGTCGTCAATACTGAAGCCGATATAACCGTAAAGGTGTTTTTTAGCTTCATCTGCCTGTTTGTCTGCTGTAATGGTCTTACCGGTTGTATCATTTCCAAGCTGCTCTGATAATTTTTTTGCGGTATCACGGGTTTTAGCCAGGCCGGATGTGTCCGGTATGTTGTTTTTTGCAGTATCCGGGTTTATGGTCTTTGTTGTGTCAGCCGTTTTTCCTCCCATCATGGCAAAGAAAACTCCATCGGCCTTATTGATACTTTCAATAAGTTCGCTGAAATTATAGAGTTCCCAGAACTGAAGGTTGGCAGAGGATTGGAGGTTTTTTCTCACTCTTTGCTTGTCCTGTATGCCGGGGAGCTCTACAGTAATGATGCCCTGGTCAGGATTGGAATTGATATAGGGCTGGGCCACACCAAACTGGTCAATACGGGTGTTCAGTCTTTTGAATGTAAGATCGAAGGCATCTCTGGCCACAGTGCGGATATAGCTTTCCACCTGGTTGTCAGTAGAGCGAATATTGATCTTTTCTGCACTGGCCGAGGCAAACAGGGAGGCGAGGGGCCGGGTGGGTTCCAGTTTCCTATATTCTTCGAGGAACAGCGTTACGAAGTTGGCATCGCTGTTGGCTTTGCGTTTCTCTGCATTGCGGATTGCTGCGTTAAAATTGGGGTCAGGAGAATTATTAGCAAGTGACCTGAGTAATTCTGTCATTTCCACTTCCAGTGTCACACTCATACCGCCCTGCAGGTCGAGGCCGAGGTTCAGCTCTTCTTCTTTTGCATCCTGGTAGGTCACTTCACCATTCACACCATAGGTCAGCACTTTATTCTTGGTACTGTCAAGTATGTCTTTCAGCCGGTTTTTATAGGCTTCGTCCAACGAGTCCTGGTAAACTGCCTGCAATGTTTTATCGCCGGGATATTTTTCAAGCGCAGGTTTATAATTCTTTTTTACATAAGCCCGGGCTATGCTTTCCATTTTCTTTTCGTGGTTTCTTACAAACCAGGTAAAAGAGAGCTGGTACAGGGAGTAGATGATCAGGAGGATTGCAAAAAAACGAACCAAACCTTTCAGTTGCATACAATGGGTGATTTACAATTTTAGCCTTTGTTGTTCTATCCTGAACAGGACAAGAGCTTCATACTTTTTTAAAAAGGAACCGCCGACGCTAAAGCTTGGCGGTCAAGGGCGGCAAAGATAGGGATTCGGGCCATAAATCGAAGCAGGGTTTCAGGCTTATTTTTCAGGCCGAGTAGGCATTTTTAACTGGATTTCAGTGGTTTAACCCCTATCTTCGGGCTCTGTCATTTGCAAAACCAACAAGCATGCAGTTATCTTCTTTCCTGCAACGATTCAATGAGCCCGAAACATTAAAGATGGCCAAGCTGGGCCGGGAGCTGAGGGCCCAGGGGATTGATGTAATTGACCTGAGCTTAGGCGAACCTGATTTTGACACACCGCTGCATATCAAAGATTCGGCAGTACAGGCCATACATGATAATTGGAGCCATTACACCCCTGTGGCTGGTTACTTAGATTTAAGAGAAGCAGTTTGCAGCAAGCTGAAAAGAGACAACGGGCTTGATTACAAGCCGGAAAATATTGTGGTATCTACCGGTGCAAAGCAAAGTTTGGCCAATGCCATTCTTGCATTGGTGGATGATGGCGATGAAGTGATCATCCCGACCCCTTACTGGGTAACCTACAGCGAACTGGTGAAAATTGCCCGTGGCAAAGTGGTGGAAGTAAAAAGCACGGCTGAGCAGGGATTTAAAATAACCCCGCAGCAATTGGAAGCAGCCATTACTTCAAGGACAAAAGTTTTTCTTTTTTCATCGCCCTGCAATCCCAGCGGCGCAGTGTACAGCGGGGAAGAATTAGCAGCGCTGGGAGAAGTATTTAAAAAACACAGCGACGTTTATATCATCTCTGATGAAATATATGAATACATCAACTTTGTGTCCCGGCCCTTTTCCGCCGAAGCTACGGCGGGCAAGCATCATAGTCTTGCAGAAATAAATGAATTAAAGGAAAGGATCATTATTGTAAACGGGCTGAGCAAGGGGTTTGCGATGACGGGCTGGCGGCTGGGTTACATTGCAGCGCATCCTGATATTGCGAAAGCCTGTGAAAAAGTGCAGGGCCAGTTTACCAGCGGGGCGAATGCGATGACACAGAGGGCCGCTATCACGGCGCTTACTACCGACCTCCGGCCCACGATGGAAATGGTAAAGGAATTTGCAGCGAGAAGAAAAAAAATCCTGGACCTGGTGAAAGAAATTCCCGGTATCCGCTGCCCCGAACCCGAAGGGGCTTTTTATATTTTTCCGGATGTGAGTTACTACTATGGAAAATCAGATGGTGAAACGGTTATCAGCAATGCTGCTGATTTCAGCTTATACCTGCTGAACAAGGGCCATGTATCATCGGTAATGGGCGACGCTTTTGGTGAACCAAAATGTGTTCGTTTCTCCTTTGCCAACAGCATGAAGAATATAGAGGAAGGGTGGAGGAGGATCAAAGAAGCGCTGGCAAAACTTAAATAGGGCATTTGTCGATAGCGGGACTGTTTGGTATTTACGTGTTTTTTGCCACGAGGTCACCAGGTCACAAAGCATTCACGAAGACAACTTTGTGGCTCAAATATTCAAACTGACCTGCCACTCATTTGTCAAACCAGCCCCGTTCTCTCCATAAAATGGTTATTGAATGTTCCCCCAGGATTAAATTTTTGCAGCGCTGCATTCCATTTGTCAAGCATCGGATACGTTGCTTCCAGGAACTCCGGCTTACCGTCTAATATGGAATTGGATTTGCCCCAGTGCGGGATGCCGCCTTTTTCAAACATGATCTGCTGGCATTTCTCCAGCATGGTTTCAGTTCCTTTTGTTCTAAGTAAGAACGGGGTATCTATGTAGGCCACATCTCTTTTGTATTCAACGGCGAGGTATGCTTCCGATTGTTTAACAAACCTTACACCTAACGGCGATGAATGATACAGGCGGGAGTCATCCTTCATCAGCCGGGCACGGGCTATTATTTCATCAATGGTATCAATGGCTTTTTGTGTGTCATTCAGGTTGAATGCAAACTCTGCGTCATAGGCCCTTTCCTTGACGAATTGAAAACCCTGGAAAAGCACTTTATGTGATTTGTGAACAAATTTTTTATCCCGCAAACTCTTTAATGAACCCCGTATAAGTTTGGGGGCCCGGTGCGGCAGCAGGTTAAACAAAAGGATAGTGTAATAATAGGTAACGGGGAAGTTGCCGAAAATATAACTGATGAGGTTACGGGATGCTTCTATCAGTTTCCATTTTCTTGGTTTATTGGCTTTATAATGCCGCATCACAATACAATAATGTCCCTCTTCTCCTGTCTTTTTATCTTTAAGCCTGTACGGATTTATAAGAAAACTGACGCTGCGGGGGGCTTCACCGGCTGATTCGGCATCTCCTTCTGTAAAGATGGTCCCGTCCAGCCATTTCTTTTTCAGCTCTTTCCAGGCAGTAGGCAATTTTGTTTCCCGGAGAAAATAGGGTTCCCTTACTTCCAGTACCAGGGAGTAAATAATACCCATACTTCCAAAGCTGAGCACTGCGCTGTAAAAAACAGTATCATCCTGTATAAGCTCAGTACCGGGTTCATTAAATTTTGCCGGGTCGGTGATACCGTTTGTTTTTTCAATGCGGTATGTCTTTCCCCCGCCTGCCACCAGCACTATGGAACGGACAAAGCCCTGCATGGCTTCAATGTCTTTTCCGGTGCCATGGGTGCCGGTTGCAATTACTCCTGCCAGTTTTTGATGGTCAATACCTCCCATATTGATCAGGGCCAGGCCCATTGCATCAAGACGGCGGTTCAGGTTCCTGATGCTGATGCCCGCCTGGCATTCCACCAGTTTGGTTTCCTGGTATTCTTTTTTTATCACCGCAGTATTGTATGGATTGGCCTTATCCATCCGGTACAGGTCAACGAGGTATTCATGTGTCACCGCCACATCAGAAAATGAATGACCGGACCCCACAGCCCTTACTTTTAATTTTTTGGATTCGGCTTCCAGTATGATGGAAACAATGTCGGCAAGGGATTCCGGTTCAAACAATTTTACCGGGGTGACTTTGTATTTGCGGATGCTGTTTTGCCAGCGGGCCCTTGTACGAACTTTCATGGTAATGTTTTTATTGGTGAACAATTACCATTCCCCCGTTTCCGCTTAAGCGGGAGCCGGGATGATGGGCTACTAACAGACTTTCCCGGTATCATTTACGCTTCAGCACCATTTCACCTTCTTCGTTGGTCAGGCGGAGCAGGCCGTCTTCCCATTTTACGGTAAATCTTTCTTCATCGTTATCAGGCGAACGGGTGATGAGGGTCTTCTCTTTGTCATTATATGTGTAGGAGCCGGTTTCGCCTTCCTCATCGAAATGAGAAATATAACTGCCGCCGGCAGTGAATTCGATGGTTGCTTTTTCCAGGATCTCTTTTCTTTCCTCGTTTGTCATTTCGCCGATCTTCATTTCATAAGGCCGCCACACACCGACAATGGAGTTTTCTTCTGTTGCTGAAATGAGTCCCCCGGATGTTTTGTCTTTTTTACCATCTTCATCTTTTTTGTTGTTGCAGCCGGCGAGCATCAATATGGCTAAAGGGAGAAATATTTTTTTCATATCCGGGTTTTACGCATAAGGGAATTACTGTTTTTTCAGCTTCACGGTCCCATCTTCATTGGTCATCAGCAGGAGGCCATCTTCCCACCCGATAGTGAACTTCTCGGCTTTGTCGCCGCGGGATACGTTGAGAACGGTGAGCTGCCCGTCTTTCTCATTATAGGTATAAGTGCCTTCCTGTTTTTTCTCTTTATTGTATCCAAAGAATTTCCCGTCTCCGGTAAATTCAATACGGATATTGGCAGTCATCTCTTTTTTCTCTTCTTCATCAATATCCCTGATGTTTACATCTGCCGGTTTCCAGATGCCGGTAATTGACCCTTTCTTATCATCAGCGGCAACCGGGTTCCCCGCATCTTCTTTTATGGTCGCAGTGGTTGTGTCAGCGGCAGTTTCTACTTTGTCCTTTTCATTTTTTTTGTTGTTGCCGCAGGCAGTCATCAGCAGTATAACGGCGGGGATAAGAAGTATTCTCATCACAGTTGTTTTTGTCCAATAAATATAAACTATTCCGGCTGATGTGCAGCATTTTGCTGCTGTTGTTCAGTTCTCCGAAAGTCCGGATAGCTTATTGCGGAGTTTCAGGTTGCAGGGCTTTGGGAGAATTCAGCTCCCGGCAGAAAACTTCCGGTGCAGTTCCAGCACCTGCGGTATCACCAGCTCCTGTTCATTATTAATGATGATATGGTCGCAGAGTTTCATTTTCATTTCTTCATTGATCTGGCGGCTGATGCGTTTCATTACTTCTTCTGCCGGCAGGCCGTCCCGCTTCATCACCCGCTGCACCCGGATATGCTGCGGTGCATACACGCCAATGATGCTGTCCAGGTGTTCCGTAGCGCCGCTTTCAAAAAGCAGGGCAGCTTCTTTGATGATGTAAGGAGAAGTCTGTTGTTGTATCCATTCTTCTGCATCCCGGATGGTGGCGGGATGGGTAAGTGAGTTGAGCAGTTCTAGTTTTTGTTTGTCGTTGAATACGACGGAGGCAAGATATTTCCTGTCCAGTTCCCCGTTCTTATAACTCTCCGCCCCGAAATGCTGCATGACAGAAGCCTTCAGCTCCTTGTCAGTATTCATCAGCCTTTTGGCGGCATCATCTGCATAATAAACGGGTATGCACAGTGTTTCAAATATCCGGGCTACCGTTGTTTTGCCGCTGCCGATACCTCCTGTAAGACCAATGCGAAGCATGATTTGTATGCGTAAGGGTCATTTCAAAAAAATTATTAATTAATATTTATTAATTAATAATTCTGAAAGAACAGTCTGACAGATATAGTTAACTGTTGTTTACTTTTTATCAGCCACCGGCTTATTCAAGGCCGCCGTCCAGTCCATGCTGATGGCTGATCTTTCAATTTTGATATAGCTGCCGGGGCTCACCTCAATGTTCAGGGTGCCGTCGTCATTTACTTTGTTGATGGTACCATGGATGCCGGCGATGGTTACGATCTTATCGCCCCGCTGCAGGTCTTCAATGAATCTTTTCTGGTTCTTTGCCCTTTTGGCCTGCGGCCGGATGAAGAACATCCAGAACACCAGGATCATCAGGCCTAAAAAGATAAACTGGAAGCCGCCAAAGCCGCTGCCGCCGGAACCGCCTTTTTGATCACCGCTGCCGGGCGGCATGCAGGAGCTAAGTGAAAAAACCACAATGCTGGTGAGTATGAGAGAGAGCCGCAATTTCATGATGATTATTTTAGTATTTGAATTGGTAAAATTTATTTCTCCTGTATTTGGCCGGTAAAGGTCAGTATATGATCAACAGAGGGGCTTGTATTTGCTTTTACATATATCTCCTTGGATATGGTGCCATGCCCGCTTCCGTTGTATTTGGCTTTTATCAGCCCTTCTTCGCCGGGGGCAACCGGCTGTTCCGGCTTTTCGGGAATGGTACAGCCGCAGCCGGCTGTTACACTTTCGATGACCAGGTTTCTGCTGCCGGTGTTTTTAAACCGGAAACTGATTTCAACGGATTGGTCTTTTACCAGTTTACCCAGGTCTTTGGTCGTAGAATCCAGCCATTCAAGGCTGGTAAAGTTTGATGAATCAGCAATGGCTTTTTGCTTTTCTTCTGCGGTCAGGTGCTGAGCGCTGTCATTGGCATTGTTGCCGCCTGTTGTTTTTTTATTACTGCCCGTACAGGCAACACCGAGGACCACTACACTAAAAATCAATACCCATTTTTTCATGCCTTAAAACATTAAGAACCGCAAATTTAGGTGAAAGCCGCATACCGGGCTTTTATACACCTTTCCGGTACTCCACTTTGGTCATTTTTCCCTGCTGCACCAGTTCTTTGTGGATATTGTCCAGTATCCCGTTTACAAACTGCCCGCTTTGCGGGGTGCTGTATTCTTTGGCCAGGTCAATGTATTCGTTGATGGTTACTTTGGGCGGTATGGTTTCAAAGTACAGGAACTCCGCCACTCCCATTTTCATAATGATCATGTCAAGCTGGGCGATGCGTTCGGGGTCCCAGTTTTTCAGTTTGGGAACTATCAGCGATTGCAGGTGCTCCGCCTTTTCCTGCACCGTTTGCAGCAGCAGGCGGGAAAACTGTTCCTTATCGGGGCTCAGCATCTGGTTGAAGTTATAGCTGCCGGGCTTTTGCATATAGGCGGCCAGCAGTTGCACCAGCATCTCGCCGTCATCATCCCAATTGGAGAAATTCTCTTCGAGGTGGGCCAGCACCACTTCGTTGGCAAGTATGAGGTCGTTGAGGATAAACTCCAGTATCTTTTTTTCTTCTGCTTTATCCCTCCCGCTGCTGCTGATATAAGATTTGTATTCCGGGGTTTCGGTGAGCTGGTGATAGGTTTTACGGATAAGATCGTTGTGGTCGTTTTTTGACCCGTTATAAATCAGCTCAGGTTTCAGCAGGGCGAATTGTTCTTTCAACACTGCATCGCCGAGCATTTTCCTGAGCAGCTCATTACCGGTTATCCGGGTGTTCACATGCAGGTCATCTGCTGTGGGCAGGTGCTTGGCGGCCCGCTGGCGGGCATCTGTTTCGGCATAGCGGCTTACTTCGGTAAGAAACCAGGTAAGGTAAACCAGCAGGGAACGGGTCTGGCTGAAATGCTGTTCGAGGATTTTCTGAGGTGCGTCAGTCTTTGCATCATTTTCCAGGCTGCTCATGGTATAAAGGGTCTGCATCACTTTCACCCGGATATTTCTTCTGCTGATCATTGCGCAAGAACTTTTGAGGGTTTACCGCCTTCGGTCGCCGAAGGTGATACCGTAGCTGTTTTACAACGGAGTTTTCACGGAGTTGGACAGCGAAGGCGGGGACGAAGATAGGTGAAATTTGAGAAGGGCTGTGTTATGAAAAAAAATTGGTAGTGGTACAGTTTGAATATTTGAGCCACAAAGTCACTGAGACACGAAGTTGCACAAAGTTGTCTTCGTGAATGCTTTGTGACCTGGTGACTTCGTGGCAAAAAACAAGTCAAATACCAAACTGACCCACTATCAAATTTACCTGCATCGCAATTCAGTTAGATCAGGCTGTATATCGCCTGTTTTTAATTGTCAGTATTATACGGAATTAAAAAGAAGAAAATTTTTCTGTTGCAACACTGACAGTGGGGAAAAGTATTTCAGCGGCCGGGCCGTAAACTTAGTACCTTAAAGCTGCATTTTACTACTCTAAACTAAATAAAGCGCTATGAGAAATCTACTACGTGCCGCCACTGGTTTTGCTACTTTATTTTTTTTGATGCTGATGATGTCATGTCAGCGCAATCTCAAAAAACAAACTGATAGAGGAGTTCCGATTGAACGGGAAAGAAAACCCGATCAGCGGATGACAGATATCCAGGGGGCGATGGAGTATGAGTTCAATATGCTGAAGAACCCGGTAACGGGAAAAATTCCTGAGGGAATCCGTGACATGGAACTGGCGCAGGCCCGTGAGATACTGCTCCGCCAGCAATTAAAGGAACAGCGGTACCCTCTCAGGCTTGCTGCCAATCCCTATACTTTCCAGGGGCCGAACAATCTTGGCGGAAGGACAAGGGCGCTGGCTTATGATATTCGCTATGATGGAACCACTAACCGGATCATTCTCGCCGGTGGAGTAAGCGGAGGTATATTTAAATCAACCGATGACGCCGCCACCTGGACCCGGAAAAGCCCGATAGCCGATTTACATACTGTTACATCCATTGCACAGGATACACGGGTGGGTTTCAGGGATACCTGGTATTATTCCGGAGGTGAATGGACCGGTAACAGCGCCAGCGCCACAGGAGCCACATACCGCGGCAAAGGGGTGTATAAATCCACCGACAACGGAGAAACATGGACACACTTGCCTGCCTCCAATACAGGTGTATATGAAAGTTTTGATCACCGGGCTGATTATATCATGACACTGGTTGTGGACCCAACGAATGGGAATGTATATATGGCTGCATTAGATGCTATCTACAGGTCAACCGATGGCGGAACAACCTGGAGCATTGTGCTGACATCAGGTTCCGCTGGCTTTGGAACAGGTATGCCAACCGATATTATTGTCACTTCCACCGGACGTTTCTATGCTTCTTTTGCGGGGACCAGTAATACAGTACCAACGAATATGCCCGGTGTTTGGACATCTATGACCGGGGCATCGGCAAGCTGGACAAAAATTGCTGGCACCGGTGCCGGATCAAGCCCCGCCGGTTGGAATGCAGATGGTACTTATGGTCGTGTAGTTATTGCTTATGCACCCAGTCTCGATAGCAGGGTGTACGCATTATATTGGAATGGGGTAACCAGTTCCTGTGCTCCGGGACTTGTCGAAGCAGAAATGTATTACTGGGCCGACGGAACTTCAACATGGACTGACATTTCAGCTACATTACCTAATGAGGCAGGATGTTCGATAGGAAATGACCCGTTTGCCTGCCAGACAGGATATGATCTTGTGGTGGCTGTAAAGCCGGATGATGCCGCCACCGTTTTTATTGGAGGGACCAATATTTACCGTTCAACCACCACCGGCGCCAGTTGGACAAGAATTGGAGGGTATGCAACTTCGGGCGGTTATTCACTTTATGCAAGCTCACACCCGGATATACACGCCATTGCTTTTCCTCCCACAAGTTCTACCACTATGCTTTGCGGAAATGATGGAGGCATCCAGCGAACTACGGCAAACCTGGCCACACCTGTGGTTTGGAGCCAGATCAATACCGGGTACAGAACATACCAATATTATTATGTTGATATAGACCCCCGTCTTTCAAACGCTAAAGTTATCGGGGGGGCACAGGATAATGGCAGCACAAGGAATATAGGTGGGACAGGAACTGATTTTGAATCTGTAATGGGAGGAGACGGTGTTTCTGTGGGACTTACAGATCTTATCAGCAGTGTGCAATATGAATATGTAGGGTTTCAATTGGGAGAAATCATACGGCGTGATGCCACACTTCCAGCGTCATTCGGGACACTCATTACCCCTACTGGAGAATCAGGTTCAGGCTTATTTGTAACACTTTTTAAACTTGACCCTGATAATACGGAAAGACTTTATTATGCCAACGACAATGCATTATACCGTACCACTTCCGCTTCAACAGTTGCATCAGGGACATGGACCTCAATGACCGGTGTGGCTGCGGCTGTTACTGCAGCTGTTGACATTACAGCCATGGCTCCCAGCCGGGGCACTTACAGCGCTTCTACCTCCAGCCTCTTTTTCGGAACATCTGATGGAAGGGTTTTCAGGTTGGATGATCCAACAGGAGTGGCGGCCGCCACGGCACCAGAGGATATAGAAGACGGGGATTTCCCGGCCGGATTTATCAGCAGTATTGCTGTAAACCCCCGCAACGACGATACGGTTATCGTTACTTTATCAAATTATGGAATAACCGGTAATGTATGGTGGACGGGTAACGCCAATTCAGCAAACCCCACATGGACGAACGTAGAAGGAGCTTTAACCCTGCCATCATTCCGGAGTTCTGCCATACATGCAGTACCTAATTCACCGGAAGTACAATATTATGTAGGCACTTCAGTGGGATTGTACAGGTCGGGTACGGGTTTCCCGGGCACCCCGGGCTGGACACAGGAAGGCGCTTCCGACCTTGGTAATGCTGTTGTATCATCGCTATCTTTCCGCCCCAGTGATGCCAACCTGCTGGTGGGCACACATGGTTTTGGTATGTGGAAGACAACATTGAGTTTGTTCCCGTTACCGGTTGAGCTGACAGAATTCAAAGGCAAACTGCAAAGCGATAAAACCGCCCTGTTGCAATGGACAACCGCATCAGAATTTGACAGCAAACATTTTGAACTCGAAAAATCACTGGATGGCCGCAGTTTCCGCAAAATTGCCACTATACGGGCAGCAGGCAACAGCTCTGTCACCCTGCACTACAGTTTTGTGGACCGTGAACCCCTCACTGAGGTGAACTATTACCGTTTGCGCAGTGTGGATATTGACAATGACAGCAAGCTGAGTTCGATTGTCGTCGTGAAAGTGCCAGGAGCAGCCCAGGATATGCTGGTGATGGGCAACCCGTTCAGGAATAATATTGTGGTGAGGTTTATGAAACCACCAGAGACAGCCGGAGAATTATGGCTTATTGATATGGGAGGAAAACTTATTTCAAAACGGATTATTCAGAAAGGGGAGCAGCTGATCAGCTTTGCCGTTCCGCCAGGTATAAGCAATGGGACATACCTTATCCAGGCCTTTATAAACAGGGAGACTTTTAAATTTAAAGTGATAAAACAATAAACAGAACTATCAGTTTGCTGTTCAAACCGTCCCGCAACAGGCGGGACGGTTTTTTTTTCTGTTTGAATGAAATTTTGTCTCAAAGCCAGGCCTTTGCTGCAAAATCTTCTGACAGGGATCAGGCTATAACTGAAAAAATGTCTTTTTCAGCCTTGCTGGCATGGTATTTCCCGTACCTTCGCCGTCCTTTGCCCGCCATAGCTTCCCCTTCGTTAAAACTTCGGAGGATAAATCAGCAACGGCGGGCCGTAATCTTCAAAAATCTAAAAATCAATACAACTATGGCTAAAAAGTTAAGTGTTACCCCGCTTCATGACAGGGTAATTGTAAAAGCGGCCGCCGCCGAAGAAAAAACAGCAGGAGGCATCATTATCCCGGATACGGCTAAAGAAAAACCCCAAAGGGGCATCGTCATCGCCGCCGGGCCCGGTAAAAAAGATGAGCCGGTTACGGTAAAGGCAGGCAATACAGTATTATATGGTAAGTATGCCGGTACAGAAATCCAGATTGACGGTGAAGATTATCTCATTATGAGAGAGTCAGATATACTGGCGATTGTATAATTAGCTGTTGTGCTAATGCTTCAGCTCCGGGAAATTTTCATTAGCAAATTATCAAATCATTAAATTATCAAATTAATTATTATGGCAAAACAACTCTTCTTCGACATTGAAGCAAGGAATAAAATGAAAAAAGGCGTGGACATCCTGTCCAATGCCGTGAGAGTAACCCTGGGGCCCAAAGGCCGTAATGTAGTGCTGGAGAAAAAATTCGGTGCTCCTTCCATTACCAAGGACGGAGTTACTGTTGCAAAAGAAATTGAACTGGAAGATCCCATCGAGAATATGGGCGCCCAGATGATAAAGGAAGTGGCTTCCAAAACCGCAGATATTGCGGGTGATGGTACCACCACCGCTACTGTGCTGGCCCAGTCCATCATCAGCGAAGGACTGAAAATGGTGGCCGCCGGCGCCAACCCGATGGACCTGAAAAGAGGTATTGACAAAGCGGTTGCCAAAGTGGTGGAACACCTGAAAGGACAATCACAGACGGTAGGCAACGACAGCAGTAAAATTCAACAGGTGGCTGCTATCTCGGCTAACAACGACAATGAGATTGGTAAGCTGATAGCTGAAGCCATGAAGAAAGTAGGTAAAGAAGGTGTGATCACTGTAGAAGAGGCGAGAGGCACAGAAACAGGTATTGAAGTGGTGGAAGGTATGCAGTTCGACCGTGGCTATATCTCCCCTTATTTCGTTACCAACAGCGAAAAAATGGAAGCCGAACTGGAGAACCCCTATATCCTGATCTATGACAAGAAGATCAGCAATATGAAAGACATACTCCATATACTGGAAAAAGTGGCGCAGGGCGGCCGTCCTTTGCTGATCATTGCCGAAGACCTCGAAGGTGAAGCGCTGGCTACATTAGTGGTAAATAAACTCCGCGGCACCCTGAAAGTGGCGGCTGTAAAAGCCCCGGGTTTTGGCGACAGAAGAAAAGAAATGTTGCAGGACATCGCCGTGCTGACAAAGGGAATCGTTATCAGCGAAGAGCAGGGTTATAAATTAGAAAATGCCGACCTGAGCTATCTCGGCGTGGCAACTACTGTAACGATTGATAAAGACAACACTACGATCGTTGGCGGCAAGGGCAAGAAAGAAGACATTAATGCCCGCATCAACCAGATAAAAGCGCAGATCGAAGTAACCACTTCTGATTACGATAAAGAAAAACTGCAGGAACGTCTGGCTAAACTCAGCGGTGGTGTGGCTGTATTGAATATCGGAGCTGCCACTGAAATGGAAATGAAGGAGAAAAAAGACCGGGTGGATGATGCACTTCATGCCACCAGGGCTGCCGTGGAGGAAGGAATTGTTCCTGGTGGTGGCGTGGCCTTCATCCGTGCGGTTGAATCACTGGAGAAATTAAAAGGAAGCAACGAAGATGAGACAACCGGCGTGGCTATTGTAAAAAGAGCCCTCGAAGAGCCGCTACGCCAGATAGTGGAGAATGCAGGTATCGAAGGCTCCATCGTGGTGCAGAAAGTGAAAGAAGGCAAGGCAGATTATGGTTTCAATGCCCGGACAGATGAGTATGAGAACCTGCTGAAAGCCGGTGTAATTGACCCTACCAAAGTGACCCGCATCGCCCTGGAGAATGCCGCTTCTATAGCCGGGATGCTGCTGACCACAGAATGTGTGGTAGCCGATAAACCCAAGAAAGAGGAGCCGCACAGCCATGCCGCACCCGGAATGGGCGGAATGGATTACTAAGAAGGCTTTGACGATTAGTGAATTATCTTAAGAAAGTCATTTATACAAGTCCCCGTTTCGCTGTTGGCGGTACGGGGACTTTTTTGTGTAAAACCGGCGTTGAACAACGGAACTTTTTTTGAAAAATTAGCACTAATTTTAGCACCGCTTATACTTCCGCCATATGTGCCGAACGATTTGCTATTACCGGATCAATCAAAAAAAACATTTATGAGAAAAATTTACCAGGCCCTTCTTATTGTATTCGCAGTGCTGGGAACCTCTTCTTCTTTGTTTGCCCAGCGTAATTTTTTTACTGATGCAGGCGAGAACGCTGCCCCGCAGGCGAACGGCGTCCGGATGATCATCCCGCAGAAATACAGGGCATCTTCTCTCGATGTTCAGTCCATAAAAACTTTTTTATGGTCGCTGCCTTCTGAAGATAATTTCCGGTATAACCGGAACAACGCACCGGTGCTCACATTGCCAAAACCGGACGGCACCCTGTCAAGGTTCCATGTATGGGAAAGCAGCATAATGGCGCCTGCATTAGCCGCTAAGTTTCCTGATATGAGAACTTTTAACGGCCAGGGAATTGACGATCCCTATGCCACTATCCGTTTTGACCTTACCCCAACCGGTTTTCATGCGCAGGTGCTTACTGCCAACGGCACCTGGTATATAGATCCGTATGCAAGCGGAAGCAATGAATACCATATCAGTTATTTCCGGAAAGATCTATTGAGGAAAAGCGCTTTTCATTGCGATGTTCCTGACAATCCTAATCCCGCCAGGCCCGAATCCATTCAGGCCCCCTGCCGGGGCACCCAGTTAAAAACATTCCGGCTGGCCCTTGCCTGCACAGGAGAATATGCAGTGGCGGTTTGTGCGCCAAACCCTCCCACGGTGCCGCTTACTGCGGCGGCCATGCTTACTTCTGTGAACCGTGTTACGGGTGTGTATGAGTTAGAAGTATCTGTACGTATGCAACTGGTGCCCAACAACGATCTGCTGATTTATCTCAATGGCGGCTCGGATCCTTATACCAATAATAATGGCGGGGCCATGCTTGGTGAAAACCAGGCGAATATTGATGCAATCATCGGCAATGCCAATTATGATATCGGGCATGTGTTCAGCACTGGCGGCGGGGGCGTAGCAGGCCTCGGGGTTGTTTGCGTTACCGGTCAGAAGGCAAGGGGTGTGACAGGATCGGCCAACCCGATCGGCGATCCGTTTGATATTGACTATGTGGCACATGAAATGGGGCATCAGTATAATGGGAACCATTCAATGTCTGGTTGCGGTGCATCGCCGACAAGTACAAAATACGAACCCGGAAGCGGCACTACTATTCAGGCTTATGCAGGCATTTGCGGTGCACAGGATATACAGCCCAACAGCGACCCTCATTTCCATGGAATAAGTTTTGACGAGATAAGTGATTTTTTGGCCACCGGTAATGGCAGCAGTTGCGGAGTAAATACCGCTACCGGTAATACACTGCCTGTTATCGCACCGCTGATCAATAACGGGGTTAGCATTCCGCCAGGCACACCTTTTACATTGGAGGGAACCGCAACGGATGCTGATGGCGATGCCATTACTTATTGCTGGGAGGGGTGGGATTTTAACCCCGGCGGCGGTGTAGCCTGGAATGCAGGCGCCACCGGCCCTATCGGCAATACTTATCCTTTGTTCAAATCAAGAATACCCAAAACAACGGGCATAAGAACATTCCCTGATATAGCAGTCATACTGGCCGGATACCCGGCAAACCCTCCTGCAACAATGGGAGGTTTGAAAGGAGAAACACTTTCTCCGGTTGCCCGCCCGATGAAATTCAAACTTACCGTACGGGACAACAGGGCCGGCGGCGGAGGAGTAGTTTCCATAGGCTCATCCGGTTGCCAGGCAGGCTCTTCTATTTTCCAGGTGAATGTGGTAGGTACTGTTCCCTTTGCCGTAACTTCTCCCAATGGCGGTGAGAGCTATACGGGCGGTTCATCACAGACAATTACATGGAATGTGGCTTCCACTAACACACCACCGGTGAATGTTGCCAATGTAAAAATCAGTTTCTCATCCGACGGGGGGCTCACTTACCCCACCGTTATTACGACCAGCACACCCAACGACGGTTCTGAAGCGCTGACCATTCCTGCCATAACAACAACTACGGCAAGAATAAAAATTGAAGCGGTAGGAAATATTTTCTTCGATATCAGTAACGGAAACTTTACGGTAACTGCACCGCCTTCCGGATTTACCTTCAATCCCCCGAATCCGGCCGTTTCATCCTGCCCGGCGCCTGCCAGTATGCAAACATCGCTGACAGCCACATACCTTGGCGGATTTACCAACCCGATTACCCTTACATCTGCCGGCAACCCCGGAGGTACTACGGTTGTGTTCGGGACTAATCCGTTAACACCGGCAACCCCGACCACCACTGTTACTCTGACTGGCACCAACACCCTGTCTTTCGGCACATACACCATACAGGTAACCGGAACAGCCACCGGAGCACCGCCCCAAACGGCGAATGTGAACTTTGTTATTAATCCGGGAACCGGCCCAACTATCAACTCAAACCCCGCATCTCAGGCAGTTTGCCAGGGAGGTACTGCAACTTTCAGTATTACCGCAACAGGCGCCGTCACCTATCAATGGCAAAAAAGCACTGACGGCGGCGCCAACTGGAACAATATCGGCGGCGCCACTGCCACTTCTTACTCCATTGTGAATGTGCAGCCCGTTGATGCAGGGCTTTACCGCTGCGTTGCCAGCGGCCAGTGCGGCAGCGCCAATTCAGGCAATGCAACATTAACGGTGAACACACCACCTGCTATTACCACCCAGCCACAGGATATAACATTATGTGCAGGCAACAACCACACATTTACTGTTGCGGCTACAGGATCCGGTCTTACTTACCAGTGGCAAAGCGCCCCTGCCTCCTGTGGCGGAGCCTTTGCCAATATCAGCGGGGCCACTTCACCCACATTGAATGTAACCGCCGCCACCACTACGGCATACCGCTGTGTGGTGACCGGAACCTGCACACCAACGGCAACCTCCAATTGTGCACTGCTGACGGTGGTCAGCTCCGTTACAGTAACAGGCCAACCAGCTAATACTACTGTATGTGAGGGCGGCAATGCCAGCTTTACAGTTGCCGGAAGCGGCACAGGTATCATTTATCAGTGGCAGATAAGCACTGATGGCGGCGCTAACTACAATAATATCCCCGGCGCCAATGCGGCCACTTATACAATTACCGGTGTTACGTTTGCCATGAACAATAACCGTTACCGCTGCCAGTTATCAAACGCTACCTGCCCCACACCGGGCATATCGAATGGGGCAATACTTACTGTAAATACATTACCTGCAGTAACGGGCCAGCCGGTCAGTTCAACCATTTGCGCAGGCGGCGGCACATCGTTCACTATAACTGCTACCGGCACCGGCATCAGCTATCAGTGGCAGATAAGTACGGATGGCGGGGCCAACTGGAGCAATATCGGCGGCGCTACTTCAGCAACCTATACCATTGCAGGAGCCACCACCGGTATGAACGATAACCGGTACCGCTGCATTGTTTCGGGAACCTGCACACCTGCGGCTACCTCATCTGCAGCCATACTTACGGTCATCGCACCGGTAAGCATTGCAACGCAACCAGCCAGTTCGGAGATATGCTCCGGCAGCAATACCAGCTTTACCGTGGCTGGCAGCAGTACACTGGCCATTATTTATCAGTGGCAGGTAAGCACTGACGGTGGCGCTAACTGGAATAATGTGAACAACGGAGGAGTTTATTCAGGCGCCACCATGGCCACACTCAGCATTACCGGAGCAGCTGTTTCTATGAGTACTTACCGTTATCGCTGCCAGTTGTCGAATGCAATCTGTACGGCGCCCACAAATTCCAACGGGGCAGCAGTTCTTACAGTACGCCAGTTACCCGCAGTGGGACTGACTGCATCGGCCCTCAGCCTGCTGCCCGGTAAAACCAGCACTCTGACAGCAACACCAAGTGCATCAACCGGTGGCACTCTTTCCACTTCATGGTTCTTCAATACTAACCCCATTACCAATACGGGTAACATCAGGGTGGTGAATGTGGAGCAGGTGGGCAGCTACCAGGTACGGATACAGGAAACATGGCCAAGCAGCCTTGTTTGTTCAAACCAGTCGGCGGTGATAACTATTGACGCTACAGTAAGCGACACGCTGTTTATCTTCCCAAGCCCGAACGACGGAACATTCACTGTTTCCTATTACAACAATAATGGCGGGGCCAGTACCCAGCGCAGGATTGTGATTATTGACTCAAAAGGGTCAAAAGTGTACGACCGGCAGTTCTCCATAACAGGAGCATATACTTTGCTGAATATAAATATGAAAAATGCAGGCCGGGGTATCCACTATGTGCTCGTAGGCGATGCCAGCGGGGCTAAACTCATCAGCGGCAAAGTGCATATAAGATAACTTTCATCTTCAACTCCCCCTTTGAAAGGGGGAGTTGAATTTTGATACATATTTTTTTACTGATTTTATTTTCAGGCTCACCATCAACCTCTTTTTATGAGAAAAAATCTATTGCTTACTGTTTTCCTGTTTTCTGCATTCAGCGTTTTTGCCCAGGTATCTGAAACTGACAAAGCCACCGCCACGGACCTGGTAAGAAAAAACAGTTCCGCCATCGGTGTATCATTCCAGGACATAGATAATTCCATTATCACCGGCACTTATATTATTCCGGGTTCTGATGTACGCATGGTGTATCTCCAGCAAAGCTATAAGGGGATACCGGTGTACAACCAGTTGCATGTACTGGCTTTTAGAAACGGAAAAATTGTTTCCACCGCCGGCAGCCGTGTACTTTCCATTGAAAGCAAAGTGAACAGCAACGGCGCCCCCGCCATTGACCCGGTGAAAGCGGTGAAAACTGCATTGACAGACATAAATGCGGAAGCAAAGGAACTGATCGTTCCTGTAAACATTTTAAATGAAGGCCGCCGTTTTGAATTTGGCAGCCTCGGCGTTTCAACCGAAAATATTTTTGCAGAACTGATATGGTTTCCGGTGGAAGACGGAAAGTCCGCAAGGCTGGCCTGGCAGGTGTTTGCCGCACCGCAGAACAGTTCTGCTTACTGGCTGATAAGAGTGGATGCTATGACCAACACCGTTATCAGCAAAGAAGATCTTACCATCAGTTGCAACTGGGGCCCCGAAGGAACACATGACGGACATAAACATGCAGCCAAAGAGCATCAGCCATCTCAAAAGACATTTGTTGAAAAAAGAAATAATAAAGAGAACCGGGAGTACAAAAATGACCTGATAAATACAGCCACTTACCGGGTTATAAGATATCCGGCAGAGAGCCCCATACACCCCGGCGGCGCTCCTTCACTGCACACCGATCCCTGGCTGATGTCGCCAGGCAATGCTACCACGCTGCAATGGCATGATGACGGTACCATTACTTATGACAGTACAAGGGGAAACAATGCATTTGCGTACGATGACCGTGATGCCAATAACCTGCCGGGCCGCTCCGGGGTGAGCAGCACCCCGCTTCCCAATCTTACGCTTGATTTTGTTCCGGATTTTACCCTGGAGCCGACGGTAAGAACGCCTGCGCCCAACCAGCAGTTCAACACCACCAACCTGTTTTACTGGAATAATCTTATGCATGATCTGTCATACCTCTATGGATTTACAGAAACGGCGAGAAACTATCAGAACAATAACCTGGGCCGCGGCGGTGTGGGAGGCGATTATGTGCTGGCCGAAGCACAGGACGGCAGCGGAACCAACAATGCCAATTTCTCTTCCGGTGTGGAAGGTACCCGGGGCCGGATGCAGATGTACCTGTGGACGGCGCCGACACCTGACCGTGATGGCGACGTGGACAACGGCATCATCGCTCATGAATACACACATGGCATCAGCAACCGGATGACAG
This sequence comes from Bacteroidota bacterium, assembly GCA_052389635.1. Classification (GTDB taxonomy): domain Bacteria; phylum Bacteroidota; class Bacteroidia; order Chitinophagales; family Chitinophagaceae; genus JJ008. The sequence continues at coordinate 21,829 of JBQTHS010000113.1, read as the reverse complement.
GCACCGGCGCTGGTTGCTTATCAGTAGTGGAACAGGCAGGAGAGGGCTGGAGCGACTATTTGGGACTGATGATCACACATAACTGGGCAACCGCTGTTCCATCAGACGGATTTAATAACCCCCGCGGCATCGGTACATATGCATTGAACCAGCCGATCACAGGGCCGGGTATCCGGCAATACAGGTACACCACCAATATGGCCATCAACCCAATGACCTATGGCAACCTGCCTTCGGTGGCGGTGCCGCATGGTGTGGGCACTATCTGGTGTACAGCTTTGTGGGACATGACATGGTACATTATTCAGCAGGCAGGTATTAATCCCAACCTGTTTAACCCGGCTGGCACGGGCGGAAATTCTATTGCTTTAAAATTAGTGATTGAGGGCCTTCGCCTGCAGCCTTGCAACCCGGGTTTTATTGATTCCCGCAACGCTATTATGAAAGCAGATACTATTTTCTTCGGGGCACAGTACAGTTGCGCTATACTCGAAGCTTTTGCCAGAAGGGGTATGGGTGTCGGCGCTTCACAGGGATCAGCCAGTATCAGGGGCGATGAAACGCTGAGTTTTGATAATGGAAAACCCGCCATTACTGCCCACCCGCAGAGTGTAAGTCTTTGTACCGGCGCTAATCATACTTTTACTGTTGCGGCCACCGGTGTTAACCTTTCCTATCAGTGGCGGCTGAGCACTGACGGCGGAGCAACATACAATAATATCCCCGGCGCCACATCAGCCAGCTATTCGCTGACAGGTGTGACGGCTGGCATGAATAATTACCGCTACAGGTGTGTGGTAAGCGGATGCCCGCCTTCCGTAACTTCCAATGAAGCCATACTCACCGTTACAGCCCAGCCTTCTATCACTTCGCAGCCAGTCAATGCAACTGTATGCGAAGGCAATAATGCAAGTTTTGTGGCAGCGTCGGGTAATGCGAACCCGCAATACCAGTGGCAGCTGAGTACAGATGGCGGGGCGAATTATACCAATATCAGCGGGGCCACCAACGCCACACTAAACCTCACGGCTGTTACAGCAGCCATGAATAATAACAGGTACCGTTGCGTGGTATCAGTTTCCGGATGTGCTGCAACAGCCACTTCGTCTGCTGCGGTACTGACTGTAAACACATTGCCTGCAATAAACAGCCAACCTGCTGCCGCTGCGGTTTGTGAAGGAAGCAACACTTCTTTCAGTATAACTGCCATCGGCACCGGCATCACCTATCAGTGGCAGATAAGTACCGACGGGGGAGCAAACTGGAGCAATATCACCGGCGCCACTTCATCCGTATATAATATAACAGGTGCAACGACTGGTATGAACAATAACCGCTACCGTTGTATCATTTCAGGAACCTGTACGCCAGGAGCCACTTCCTCTTCAGCATTGTTAACAGTGGTTGCACCGGTAACCTTTGTCACACAACCCGCAGGTTCGGAAATATGCTCCGGCAGCAACACCAGTTTCAGCATAGCAGCCACCAGCAGCGAGACGATTAGTTATCAGTGGCAGGTAAGCACCGATGGCGGCGCCAATTGGAGCAATGTGCCCAATACGGGAGTTTATTCCGGAGCAGGTACTGCTACACTGTCAATTGCAGCAGCCGGCACTGGTTTAAGCACATACCGCTACCGTTGCGTTGTATCCAGCGCTACCTGTTCATCGCCTGTGAACTCATTATCTGCAACGCTTATTGTGAGACAGCTTCCATCTGTAACATTAACCGCAGCACCGTTGACAGCATTGTTGCCCGGTCAGATAACAACACTGACCGCAACACCGAGTGCATCAACAGGCGGCACACTCAGTACAGTTTGGTTTTTTAATAATAACCAGGTGCCTAATACCGGTAATACAAGACAGGTGAATGTGGAACAGGTGGGCAGCTACCGGGTAAGGGTGCAGGAAACTTTCAGCAGCGGCATCACCTGTACCAACCAGTCTGCCGATGTGCTGATAGATGCGAAAGTGAGTGACAAGCTGTTTATCTTCCCCAACCCGAATGATGGCCGCTTTACAGTATCATATTACAACAATGGTGGCAGCAGCACACAGAGGAGGATCATTGTGATTGATGCAAAAGGAGCCAGGATATATGACCGGCAGTTCAGCATCACCGGGCCTTATACTTTGCTGCAGATAGACATGAGGAATGCCGGCCGTGGCATTCATATAGTGTTGGTAGGAGATGCAGCGGGTACTAAGCTGGCAGAAGGGAAAGTGCATGTGCGATAAGAGATAGGGACAAGTAAGAGGGTGATTACATATACTTAAAACCCATCTGGTGAGACCAGTTGGGTTTTTTTATTCCGCTGGCGCTGCCTGCTCATGACGGATTTCACGTACCTTTGCCGCCCTCGACCGCCGAAGCTTTATGCGAAGGCGAGCCTCAAAAAAAATCAACGGATGATCAGTGTAAGAGACCTGAAATTAGCCTACGGAAAAAGAGTATTGTTTGAAGAAGTGAACCTCAACTTCACCAAAGGGAACTGCTATGGGGTGATAGGCGCCAACGGGGCCGGTAAAAGTACTTTTTTGAAAATACTCAGCGGCGAGATTGAAGCCAATAAAGGCACAGTTGAGATGACCCCCGGCGAAAGGATGGCAGTCCTTAAACAAAACCATTTCCAGTTTGATGAAGAAACCGTGCTGAACACCGTGATGATGGGCCATACCAAACTCTGGGCGGTGGCCAAAGAGAGGGAAAACATTTATGCGCTGGCCGATTTTACAGAAGAAGATGGCATGAAAGCCGCAGAACTTGAAAGCGAATTTGGCGAGATGGGCGGCTACACGGCCGATAGTGATGCAGCTGTATTGCTGGGTGAGCTGGGAGTAACGGAAGAATTTCTCAACAGCCTGATGAAAGACATCCCATCTAATTTAAAAGTGAGGGTGCTGCTGGCACAGGCTTTATTTGGTAATCCCGATATATTGCTGCTGGATGAGCCTACCAACGGTCTTGATATTGAAACGATCAGCTGGCTGGAAAATTATTTAGCCGAGTATGAAAATATCGTCCTTGTAGTGAGCCATGACCGTCACTTCTTAGACGCAGTATGTACCCATGTGGCCGATGTGGACCGGCAAAAAATAAAAATCTTTACTGGCAATTATACTTTCTGGTACGAGTCATCGCAACTGATGGCCCGGCAGATCAACGACAAGAATAAGAAAACGGAAGAAAAGCGGCAGGCCCTGATTGACTTTATTGCCCGCTTCAGCGCCAATGCTTCCAAGAGCAGGCAGGCCACATCCAGGAAAAAAGCATTGGAGAAACTGACGATCGAAGAAATAGAACCCAGCTACCGCAAATATCCCGGCATCATCTTCCAGCCACTGCGGGAAGTGGGCAACCAGATACTGAATGTAGAGAAACTGAAAAAGACGGTTGACGGCAGGGTGTTGTTCAGCGATGTAACCTTTACGGTGAACAAAGGCGACAAGATAGCCCTGCTGAGCCGTGACCCGCTGGCGATGACCACATTTTTCAATATCATCACTGCCGATGCAATGGCTGACAGCGGCTCTTACGAGTGGGGCAGCACGGTAACCCATGCCTACCTGCCGCAGGAAAACAGTGAATTCTTTACCGGCACCAATAACCTGATGGACTGGCTGCGGCAATATGTGCCCGACCATGTGAAGGATGTGGATGAGCCTTTTCTCCGGGGCTTCCTTGGTAAGATGCTCTTTAGCGGCGATGATGTGATGAAGAAAACAAATGTATTAAGCGGGGGTGAAAAAGTACGCTGCATGCTCAGCCGGATGATGCTGCAAAACCCCAATGTGATCTTACTTGATCAGCCCACTAATCATCTTGACCTCGAAAGCATCCAGAGCTTTAACGAACAATGCACCGATTACAAAGGCATTGTATTACTGACCAGCCATGACCATACTTTCATGCAAACCGTGGCCAACCGGGTGATCGAGTTAACGCCGAAAGGAATCATTGACAGGCTGATGACCTTTGATGAATATCTGGAAGATGAAAGGGTGAAAGTTATCAAGGAGGAGATGTATTAGGATGTACCCCAGTCTTAGGAAAGCTTTGCTGGTATAAGATAATGTTGGCTAAAGGTGGATTTGCCAAAGGGGTTGACAACAGATCATGGCAGGGAATTTTTTTTTCTCAATGGCCTTACGGCAAAAGCGGAGATTATTGCAGAGAACCGGAAACCGTTTGACCTGTAATTTAACCAACTAAAGAGTATTTGAAAATGATTTCATCTATTGCCGAAACCTCGGAATAGTATGCAAGCTGCTTATTTCATCAGCAGCACCGTTCCCTTCTGAAAATATTTCCTGTTGTCATAGCCCAGCGCCTCCATCGTCCACACATATACAGCCGTGTTTTGTACTTGTCCTTTGACATTGCCATCCCATCCCCGCTGGTTGGGCTGCATATTATAGACCACCTGCCCCCAGCGGTTGTACACCCTGAAATACTGCAGTTGTTTTACGCCCAGCATGATGGGTCGCAGGTAATCATTCCTTCCGTCATTGTTAGGCGTGAAAGCGGTGGGCACATAAATCTTTACTTCCTTCAATGTTTTCACCAGTTGTGTGTCAACGGTCAGGCATCCTGCTGCAGTAGTGATATCAACCGTGTAAGTTTTTTCTTCAATCACCGGGCTGTTGAAAAAAGGATTTGGCGAAGAGGCATCATCCAGCCAGGTGACGGGATTCCATAAATAAGTGCTGCCAAACGGACGGGCCTGCAACTGAACCGGAAAGTTGATGATAGCATATTGCAGGGGATATACAACAGGTAATCTTGGCGTTTCAATTACTATCTGTTCTGTTCTTGTTGAGAGTGAGCAGCCCAGGTCGGTAAACATCCTTGCCATATATGTACCGCTTTGCCCTGCCCTGTAGCGGGGCTGGTTGGCGCCTGCAATGGCCGAATTATTCAGGAACCATTGTATGCTGTCTGTCGGCTGCACCAGCAACACGGCGCTGTCGCTGCTGGTAACGCAGAACAGGTTTTTGCCCAGCAGTTGCAGCGAACTGTCAATCACCGATGCTGCTACAATCACCGAATCCCGGTTCACACATCCGCCTCCCAAACTTCGCACAGTTAGTTCATACCCGGTGGTCACTGCAGGACTTGCCCTTGGATTGGCGGCAGCGGCATTGGTAAGACCGGCGGCCGGGGTCCAGCTATATACCACACCGGGTTTTGCATTTGCACCAATTTGCACAGGGGCCAGGTTGCAGGATGTAACATCAAGCCCGGCATTAGCTTTCAGGGTGAGGGTATCCACCATTCTTGCATACAATGTATCCTGGCAGCCGTACCCGTTGTAGGGAATCAGCTCAACAGCCAGCATGGTGCCGGAAGGCGGCGGCGGCGAAAGCTGAAGGATCTGACCTGTGCCAAGAAGTTGGGTGAATGTAGTATCAAACCAATTATAGGACTGATAGCCGTAGGGAGCAGTCACTACTACTGCCGTATCATCCGGGCAATAAGTGGCGCCGGTGAACTCGCTGCTGCATTCGGTGTTTACATCTATGTAAGCATAACCGAAATGACGGCGGAATGTACAGTCGGCTGTTTTAAAAAAAAGCCTGATGTTTTTTCCGGCCATATTATTCAGGTTGATAGTTACGGCCGACCAGTCCTTGCACCAAACATCAGTGGAGTCGGCGGAAAGGGGCGACAGGAAAAAACCCGGTAAGGATGAACCAATGGGAAAAAAAGTGAAAGACGAACAATTGATGAGTACATTATCGGTCATGTCCCGCACTTCCAGTACCAGGCGTGGTTGCTGAAAATCCAGGTGGCGGGGATCCTGGAATACCACTGCATAGTGATAGATCAGCGAATAGGTGGTTCTGCCGGCGGGAATGGTGAAGTCATAGGATATCCCTTCGGCCTCGGTGCCTCCCCTGTCATTGCCCAGTTTAACGGAATAGCCGCTTCCGTTAGGACACAGTACCGGGAAGTTGCCAAAGTAGTCCCTTACGCCTGCATCGCCGGGGGTGTACATGGTATGCCGGCCTGCCATTGGGCCTGAGGGGGCGACACTGATAATGTTTTGGTTATTTACCGCAGCAGTGGTTCCGGTATGGCAGGTCCAGTTGCTGAAATTGCCCGCTTCAAAATCTATATTGGGAGGGCAACCCTGTCCATATATGCCGGGAAAAAAAAGAATGCAGGAAAAAAAACTTAAGAAAATCCCCTTGAACACTCCGAAGCAGGTTGCCATATCTGAGTTTGGGGGTTTTCGCACAAAGTCCGGGTTGATGTTAAAGGTAAAACATTAATGACTACCAAACGGCAGCATTTGCTGCGGGGTTGCCGCAATTTTACGATGCCCGCCAGCCCGGGTTTTCTTTTGCAGACTGCTTGACAATGAAAAACCTTCTGTTTACCTTAGCCCCCGCAAGCAACCGCTCTTACCATCATTTCTGGAGGTCCAATGCCTGCCGTACCTGTTAATCCTTCCGGGAAAAACACTTCGACAAGCTCATAGTATCCGGCCGGGAGGTATGCCGACGATAGCTGTCGGCATTCGGGTTGAAACCAGAAAGAAAATGTTTTAAGTCCCTGCATCCTTTCCCGGTAGCTATCGGGGTATCGAAGGATGTCGGGACTTTTTATTGGCTACTATGCTTATCTTCCTTTATTAATATGCCATCTTCCTCATCGCTTGCCCCAAAAATTGGTTTTTGGTCTGCCACTTCCATTGTTGTTGGCAGTATTATCGGGTCAGGTGTGTTTATGAATCCGGGTGGTATGGCGGCGCAACTGGGTTCACCGGTCTGGCTCACACTGGTATGGATTATCGCCGGTGTGTTTTCCTTATTTGGGGCGCTGGTGTATGCTGAACTGGGGGCCATGATGCCGGAGACAGGGGGCATTTATGTTTATTTCCGGCGGATGTTTGGTGACTTTGTGGCATTTCTTTACGGCTGGTCTGCTTTTGCAGTTATAAATACTGCTTCCGTGGCGGCCATCTCTTTTGTGTGTGCTTATTATGCTGATTATTTTTTGCAGCTACCGCAATTCAGTGATGCAGTGGTGCAGGCTAATGTGTGGCATATTCCCTTTATCGGTGATTTGTATCCACTCAAAGACTTTGGCGTTAAATCACTGGCCTTTTTTTTGGTATTGCTTTTCACGGGGCTGAATTATTACAGCACCAAAGCTGGCAGCGCATTCCAGATTATTTCCACCTTTATCAAGATGGCGGTGATAGCATTGCTGGTCATTGGAATTTTTATTTCCGGCAATGGGTCGTTGCATCATTTTATTGCTGCAGAAAATCCGAAGCAGGGCGGGGCGCTGCTCAGCGGCATTGTGGCAGCTCTCACCGGGGCATTTTTTGCTTATGATGGCTGGATCAATATCGCTTCCATGGCGGGAGAGGTGAAGCAACCGCAAAAGAATATTCCGCGGAGCCTGCTGTTGGGTGTATTCGTATGTGTGCTGGTATATGTGCTGGTGAACCAGGCTTATCTCTATGCACTGCCGGTTGAAAAGATTGCAGCATCTGAACTGGTGGCAACCGATGCAATCGGTGTGGCGCTTGGAAACACCGGTGAAGCAATAGTGGCGGCAATGATCGTTATCTGCACACTCGGGGCCATTAATGGTAATACGATGGCTACAACAAGAATTACTTATGCCATGGGGAAAGACAAAACTTTTTTGCCATGGGCGGGCAGGGAGCACAAAAAATTTCAAACCCCCGGCAATGCTTTATGGCTGCACGGGTTATGGACGGGTATCTTCATCTATACCGGCTCTTTTGATATGCTGGCGAATATGTTTGTATTCGTAACCTGGATTGCCTACGGCCTCGGCGCTGCCGGCATTTTCATGCTTCGCAGAAGGGCGCCCCTAACAGCCAGGCTTTACAAAATATGGGGGCATCCTGTTATAACAATACTGTTCATCCTCTTCTCTGCCTTTTATCTTGTCACCACAGTTTATAATGATGTGACCAACTACCTTAATGACCGGCAACCGGTTATCAATTCCTTACTGGGGCTGATGATAGTGGCACTGGGGCTGCCGCTGTATTTTTATTTCCACCGGAAAAATAAAGTTCGGGTCACTGCATCATCTTCTTAATCATTTTCCCCAGCATCATCAATCCATAATCCGCATCATCGTTCCATGGTTTGGCAAAACTGATGCGGATGCAGTTGTTGTAATTGCAACTGGCCGAAAATATCTTTCCCGGCACAATGGAGATATGATGTTTCATCGCTTCAATACGGAGCTTGAATGTATTCACTTTCTTGTTCAGCTGCACCCAAAGGATAAAACCACCATGCGGCCTTGACACTTTTGTGTCTTCCGGGAAATGATCAATAATGCCCTGCAGGTACCGGAGACATTGGGTGTGCAATGCTTTTCGCATATTCTTCAGGTGGTACTCATACCGGCCATACTGCAGGTAATGGGCAATGGCGGCCTGTGTGAGTGTGGGGGAGCTGATATTGTGTATCCGCTTGATCTGTTTCACCTGTTCCAGGAATTTTCCCGGCATCACCCAACCAACACGGTAACCCGGCGCCAGCGATTTGCTCAGGGAGGAGCAGTGCATCACCATCCCCTTTGTATCATAATACTTACAGGTGCGGGGGCGGTTGCGTCCGAAATACAGTTCACCATAGATATCATCTTCGATCAGCGGGATATTGTTTTTGGTGATGATATCCACCAATTTCTTTTTGTTCTCATCAGGCATGCATCCGCCCAGCGGGTTATTAAAATTGGGGATCACCACACAGGCTTTGACGGATGATTTCTTTATCACTTCCTGCAGGCAGTCCAGGTCTAGCCCGGTAACAGGGGAGGAGGATATCTCCACCACTTTCAGTCCCATGTTCTCCAGCGCCTGGAAAATACCGAAATAGTTGGGTGACTCCACAGCCACAGTATCGCCGGGTCGGGTAATCGCTTTTATACAAAGGGTCATTGCTTCGAGGCAACCGCCGGTGACTACCACTTCGTCGGGTTTCACTTTGCCACCCCAGTTAAAAGAGAGTTTGGCGATCTGTTTTCTCAGTTCCGGGTTGCCCTGTGTGTGTTCATAGCTGATGCAGGAGTCTTTACTGTTACGCAATGCCTGCACCACCGACTTGTTGATCTTGGCCGTCGGCAATAAAGAAGGATCCGGCGCTGCAATGGCGAAGTTGATGACCTTGTCGCTGTGTGTGGCGATATCAGCATAGATGGAAGCTACCATTTCCTTCACAGTTATTTCATGCGACAGCGGGTCGGGCTGTATCATCTTCGGCAGGTCGGGGAACCGTTTCTGGCTGAAGCGGACATAGTAACCCGACTTGGGCCTTGATTCAATCAGCCCTTTTCCTTCGAGGTGATAATACGCCTGGAAAGCGGTACCCATGCTGATACCATACTCATCACTGAGTACACGGACAGACGGAAGTTTGTCGCCGATCTTCAGCACATCGTCACCGATCATTTTTTCAAGGCCGTCGGCCACCTGCAGGTAGAGGTGGTCTTCGGGGGCAAAACCGTTTTTTTTCATGGTATAGTGATTGAGGTATGAAGTCAGAGGTCAGAGGTCTGAAGCCTGATATAACAGGAGGAGGTTTTGTTATGTTGTAAACTTTCTGACCTCTTACTTCAGACTTCCGGCCTCGTTCTAAATCTGATATAGTCAAAAATACGGAATCTGAATCTGTTTTTTTATAAAAATGTTGACAATTTTTGTGGAGTATTTGATAAGCGTACAAAAACCAACGATGAAAAAGGATCTTCAAAAAGCGTATATCGCCCTGGCACTGGTCAGTTTTTTCTGGGGTACCACCTATGTGGCATCAAGGGTGGGGGCGCAGCAGATGCCGGGCCTGTTCATGGCGGGTGTCCGCCAGTTCATATCCGGGTTGATATTAGTTGCTTTCTTCCTGGCAAGGAGATACAAACTGCCCGGGCTGCAGGAACTAAAACGCATTTCGGTGCAGGGAATTTTCCTGCTTTGCATTGCCAACGGGTTGCTTACCTGGGCCATGGAATACATCAGCGGCGGTTTAGCTGCCATCATTGTAGCGCTGGTTCCTTTATTCATTGCTTTGTTCAGTATATGGCTGTCCGCTTGTGCAAAGATCACCCGCTGGATGATAGCAGGGCTGATGATTGGTTTTTCAGGGGTACTTCTCATTTTTTCTGATTATCTGGGTGAAATGCAGAATAAAAATTTCCTGTTCGGCGTCGGGTTATCACTCATCTCAGTGCTGTCATGGTCGTTTGGGACCGTCTATACTTCGAAACAGAAATCATCTGTGAATATACTGTTCAATGTAGGCCTGCAGATGTTCATCGCCGGTATCATCATGCTGATTGTTTGCGGCATTACCGGCAAATATGTGAACCTTGTTTCAGCCGGGCAGGAGTCATGGGTTGCTTTGTTGTACCTGATCGTTTTTGGCTCACTCATCGCTTATTCGGCCTTTGTGTTTGCCATCAGCAAATTGCCGCCGACACTGGTTTCCATTTATGCCTACATCAACCCGGTGGTAGCTGTGGGGCTGGGCTGGCTGCTGTTGTCTGAAAAAATGAACGCCATCATGGCCGTGGGTATCCTTATCACACTGGCCGGGGTATATGTAGTAAACCGTGAATTTAAAAAAGTAAAAAGATGAGTGAGATAAACATTGTGGAGTACCGCCCGGAGCACCAGCCTCATTTTGAAAAATTTAACCGGCAGTGGATCGAAGAGTGGTTTGTAATGGAACCGGTGGATGAATGGGTGCTGACCAACCCGGATAAAGCCATCCTGGAAACCGGTGGCGCCATCCTGATGGCGGAATACAATGGAGTGATTGCCGGAACAGTGGGCCTGCGCAAAGTGGATGATGAGACATATGAATTCACCAAAATGGCGGTTGACCCTGCCTTCAGGAGAAAAGGAATTGCAGAAGCCATCAGTTATGCGAGCTTTAAAAAAGGAAAACAACTTGGGGCAACAAGGATAATTCTTTACTCGAATACTTTAAATGCACGGGCTATCAGACTCTATGAGAAATTGGGCTTCCTGCATGTGCCGGTGGAGCCGGGTGTTTACGAAAGGGCCAATGTGAAGATGGTGATCAATATTAACGATGCCCTGCGCAGGGCGGTGAGGTTTGATGAACAATTGAACGAAGCAATCAATTAAACCCAACATAATGGAAACCCTTACTGACATTCCTGTAAGAAAGACAAAACACTCCCGGTTGACGGAAGTGGATTTCGGTCATCTCGAGTTTGGCAAGTACACCGCCGACCACATGCTGGTCTGTGATTATGATAATGGGGCATGGCAGCATCCGCTCATTGTACCATTTTCCAATTTATCGCTGAGCCCGGCTACGCTTGCACTCCACTACGGCCAAACGGTATTTGAGGGGATGAAAGCCTTTCGCATGATGGATGGCCGCATCAATATCTTCCGCATGGATAAACATTATGACCGGTTTGTCAGATCGCTGGACAGGATGTGCATGGCAGCGCCGCCGCGGGAAATATTTGAAGAGGGGCTGATGAAACTTGTGGAGACCGATAAAGCATGGGTGCCTCCGGCAAAAGGATCATCGCTGTACCTGCGGCCTTTTGTATATGCGAGTGAAGCAAGGTTTGGCGTAAAAATATCAGAGGAATACCGCTTCGTCATTTTCACCGGGCCGGTGCCGGAGTTATATGTAAAACCCATTAAGGTAAAAGTAGAAACAGAATATAGCAGGGCGGCAAAGGGAGGAACAGGGTTTGCCAAATGCGGCGGCAACTACGGCGGCGCTTATTATCCCACACAACTGGCCCGGCAGCAGGGCTATGACCAGGTGCTGTGGACCGACAGCAGCGAACACCGCTACATTGAAGAATCAGGTATGATGAATGTGATGTTTGTGATCAACGATACATTGGTTACACCGTCTTTGTCGGATTCTATCCTTGACGGGGTAACAAGAGAATCACTTTTAATACTGGCCAGGGATTTTGGCTATACCACAGAGGAAAGACCGGTATCCATCACTGAACTGGAAAAAGCATTCCGGGACAGGAGCATTACCGAAGCATTCGGGGCAGGCACGGCTGCTGTGGTGGCACCCATTGAAACCATTCATATCAACGGCATACATTATTACCTCCCGGAATATGGCCCCGGAAGTTTGTTGAACAGATTGAAACAAAAATTAGAAAGGATAAGAACAGGATCGGAAGAGGATGAATATGGCTGGAATTATATTGTTTGATCGAAATGTTGGGTTAGTACGGGGCTGGTTTCTGCCAGCCCTTTTTTATTGCAGGAGCAGGGTGGTACCTTTCATAAACACTTTCTCTTTACTGTCCCTGTGGGTGAAACTGAGCAGCCACGCATATATGCCGGCCCCTTGCAGCACACCGTTTACCCGGCCGTCCCATTTCTGGGTCCAGTCGCGGGTTTGAAACACCAATTGCCCTGTTCTGTTATAAACCCTGAACAGGAGTTGGTCTGCTTTCAGTGCATTCAGCGGATAGAGATAATCATTTTTGCCATCGCCGTTGGGAGTGAAGGCTGATGGCACAGCAATAAGGCAATGGCTTAATGCCCTGATGACATGGGTAACGGTATCCCGGCAATCCGGGTTACTGCTGGATGCGATCAGCCTGACAGAGTAGTAGGTCTCTCTTCTGATATCGGTATATCTTATCAATGGAGGATCTTTCTGGTTGCTGGATTGTGCATTGCCAAAATCCCAGCGCCAGTTATCCCAACCGCCGGTGCTTTTATTCACAAAGCGGATGGTATCACCGGGGCATGTCATGGCCGGTGCATCAAAGTCTGCTTTCAGGAAACCGCCAACGGTCAACTGCTGCGAGGAACTGTCGGTGCACCTTGTATTCGACACCATAAGCCGTATAGTGTATTGCCCGGGAGCAGTATAAACTTTTAGTGGGTTTTGATCAGCTGATGAAGTGCCGTCCCCAAAATTCCATGACCAGGAACTGGCATTGCCATTACCATCATGAAAAAATGAAACGGTGCTCTCGGCGCAGGACTGCGGAGCATTAAAATTGAATTGTGAAGAGACCGGGTCATCCAACTGAAATGTAACGACTGAACCCACCGGGGTGGCCATTCCGCAGATGTCCAGCAGGCTGTTGCCGTCTGTTCCTGTAGTCAGTTCAACACGGTAAGTGCCACTGGTAGCCAGTCGCCCGGTAAAATTGATACGGATGATCTGCGTGGAAGGACCGGCAGTACAGGCATTCGCCACTGCAGTATAGCTGACAGGTTGTGGCCCGGTGATGATAAAATCACTCCCGTCGGCAGCAATGGAGCTGCAACTGATAGGTTTCCTGAAGATCAGCTCTACGAACGAAGGAGCACAACCGGTTTTAACAATACTATCCATTGCTGTGGGCTGTACGGGTGCCGATATCAAGGGTATAGATTCTCCAACAGGTACCAGGCGCTGGCATATATCCATCAGTGTATTGCCATCAGTTCCCAATTCCATTGTAAGGGTATAGTTCCCATAAGGCAAAGGTTGGCTCAATGTGAGTATCAGCGAATCGGTACCAAATAATGAAGTACAGCTGGCCGGAGTGGCAGAGAGTATGCCGGCCCCTGCACTGATACTGAAATCGCTTCCGTCAGTAGCAATGGAGTTACAGAGTATCCTCTTGTTGAGACGGACAGAGACCGTTGACCCGATGCAACCTGCTGAAGCCCGGAAAAGATGCGGCTCCACCAGGTCGGTGATGCTGGCTGAACCACCGGCGAATGTAAGCTGGTAACCCTGCGGAGAGGAACCCTGGTTACAAACCATCAGCATATAAGCCCTGCCAGCAACTATGTCAGGCATTTTGCTGAACAAAGCTCCGCCAGGGCCACCGCATATCATCAGATCAGCTCCATCAGATGAAGCACCGGTTTCACCGGGTTCGGAAGACCAGTTGCAGGCCACAAACAAGGCCGGGTTGGTAAAAATATCAGCGGGGTTGGTACTGGTGATGTCAAATAGTTGCCAGTCGTAGTTTGCTGTGGCCTCATTTGGAACAATGGTGAAACCCAGTGTGCCGGAGCTGAAACAGTTCATCCGGAAAAAATGAGGATTCTTGTTCATGTAAGTAAAACCCGTAGGACAAGGAGTGGGTACAAGGGTTTGCCCGCAAAAACCCGGGGGGCCAAGTATGAAAGCATCGCTACCGCATACCAGTACGGCGGTTTGTGGAGTTTGACCGGGATTTGTACAGAGCTGCGCCTGCATCTTTCCTGCAAATAGCAGGCAAATTGTAGCCAGGCAGTATTTCCGGTACATCCCAGTTGCAGGTAAAATGGTTATCACTCACAAGTTACAAAACAATAGCCGGAGTGCCCGGCGGTTTTGTTTCGTATTTTCGCTGTTAATCAACCTGCATTATGCGAACCATCATCATCACCGGCGCATCGGGCAATATGGGACAGGCAGTTGTAAAAAAATTCCTGGCGGAAGGCTACCATGTGACAGGTACCGTGATACCCAACGACCCGGTAAAGATAGAGATCAGCCATGCGGATTTTGAGACCAGCACGGCCGACCTGATGAATGAAATGGCTGCTGCAGAAATGGTGAAAGCCGTTTTAGCAAAAACCGGAAGCATAGATGTTGCGGTTCTGACGGTCGGGGGATTCGCCATGGGGAATATAGCAGATACCGGTTCAGCGGATATACTAAAACAATACAAACTGAATTTTGAAACAGCTTACCATGTGGCCCGGCCGGTGTTTGCACAAATGATGCAGCAGGGCAGGGGCCGTATTTTTTTAATTGGATCCCGCCCGGGGCTCTCCATACATAATAGTAAGGGCATGGTGGCTTATGGCCTGGCCAAGTCACTCATCTTTCGCCTGGCTGAGCTGATGAATGATGAAGCCGAAAGAACAAATGTAGTTACTGTTGTAGTCGTTCCTTCCACCATTGACACCCCGCAGAACAGGGCGGCTATGCCATCTGCTGATTTCAGTAAATGGGTGACGCCGGAAGCCATTTCTGAAGTAATACTTTTTTACTGCAGCGAAGAGGCTGCCATTTTAAGGGAACCGGTGATAAAACTGTATGGAGGAAGCCGAATTAATTAGCCCTACAAACGGTGTTTTTTTATCTTGCATCCCTTATACTTTCACTTATGCGCTACATGAAATGGATCGGTCTGGCTGCTGCTGCACTACTGGTAGTTTCCTGTTTCACCCCCTGGGTGATTATTGAAAGCCGGAACATTACGATAAGCGGTATTGATGCCAGTGGCACCAACTATGGCAAACCCGGGTATTTCCATTTTTTTCTCACTGCCTTCTTTCTTTTTTTCAACTTTATGCCGAGAGTATGGGCCAAGCGGGCCAACCTGGTGGTTCTGGCGCTGAACCTGGGCTGGGCCATCCGCAATTTCTTTATCATCACCGCCTGCCAGGGTGGCGAATGCCCGGTAAAGAAAAACGGCATCTGGCTGGTACTGCTGGCCTCGCTGCTGATGATGGTATCGGGTTTGTTTCCGGATTTAAAACTGAAGCAGGAAAAGAGCATCAATCCATCAGCGTAAGGCTTTTGCCGATAATGCCTGTGCAATCCATAATCTGTTCTTTGGTAATTATTAGCGGCGGTGCGAAACGTATCTTATCGCCGTGTGTTGGTTTGGCCAGCAGCCCGTTTTCTTTTAATGCAAGACAGAGCTCCCAAGCCGCTTCTTTATCGGGATGTTGAATGACAATGGCATTCAGCAATCCTTTCCCCCGGATAATGCTGATATGCGGCGACCGGAGTCTTTGCAGTTCAGCCCTTAATAATGTCCCCATGGCTGCTGCATTCTCCGCCATCTTTTCATCTTTCAATACCTGTAAGGCTTCCATCGCCACTTTGCAGGCCATCGGGTTGCCGCCATAAGTGGAGCCATGTTCGCCGGGTTTGATAGTGAGCATGATTGCATCATCAGCCAGTACAGCGCTTACAGGCAGCACACCACCGCTCAGTGCTTTGCCAAGCAGTAAAATATCCGGACGGACATCCTCATGGTCGCAGGCCAGCATCTTACCCGTTCTGGCAAGACCTGTCTGAATTTCATCGGCGATGAACAATACATTGGCTGCCCCGCAGATGGCTTTTGCTTTGGCGAGATAACCATCATCGGGTACCAGTACTCCGGCTTCGCCCTGTATGGGTTCAACAAGGAAGCCTGCGACATTTTTGTTTTCCAATGCCACGGCCAATGCTTTTGTGTCGTTATAAGGTATGGAAACAAAACCCGGCATATAAGGCCCGAAGTTTTTCTTCGATGCCGGGTCGCTGCTGAAGGAAATGACGGTGGAAGTGCGGCCATGGAAATTTCCTTCACAAACAACGATTATAGCTTTTCCTTCTTCGATGCCCTTTACTTCATAACCCCAGCGCCGGCAGAGTTTGATGCCGGTCTCCACGGCTTCCACACCGGTGTTCATGGGCAGCACTTTGTCGTAACCAAAAAAACCGGTTATATATTTTGCATATTCACCGAGCAGGTCGCTGTGAAAGGCACGGCTGGTAAGAGTGAGTTTTTGTGCCTGCTCTGAAAATGCCTGCAGGATGCGGGGATGACAGTGCCCCTGGTTAATGGCCGAATAGCCGCTGAGAAAATCGTAGTACTGCTTACCGTCCACATCCCATACATGAACGCCTTTTCCACGGCTGAGCACTACGGGAATGGGATGATAGTTGTGAGCCCCGTACTGTTCTTCGAGCTGCAGATAATATTGAGTTGTTTCGCTCATATAAATAGTTGTTAGCATAAAATGTAAAATTCAGAATGTAAAATGATAAAGTTAAAAGGGAACAGCCGGTCAACGGGGGCCGGTCAGGCGATGCGTCTCATCGGTGATTCAGCAGGTCGAGGTTCTGCAGCAGAAAAGATATGTGAGAATGATGTTTGATGCTTTGAAATTTCATGCAAGATAGCAAAAAGCTCCAAGAACCGAAGAACCAAACTCCAAATAAATTAGAAGCAAAAAATAAAAACTGCTCCGTAGGAGACTGGTGTTTATGATTTTATCTCTTTTTTTCTTTTTGTGATTTGTTGCTTTGGCTGTTATTCATTGGTTCTTGTTTCTTGAGATTTGGTTCTTAATTTTATACATGTCTTACACGATCCCCACGGGAACGAGGATTGGTCATGTACACCTGAAAGTAAGCGACCTGGAACGATCCCTGCAATTTTACCGTGACCTGCTGGGCTTTGAAGTGCAGCAGTATTTTGGAGGGAGCGCTGCTTTCATTTCAGCAGGTGGTTATCATCACCATATCGGACTGAACACCTGGCACAGCAAGAATGCAGGAGCTGCTCCGCTAAGGGCGGCAGGCTTGTATCACACCGCTATTTTATATCCCACCCGGGAAAACCTCGCTGATGTATTGAAAAGACTGGTTGATGCAGATTATCCGCTCACCGGCGCTTCTGACCATGGTGTATCCGAAGCCATTTACTTAGATGACCCGGATAAGAACGGTGTGGAACTGTACTGGGACAAACCACAGGAGCAATGGCCCAGGGATGCCGCCGGTAATCTGCAGATGGTGACAGAAACGCTGGATATTGATGCCTTACTTCAACTTGCCGGGTAGTGTTCTTACAAAATAGTGAGGGGGAAATGACAACTGCAATTGCTTCCCTTCCGGAAAAATGCCAAACACGGTGCTGCCGCTTCCGCTCATGGAAGCATACAAAGCGCCGGAGCTGTAGAGATAGTCCTTTAGTTCCACTATTTCGGGGTGCTTTTCAAATATCACTTTTTCAAAATCATTGTGCAGTTCATCCTTCCATCTTTGTATTGGCCGCCGGATAATGTCCTTTACAGATTTTTCGGGCATGGCCGGGGTGATGTTTAAAAATGTCAGCCCGGTGTCAATATGAATGCCGGGGTTTACCACGACAAACGAATAAGCAGAGAGATCTGACTGAACCTCTTCGAGTATTTCGCCGCGGCCGGTGGCATAGCAGGGTTTGTTGATAATAAAGAACGGGCAGTCGCTGCCCAGTTCATTGGCATATATTAATAGTTGCTCAGTTGAGATACCCAGGCCGAACATATTGTTCAGCAGCTTCAGCGTGAAGGCCGCATCTGCGCTGCCGCCGCCGAGCCCTGCGCCTGAAGGAACGGTTTTATGCAGGTGCATTTTTACTTTGGGCAGCCGGGGAAAATCTTTTTTCAGCAGTTTGTAGGCCCTTACGCAAAGATTGGAAGTTGGATGACCCATTAATCCGGCGCCGGATATGGAGAAGGGGAATGATGAGCTTCTTTCATGCGAAGCCAGCGGAATTATTTCCAGTGCATCAGTAATCGGCAGGGGATAGAATACAGTCTCCAGGTCATGGTAGCCGTCCGGTCGTTTGCGGAGAATACGAAGTCCTAAATTGATTTTACAGTTAGGGAATACTATCACGGATTAAAATTATTTAAAGGATTGAATCACGGATAATGGGATTAATAGAATTATTGGATTATTGAGACAGGCAAACTTAAAATACCATTGAAAAATTGCCTGCTTTCAGTTCTTATTTTCCTTTCTTCCGGCTGTTGATCTCATCCCGGATGGCAACAGCACGGATATAATCTTCACTTTCCAATACATCATTGAGCAGGGTATTCAGTTCTTCCAGCGTCATAGTCTTCAGGTCTACACGGCCGGTGATGTCGCTTTCTTCCACCACCACTTCCTGTTTACCTTTTTTCTTTTTGCCGCCCTGGCCGCTGTCTTCCATCAGGATACCGGCGCTTTCGAGAATATTCTCATACGTATAGATGGGGCAGCCGAAACGGACAGCCAGCGCTATAGCATCAGAAGTTCTCGAGTCAATCTCTACCGTATCATTTTCGGTAGAGCACACCAGCTTGGAATAAAAGATCCCTTCCTGCAGATCGCAGATGATGATCTCATGCAGGTCAATAGCGAAAGCATTCATGAAATTTTTCATCAGGTCATGGGTGAGGGGGCGGCTGGGCTGCATTTTTTCCAGCGCTACAGCGATGGCCTGCGCCTCAAAACCGCCGATGACGATTGGCAGCCGTCTCAACCCGTTCACTTCGCCGAGCACCACAGCATAGGAGTGTGTCTGTGTGATGCTGTGCGATAGTGCCACGATTTCCAGTTCTATCTTTCTCATGATTTGACGTACGAAACTAATGCTTTTAGGCAGAATAATGAAGGACGCCGGGCAGGTGTTTTTGACAATATTAATCCTGCTGTATCCCTGTGTAAACCTTTATTTTGGCCGGTAGCCGGTAAGGTCAAAAAAACTCTCCACGTTGCCTTTTTCAATCTTATAGGCAATGATATAAGTGTTTTCATTTTCCGATGATTTGGTACGCCAGCCCAGCACTATTTTAAAACCAAAGACCACCGGCTGAATATTCAGGAAGTTGTAATCCATCTGTGAAATATAAGAATGCTGTTTACTCACCAGGCAGGCCGCTTCATAAGCATCGCCATCTTTCAGCAGCATTTCACCGCTGTATTCCGGGCAGGTGAGGCCGAGTATGGGCATTGTTTTTTTCCGGTTGATCAGCATGAACTCAGTGCCGGCATTGCGGTCAGCCAGTTTTTCAGTTTTGTAGGTTTTGCTGCGGGGGTCCAGCGTAAGCAGGCTGCTGTCGGCAAAACGGGCAATCATAATGGTTTCAAATATCTGGTCGGCCCTGTAGCCGGGTGTGAACATGGTAACCCTTATCTGGTTTTCGCCATACCATATGAACATAGAATCCCTGTCAGCCGGGTCGTCGGATGTCATCCGATATTTGATAAGGCCTGTGAACCTGGTGGCGGTATCAGCCACGGGTATTTCTTCACCCACGGATATGTATTCAGTTTTTACAGGTGATTTTTTATTTTTCTTGTCTTCTTTTTTGATGTCCTTTCCCTTTTTACCCTCTTTTACAGTAGCTGGTATAGAATCATTTTGTTCATAGTTGGTTGTTGTTTCTTTGCCTTTGCTTTTTTTCTTTTGCCCGTTGGCGATAAGGCAGGCGGTGGAAAGAAGAATGAGCAGGAAGGATTTCTTCATAGAATAATAATTGTGCTATAAAGTTGGCAATAAAAAACCACAAACACAAGCCGTGTTTGCGGTTGCCTGAAAAACATTTTATTGTTATGCCACGCCTTTTAGTTTCTTTACTGCAGCCGTAAATTTTGGAATCACCTCAAACGCATCACCAACGATCCCATAATCAGCCGCTTTAAAGAAAGGCGCTTCAGGATCTTTGTTGATGACAACGATCACTTTGCTCCTGTTTACACCAGCCAGGTGCTGGATAGCGCCGGAGATGCCGATAGCAATATAAAGATTAGGTGCAATGGCAATGCCGGTTTGTCCAACATGTTCATTGTGCGGACGCCAGTGAGCATCGGCCACCGGGCGACTGCAGGCCGTAGCGGCATGCAATGCTTTGGCCAGTTCTTCCACCATGCCCCAGTTCTCGGGACCTTTCATGCCCCGGCCGGCGCTCACTACCACTTCGGCTTCTGTGAGCGGCACTTCGCCGCTGGCTTTTGTTACATTGGTTACTTTCACTTTACCTGCATCAACACTGGCATTAAAAGGAACAAGTTCGGCAGCGCCATCACCCGCCACAATTTTATAGGCATTAGGATTAAGGGCAATTATTTTTACCGGGCTACTTACTGAAATGTTAGCAAAAGCTTTTCCGGAGAACACATTTTTCTTCACCACAAAGCCGTTGCTGGTATCGGGCAGCGCCACTGCGCCTGAAACCAAACCGGCTTTCAGTCTTACGGAAAGGCGGGGAGCAATAGCCTTGCCATCCACATTGTTGGAGAATACAATAACAGTGGCGCCGCTTGCCTCAGCCACCTGAGCAATTACTTTGGTATAAACCTGTGCATCAAGATGGTTCAGTGATTCACCGGCAACATGATGTATTTTCTTCACGCCGTATTTTCCAAGTGAGGCCAGATCATCCGTTACCGTGCCCAATACAACGCCTTCAGCGGTGACGCCCAGTTGTTCAGCCACTTTTGCTCCGTAGGTCATGGCTTCCAGCGATGCTTTTTTTACACGGCCATCTGCTGTATCTATAAAAATGAGAACTGACATAATAAGAGGTTGAGATTTAGGTTTAGGTTGAGTTTAAGAGTTAGATAGCTTTGGCTTCCTCATGGAGCAGGCGAACCAGTTCCTCCACATTTTCAGCATCCACTAATTTTACCCCCGCTTTGGCAGGCGGCAGTTCGAAGCCTGTGACAGAAGTCAGTGTATCCACGGCAACAGGCTCCGCAGGCTTTAAAGGTTTTGTTCTTGCGCCCATAATACCTTTCATGTTCGGTATTCTCTGCTCGGCCATCCCTTTCTGGCAGCTTACCACCAGGGGCAGTTCTGCCTCACAGGTTTCTTCACCCCCTTCTATCTCTCTGGTTACGGTTGCTTTGCTGCCAGACAGTTCAAATTTGGTGGCTAAGGAAACATAGGGAAGGTCCAGCAGTTCAGCCACCATACCACCGATGGAAGAACCGTTGTAATCAATGGTTTCCTTGCCGGTGAACACTAAATCATAGCCGCCCTGTTTTGCAACATGCGCAATTTGCGAAGCGATATAAAAACTGTCGTGGCTGTCTGCATTCACCCGGATGGCTTCATCGCCACCGAGGGCAAGGGCTTTGCGGATGATGGGATCGGCATCGGCAGCCCCAACCGTACAGAGATGAATGACAGTGGAAGCATCGGCTTCTTTCAGCTCAATGGCACGGACCAATGCATACCATTCTTCATATGGATTGATGATCCACTGCACACCCGCAGCGTCGAATTTCGTGTTGTTAGCGGTGAAAGCTATTTTTGCTGTGGTGTCCGGCGTTTT